>NZ_CP048117.1:0-300000 GCF_000469135.2 Bacillus sp. SB49
TCAGCTTCACTTCCATACCGGAAAGCGTCTCTTTCAACTGCTTCGCTTCCTCCACTTCTTCCTGCGCACGCTGCTCTTGCTTCGCATCCTTCGCTTTCTGCGCCTGGAGGTTTCCTTTCGTCGCTTCAACGGCCAAGTTATTTTTAAGCAGATAGTTGCGGGCGTAACCGTCGTTTACATCCTTGATTTCGCCCTTCTTGCCTTTCCCCTTAACATCGGCTTTAAAAATTACTTTCATTCAAAGTCTCCCCCTTCAAAATACTCATCAATTATATCTTGCAACAATGCTTTCGCATCTTCAATCGTTGTGTCTTCCAATTGGGTCGCCGCATTCGTCAAATGCCCTCCGCCGTTCATCTTCTCCATGATGACCTGGACGTTGATGTCCCCAAGCGAACGGGCGCTGATGCCGATTCGTCCGTCTTTACGTTCGGAAATGACGAAGGATGCGACGATACCGCTCATCGTAAGCAGCGTATCGGCGGCCTGAGCGATGATGACCGGTCCATAGGATTCGCCTTTGTCCCCGGTCGAGATGGCAATTCCATCCCTGTACACGCTCGCCTGCTCGATCAGCTTGCTTCTCCGTATATAAATATCAAGGTCTTCTTTCATGAACTTCTGCACAAGGACGGTGTCCGCTCCTTTAGAACGAAGGTAGGACGCCGCGTCGAACGTGCGCGAGCCGGTTCTCAGCGTGAAGCTCTTCGTATCGACGATGATTCCTGACAGCAGCGCCGTCGATTCAAGCATCGACAGTTTCAGCTTCTTCGGCTGGTATTCCAGCAATTCCGTCACAAGTTCTGCAGTCGAAGATGCGTACGGTTCCATGTACACGAGCGTCGGATCGGAGATGAACTCTTCGGCCCGGCGGTGGTGATCGATGACGACGACATGTTCGGTCTTCGATAACAATTTCTCTTCGATGACCATCGACGGCTTGTGCGTATCGACAATGACAAGCAGCGTATCGTTCGTCACCATTTCAAGCGCATCCTGAGGTGACAGGAAGTAACGCCACAAGTCCTCATCCTTCTCGATCTCTTCAATCATCCGTTGGACACCTGTATCGATATCGTCGGGATCAAGAACAATCGCTGCTTCTTTATCATTCGCCTGAGCGATCTTCAGAATCCCGATCGATGCCCCGACCGAATCCATATCCGGAGACTTGTGCCCCATGATGAGCACCTTTTCACTCTCCTGGACGAGCTCCTTCATCGCATGGGAGATAACGCGGGCCCGGACACGGGTCCGTTTCTCCATCGGATTCGTTTTACCGCCGTAGAAGCGGACTTTCCCGGAGTCATCCTTGATCGCCACCTGATCTCCGCCGCGCCCCAGTGCAAGGTCGAGACTGGACTGAGCCAGTTCGCCAAGCTCCGGCAGGCTGACCGGTCCGACACCGATACCGAAGCTGAGCGTCAACGGGACGTTCTGATCGGTAATCAGCTCACGGACATCATCCAGAATTTCGAACTTCGCCTTTTCAAGCGTTGCCAGAATCTCCTGGTTCAAGACTGCCATGAAGCGCTCCTGAGACGTCCGTTTCAAATAAATGCCGTAATCGCCGGCCCATTTATTCAATATCGACGTCACCTGGGAGTTGATATGACTCTTCGCTGTATCGTCCATCCCTTGAGTGATCTCTTCATAGTTATCCAGGAAGATGACAGACAGCACCGTCTGTTCGTTCTCATAGCGATTATGGATTTCGGTCTGCCGCGTCCTGTCGAACAAGTAAAGCAGCCGTTCCTCACGCTTGATGACCGTCTGGAACTTATAGTTGCCGATCGTAAGCCACACTTCATCCTCATCTTCCTTGACGGCAGGGATGATTTGATCGGACAGCTTCTTAAGAGACTGACCGACGATCGAGTCCTCCTCTGTGAACCTGTTCATGTAGGGATTCGCCCATTCAATCGTGAAATTCTCACTGAAGAGGATGATCCCGATCGGCATCTCGAGTAACGCCTCTTCCCCTACCTTCTTGACCCGGTAGGAAAGCGTCGAAATATATTCCTCTGTTTCGCTGATCATATTCTGTTCCGTACGGACACTGTAAAAGATGGACGCAGCTAAAAACAGCGTCATCATCAGTCCCAATGTCCACTGGTAATACCAAATGAATCCAAGCAGCACAAGAGAGATCAAATAAATGATCCACAAGTGTCCGCTCATCGTTGGTTTTTTAAAGAAATTCGGCATTGCATTCAGCTCCCACCATCTGCTCCGAGCTATTTATCCTTCGTTTCTCCCAAGCGTTCCCGCAATGGAAATCCTAAATCAATTATACCTAAGATTCTTACAAGATACAGCATCAATTGTGGAAGAAGCAAGGTGAAAACGATGAGCACCACCGGAATTGCCTTGGACCATTTCTTCACACCGGCATAGAAAAATACGAAAGAAAAGCCTTGGATGACGATCAGCGTCCCTGTCAACGTGAAGATGTTGATGGCGGCTAAATAAAGCAGCCCGCCTCCGTCTCCGACAATCAGATTCAAAATCAATGCAATCAAGTAGTACCATAATACAGCAGACGGCAGCCGGAAGTTCTTGAAGGAGACGAAACGGTACGACTTCTTCTCCACCCGGTTGATCACCTTGTACGTAATCCACTGATTCAGGAACGCAAGGACGATTCCTGTCATAGCGAGAATACTAGGCATGATGTCAGGGAGAAACGCGATCTGCTCCCGCATGGCGGCAATCTGCTGCTCGACCTGCTCCTCGTCCATCACACCGGAGAGAAGGTTCTCTGCGGAAGTGACTCCTTCTTCCAGATTGTTGTTGAAGTCATCGATCCAGTTGACGTCGAACACAAACTGAGTAGCAAGGAACAATAGAACGATTCCGATGATGAAGCCGACCGAACCGATGGCCAGCGTCTCATAGGATCCGCGCTTCTTATGCATGGCACCACCAAGGAACAGGCCGCCGATGCCGGCAAGCAGCGTGACCGGCGATATCACTGTCGCAAACAGCAAGGAAAAGATCAAAGCCACCAGGAACACCAGGGCTCCGGGTTTCCACCCATGCCGATGCGCGTAATAAGCGAACGGTACGGGCAGGACAAATATCATGAAAGGACCAATAATCGGCATATACAAAGAAAGCAGCAGCAATATCAAGTAGATACCGGCCATCAAAGCCCCTTCCGTTAATCTTCGTGATTTATTCATTTCTTTTGAAGCACCTCTATTTCTACGGGCTTTTAGTAACCTCCCTATTTTAACATACAAAGGGTACCTGTTTCTCGTCTCATCCATCCGTTCCAGGACTTGGTCATATGAACACAGTCTGGTATGATAAATGAAATTAATAGAGGAGGACGATCATGCGTACCGACTATCATGTTCATATGGCAGAAACTGGCAACTTAGATATCGACTACCTCAGAACCTACATACAAAAAGCGAAAGAAGAAGGCATTGAAGAACTCGGCATATCCGAGCACGCTTATTTCTTCCAGGAAACGAGTGCGATCCTCTCGAACCCGTGGGTGGAGAATCGCAGAACCCTTGAATTCGATACGTACCAGAAGATGTTCGATGCGGCAGAGGAAGCCGGGCTTCCTATTAAGATGGGAATAGAAATGGACTATATGCCGGGAAAAGAAAAAGAGATGAAAGACTTCATCGACGCCCATCCCTTCGACTATGTGATCGGATCCGTTCACTGGATCGATGATTGGGGAATCGATCTCGCCATTTTCCGGGACGAGTACGAAAAGCGTGATTTGAAAGAAGTGTACCGTCAGTATTTCGACCGGGTCGTCACTCTGGCAGAATCCGGCCTGTTCGATTTCGTCGGTCATATCGATGTCATCAAAGTATTCGGCTATCGACCGGATGATGAGGCGTTTCTGAAAGAACAGTATGAACGCGCAGCCAAAGCGCTGGCGTCGACCAACACATGCATCGAGATCAGCACGGCAGGTCTCCGGAAGCCGGTCGGCATCATGTATCCGGACCCTGTGCTGCTGCAGATTTGTAAGGATCACGGCGTCGGGATCGTCCTTTGTTCGGACGCTCATAAACCGGACCATATCGGGTACCGATACGGGGAAGCAATCGACCTCGCGAAGTCGGTCGGCTACGATAGTGTGCACGTTTTCTCCAATAGAAAAGCGACGGTACACCCGATCGACTGACCCAGTTTCACGTGAAACACGCACACAAAAAAACCGAACGCATCCAGCTCAAAAAGCCGGGAGACGTTCGGTTTTTTTCATATTCCACCCTCACCAGCTGATGATTGGAGGGCAGGGCGGAGACTCCTGCGGGAAAAGCGAGACAGGAGAGACCCCGGAAGAGCGGAGTGAAATGAACCCATGAACTTGGACAATGTTTTTTATGACGCTTTATTAAATTTCTCACGAAATTGAATCGGACTCATGCGGAGTTTCGACTTAATTCTTTGATGATTATAATTATCCATAAATGCTGCCAGTTGCTCTTTGAAGTGCTCGATACTTTCAAATTCTTTGTAGTATAAAAGCTCTGATTTCATGATGCCGAAGAAGTTTTCTATCACGGCATTATCGTGACAGTTCCCTTTTCTAGACATACTTTGGGTGATGCCTGCCTCTTGAAGGCGTTCTCGATAGGGACGCATTTGATAATGCCATCCCTGGTCGGAATGCATCATTAATTCGTCTTCCGGGTTCAAACGCTGAAGGCCGTTCTCCAACATTTCCGCTACCAAGGCGTACGTAGGGCGCAATCCAATCGTATACGTAATGATTTCACCATTAAATAAGTCCAGAATGGGAGAAAGATAGAGTTTTTCACCAAACAATTTAAACTCCGTAATATCCGTTACCCATTTCTGATTCGGTTTCGAAGCTGTAAATTCCCTATTCAAGAGATTATCGGCTACTTCACCGACTTTCCCTTTATAAGAATGGTATTTCTTCATGCGAACTTGGCATCGAAGGCCTAACTCTTTCATCAGGCGGTAAACTTTTTTATGATTCACATGAATACCTTCATTCTCCAATTGATTTTGAACCCGACGATACCCGTATTTCCTATCAGACTGATGGAAGATTCCCGTGATCTTTTCTTTCAGCTCACGATCAGGATCTGTTTTCCCCATCTGCTTCACGTGATAGTAGTAAGTACTACGGGGGATACCAGCTACCTTGACGAGTTTATATACAGGGAAGGCGTGCCTTAGTTCGAAGACCGTTTGGGCTTTTTGCCTTTCGGTTGGTTCTTGGTTTCCTCTTCGACTAAGGCATTTAATTTTTTTAGATAAGCGTTCTCCATGCGTAGGTATTCGATTTCTTCTTCTATCGATTTGAAAGAACGAGACGGTTTATTGGATTTGTCCTTAGCCATAAGTAGTTGATCCTCCTGTGCAGGACCCAAGGCCGCCAGGCCGCCCTGTTTCCACTTCACGATCCATCGGCGAACCATGGAGAAGTCTGGAATGTGAAAGAGAGCGGAAGCTTCACGTATAGAGGATCCTGTTTCCTGAATATAGTTAATTACCTTCAGTTTAAAGGCAGGAGGGTAGTTTGTATAGGGAAAGTGAAAAGCTTCATTCCCATGATACTCAAACAATTTGACCCAATATCGTAACGAAGAATTATCGATATCGAGTTCTTCGGAAAGTCCTCGTATACTGATGTTTTCGTTTTGATATCTCAACACAATGCTTAACTTTTCTTCTTTACTCCATTTATTCATAGAAATGCCCCCTGAATATTGTCCAATATTCAGGGGGCATTTCAGAGCTCTGAGGAGGCTCGCCGGCCGCCCGCGGAAAGCGCAGCCCTGCACGGAAACCATCAGCGGCGGCACAAGCACTCCCGATAAAAATTAATACTGAACAGGAGCTCCCGGGCCTACAGGGATTCCGAGCAGCACCCAGATGAGCAGGAGCACGAGCCATCCGAGCAGGAAA
This sequence comes from Bacillus sp. SB49, assembly GCF_000469135.2. Taxonomy (NCBI): domain Bacteria; kingdom Bacillati; phylum Bacillota; class Bacilli; order Caryophanales; family Bacillaceae; genus Bacillus; species Bacillus sp. SB49. The sequence goes on from NZ_CP048117.1 coordinate 5,917, forward strand.
GCGACGGAATAGGGGATCATCACCGAAATCAATGTCCCGATACCGATTTTCTTGTCATAACGCTGAGCGAAGGCAATGACGACAGGGAAATAAAGCAGGAGCGGTGTCACCATGTTCGTCACCGAGTCCCCGATTCGGTACAACAGCGTCGTGAATTCAGGAGAATACCCGAGATTCATCATGATCGGAACGAAAACAGGCGCCAGAATCGTCCATTTCGCGGAAGAACTGCCGATGAAGAAGTTCACGACCATGGTCAGACCGATGAATGTCAAAATGAGCGCAATCCCATCAAACCCGGTGGAATCAAGGAAATCAGCTCCCCGAAAGGCGATGACCGTCCCAAGATTCGTCTCCTGGAAGTAAGCGATGAACTGACCCGCTGTAAATGCAAGCGCGATATATCCTCCCATACTCGCCATCGTCTTGCCCAGCAGCCTCGTTAGATCCTTATCATTCTTGATCTCCTTAACGACGATTCCATAGATTAATCCCGGTACAAGGAAAAGAAGGAAGATGACAAAGACGAGGGCCTGGAAGAACGGCGATTCAATATAAGCCCCGTCCCCACGCAGCGGTCCGAGCGACAAATAGACCATCAAAGCGAAGGTTAGAAGAAAGCCGAGACCAGCAAGCCGCATCCCTTTTCTCTCTGTATCAGTCAACTCTTCCATCTCTGCATCGGCCTCTCCCTTGTACTTCCCAAGGCGCGGTTCGATGATCTTTTCCGTGACGAAGGTACCGATGATGGTTACGAGAAGAACGGAGACGGCAGCAAAGAAATAGTTCATCGTCACGGTAATCGTATCAGCGTAAGCAGGATCGATGGTACGGGCAGCATCTGCCGTCAACTCCTGCAGGATCGCATCCGTCGAAGTCAGAGCAAGGTTTGCGCCGAATCCCCCCGATACCCCGGCGAACGCAGCAGCAAGACCGGCGAGCGGATGACGTCCCAGTCCGAGGAACAGAACCGCTCCAAGCGGCGGAAGAACGACATAGCCGGCATTGACCGCTAAACTGGACATCACACCTGCGAACACAAGCGCGGCCGTCAACAGCTTATTAGGGAAGGAGAACACGATCCCCTTCAGCGACGTATGGATCAGTCCCGTCTGTTCAGCAAGTCCGATCCCAAGCATTGTAACAAGAACGGCTCCGAGCGGCGGAAAACCGATGAAGTTTTCGACGGCACTATTGAAGATATACTCCAGTCCACTCAGACTGAGCAGATTCTTCACTTCCACGACTTCTCCACTCGTCGGGTTGGTGACGGCGACGCCGGAGAAAATGCCTGATAGAACAATAACCAACAAAGCTAATATAGCAAATAATAAGAGCGGGGACGGCAGCTTATTCCCAAGCCACTCAATCCCGTCCAAGATCCGGAACAAGCCTCTCCTGAACTTGGATATGGATTCTCTTGATTCTTCCAACCTTTATCCCTCCAATGTGTATCGTTTTAGTCGGATTTAAACGTACCAAGGACCCTCTCTTTTGTCAAAGCACATGCTCCTTCTTTAGCCGCACGATCTTCCCACTTCTCCAACAAATAAAGAAAAAGCAGGCAAACGCCTGCTTTTTCTTAAAGATATCTATAATAATGGCTTAGAGAGTAAGGCTCTGGACCTTCTGAATATCAGAGAGCTCTGCCAGCTTGACAACGGATTCTTCCGTCACTTCTTTGTCGACCGTCAGCACCATGACAGCTTCTCCACCTTCATTCGTCCGTCCCACCTGCATCGTGGCGATGTTGACTTGATGCTGGGCAAGAAGGCTTCCGACACGGCCGATTGCACCTGGCTGGTCTTTGTGGTGAATGACGATGAGATGACCTTCCGGAACGACGTCGATCGGATAGTGATCGAACTGGACGATGCGTGGTCCCAATCCGTTCAGAAGCGTTCCACGGATGCTGCGCTTCTCTTTATCTGTTTCGATTTCCACCGTGATCAAGTTTGTGAAGCCTTTTGTAGATGTCGACTTCTGCTCGTTGATCGTAATTCCTTTATCTGATGCCGTCTTAAAGGCGTTGACGTCGTTGACACGGCTGCCGATATGACGCTTCAGAATACCCTTCACAGCGATACGAGTAAGCGGCATCGTATCGACATCCAGCAGTTCTCCACTGTACGTGACATTCACACTTTCAAGCGTGCCGTCGACGATCTTGGAAAGGAAATCCCCAAGACGCTCGGATAATAGGAAGTAAGGAGACAGCTTCTCCATCATTTCTGAAGAAACGGATGGAATGTTGACAGGGTTTTTCACCGTACCTCCGCGCAGAGATTCGATGATGTCATAGCTGACGTCTGTCGCTACATTCTCCTGCGCCTCGATCGTGCTCGCACCCAGGTGCGGAGTCGCGATGACTTCATCAAGGGTAAGCAGCGGATGCTCCGTCGCCGGCTCTTCCTCGAAAACGTCGAGAGCTGCTCCAGCGATCTTGCCGGATTTAATAGCTTCATAGAGGGCATTCTCTTCCACAATACCGCCGCGGGCACAGTTCAAGATGCGCGCGCCGTCTTTCATCTTCTTGATCGCCTCTTCATTGATCAAGTGTTTCGTCTTCTCAATAAGGGGCGTATGGACGGTAAGGAAGTCCGCCTGCGCAATCACTTCGTCGACCGTTCCGCACGTTACGCCTGCCTTCGCCGCCTTTTCCTCGTTCAAGAACGGGTCGAAGGCAACGACTTTCATCCGGTGGCCTTTGGCGCGGGAAGCAACTTCCCGGCCGATCCTTCCGAAGCCGACGATACCGAGCACTTTATCCTTCAGCTCGACACCGACGTATTTCTTCCGGTCCCAGCGCTGCTGCTTCAAGCTGTGATACGCCTGCGGGATGTTCCTGGCAAGCGACATGAGCATCGCCATCGTATGTTCCGCCGTAGAGATCGTATTTCCATCCGGCGCATTAACGACGACCACACCGTTCTCTGTCGCTGCCTCGATATCGATGTTATCGACGCCTACACCGGCACGGCCGATGATTTTCAGGTGAGGGGCATGTTCGATGACTTCCCTTGTCACCTGTGTCTGGCTGCGGACGATCATGGCGTCGGCAGAACCGACCGCCTCCAGCAGCTCTTCCTTGGAGAGAGAAGGAGTATTGATCGTTTCTACATCTTCTGCATCCAATAATGGTCTGATTCCGTCTTCACTAAGTGGGTCACTGATTAATACGCGGTACATGATGATCCTCCCTTGTGTGCTTCAAGTATGCTTCCTGTGCTGCTGCGACGCCTGCACCGGGTTCGAATTCATGTCCGAGACGCTTCAGGACGATTTCGATGATGCCGATATACTGCAGGACATTTGCCGGGCGACAGTAACCCATATGGCCGATGCGGAAAATCTCGCCCTTCATATGCTTCTGTCCTCCTGCCATGATCAAGCCGAATTCTTCGTTGGCAAGCTTCCTCAACTGCTCTGCCTCGAAGGTATCCGGGCGGATCGATGTCACGGTAGTGGAAGCTTCCGCCTCGCTTACAAGCAGCGGAAGACCGAGAGCGAGACAGGCGTTCCGAGTCATATCTTTCATTAACGTATGACGTGCATACACGTTTTCCAAACCTTCTTCTTCCAACAGGTTCAACACCTGTTCTAATCCGTACAGCAGCGACAAGGCCGGAGTGAATGGTGTCTGTCCTGCGTCGAGCTGTTTTTTATAAGATCTCAAGTCCAGGTAAAAGCGCGGGCGTGGATTTTCGTGAATCACTTTCCAGGCTGCTTCTCCGACAGCGGCGAACGCAAGTCCGGGCGGGAGCATCAACGCTTTCTGGGAACCGGATACTACGATATCGATTCCATAACGATCCATATCGAGACCGGCGCCACCGACAGAGGAGACTCCGTCAACGATGACAAGGGCAGAGCTTACGGATTTAACGCGTTCGGCGACTTTTTCGACCGGATGCATGACCCCTGTCGACGTTTCACTGTGCGTCAGGAAGACGGCTTTCGCTTTCGGGTAGGATTGAAGGGCCGCTTCCACCTGATCGGGTGTCACCGCTTCTCCCCAAGGAACATCAAGCTGATGGACGATCAATTCATACGTGCGGCAAATCTGGGCAAAACGATCTCCGAAGGCACCGGCGACAACGACGATGACCTCTTCCCCGGGCTTCGTCGTATTGACGACAGCGGCCTCAAGTGCTGACGTTCCGCTTCCTGTCATGACCAAAACATCTCCGGAAGTGCCGAAGACCGGCTTCAACCTCGGAGCAATTTCCTTCATCAATTCCTTACATTTTTCACCACGGTGACCAATCATCGGCTGGCTCATGCTTCTCTCCACACTTGGTGGTGTCGGAGTCGGTCCCGGAGTGTGCAGCAAATCCCATTCACGCTTCATTTTCCACTTGTACCTCCTCATTTTCTCTTACCCTTTTCCTATTAAATGTCTTTAACACGTTAGAAAAAGAAATGATATTCTCTAATCCTATCAAATGGTAGGATGTTGTCAATCAAATTAGAAAATTCAGTTATAATGTCTACATTTCTTGTGCATATTTTCCTGATATCCCTTTGATTTTTCTGAAAATTATCGTTATAATTCAAAAAGTAATTATTTTCTAAAAACTTTGAAAACGGGGGAGTTCTTTTTGAGAAAACAGTGGTGGGTTTTATTTTCACTCTTATTCGTCCTTGTACTCGCAGCGTGTAGTGGAGGCAGCGAGACATCATCAGAATCAGACGGGGACAGTACATCCGATGAAGGATCTGCTTCCGGAGAACAAGAGATTACAGTAACAGCAAAAAGTGAAATCCCAAGCATGGACCCGTCCTTGATCACCGATTCCGTCGGTTTCCAATGGGCCGGTGAAACCTATGAAGGGTTGTACCGCTTGGATGAAAATAGCCAGCTCGTCGATGGGATGGCAGAAGACTCTGAAGTAAGTGAAGACGGACTTACTTGGACATTTAAACTGCGTGATGCCGAGTGGTCGAACGGCGATCCTGTAACGGCAAATGACTTCGTCTACGCCTGGCAGCGGGCGGTCGATCCGGATACAGCATCCGAATACGGCCCTTATTTCCTAGGCGGCATCATTGATAACGCCCAGGAAATCAGCAACGGAGAGATGGAGCCGGAAGAACTCGGCGCGACAGCGGTCGATGATAAGACATTGGAAGTCAAATTGGAAAAGCCTGTTCCATACTTTGAATCGATGACCGTGTTCATCACCTTCATGCCTTTGAACCAAAAGTATGTAGAAGAGCAGGGAGACAAGTTTGCCACGGAGGCCGAGTACACAATTTCGAACGGTCCTTTTGAAATGACGGACTGGAGCCACGGCGAAGGCTGGACGATTGAGAAGAGCGATTCCTATTGGGATGCCGATACCGTCCAGTTGGACAAGATCCACGCAAAAGTAGTGAAAGAAGTTTCCACAGGCGTCAACTTATATGAATCCGGCGAAATCGATCAAACCGAATTGAATGCCGAATTCGTCGATCAATACAGCTCGGACGAAGCGTTCCAGGTCGTCGAGAAACCATACTTATATTTCTTCAAGTTCAACCAGGATAACAACGAAGCATTGGCCAACGCCGATGTCCGTAAAGCGATCTCCATGGCTATCGACCGCCAGGGACTCGTCGACGTCATCTTGAATGACGGATCCGTGCCGGCCAAAGGATATGTACCATCGAACTTCGTATCGATGCCGGACAGTGAAGAAGACTTCCGGGAAGCGCAGGGCGACCTCGTAGAGACGAACGTCGAGAAAGCGAAGGAACATTGGCAGAAGGGCTTGGAAGCACTCGGCACCGACACAGTGGAAATCGAGCTGCTTGGAGATGACACAGGTACATCGAAAGATACCCTTGCCTATTACAAAGGCCAATTGGAAGAGAATTTGGAAGGCCTGACGATTAAAGTGATGGAAGTGCCGTTCAAAGAGCGTGTCCGCCGTGACAACGAAGCAGAATTCGAAATGGAGGCAGCGACGTGGGGACCGGACTATGTCGATCCAAACACGTACTTGAACATGTATCTGACAGACGGACAGAACAACAACATGGGTTATTCCAGTGAAGAGTATGACAGCCTCATCGAACAAGCGAACAATGAATTCGCCCAGGATCCGGATAAGCGTTTCGAAGCATTCATGGAAGCGGAACGCCTCCTTCTGGAAGAAGATGCAGCCGTAGCTCCGATCTACCAGGATGCGAAGGCACAGCTCTTCCGTCCATCGATCAAAGGAGTCTACTCCACAGCAACAGGTCCTGAATTTGAATTTAAGTGGGCCTATGTAGAAGAATAAACAAAAAAAGCGGCAGGGAATTTAATCCCCGGCCGCTTTTTTCTTTGGCAAAATAGGAGATCGCTCAGACCTCCAGCACCCCTGTGGTTCCGAAAAATTCATAGTGAATCTGCTCCTGCTTCACACCAATCGCAGCAAGCGCTTCATGCACCGCTGTCATGAAGCCTTCCGGGCCGCAGATATACACAGTGGCACCGGATGGCACCTTCTCCTGTAAAAACGCTCTATCTACGTATCCTGATTGATCGAACGTTCCCTCTTCTGCTCGAGGTTCGGAATAGACGATATGCGTAGATGCAGCGGGAAGAGCCGTCATGTCGTCACGGAAGGCGTGGACGGCGCCGTTCTTCGCTCCGTGGATGACATGTACCTCCCGATTCTTTTGACGTTGAACCGCGTCCTTCCACATGCTCATAAGCGGTGTAACACCGACGCCTCCACTGATCAGCACAAGCGGACGTTCCACTTCTTCATCCAGTGTGAAATCACCTGCAGGCGCACTGACCGGCAGCGTATCGCCTGCTTCGACCTTGTCGTGGAGCCAGCAGGAAACAATTCCGGCAGGATTTCCGTTTATGCCACGATCTCGCTTCACACTGATGCGGAAATAATCGTTTCCGGGTGCATCGGATAAGCTGTACTGTCTCAAGTGACTTACCGGTTGGCCGGGAATGTCCGCTTTGATCGTCACGTACTGACCAGCCCTGAACTGTGGAAGGGCGCCACCGTCGACGGGTTGGAGGTAGAAGGAAGTGATCGTGTCACTTTCCTTCACCTTTTCCGCTATCCGGAACGTCCGATATCCGCTCCAGCCTCCACGCTGATTCTCCGCCTGCTCATAGAGGTCGGATTCGATATCAATGAAGACACTCGCAATGACTCCGTAAGCACGCTCCCAGGCTCCTAGAACCTCCTCTGTCGCACCGTCACCGAGCACCTCTTTGATCGCGCCAAGCAGGTGCTCGCCGACAACAGGATAATGCTCCGGTTTCACATGCAGGCTGCGGTGCTTTTCCGCGACCTGCTTGACCATCGGCAGAATCGTTTCCAACTCATCGATGTGTGCTGCCGCCATGTACACAGCATTCGCCAGGGCCTTCGGCTGCTCGCCGACCTTTTGGTGCGTCTGATTGAAGACGTTTCTCAGTTCCGGATGCTCTTGAAAGAGGTTCCGATAGAAAACGCCTGCAATCGTACCGCCATGCTCCGCCAGGACAGGAACCGTCGCTTTAATCGTCCGTACTGTCTTTTCATCTAGTGGTTTTTCAGCCTTTGTCACCATAATAAAGCCTCCAAAAGATATATTTTTAATACACCTTTATTATAAAACGAAGAAAATTTAAAGCAATATTTAAAATACATCTTTTATGACAATTGTGAGAACGTCTCATTCCTAAGACTTTATAAACGGAGTATGGTATCATGAAAAAAACAGAAAATGAGGGTTACGACGATGCGACTAAAGAAGTACACGGACTATGCCTTAAGGGTATTGATTTTCACAGCATCGAAAAGGAACGGAGAGCTCGCACGAAAGAAAGAGATCTCCGAAGTCTTCCACATCTCAGAAAACCATTTGGCTAAAATCATACATGAGCTCAATAAGATGCAGCTGATTGAAACACTCCGGGGCCGCTCCGGCGGCATCCGGCTGGCCCGGGAACCGAAAGACATCAACGTCGGCGATGTCGTCCGCGCGATGGAAGACGACTTTCATCTACTGGAATGCTTCGACTGCGCCACCAATTACTGTGTCATCACTCCCGCCTGCAAATTGAAGCACGCCCTCCACGAAGCATTACGCGCATTCCTTGCCGTACTGGAAGGGTACACACTCGAAGACCTGCTGACAAACAAAGAAGAACTCCGTGACTATATGGGGTTGAACGGATAATCAGCAGGCGGACGACCTGACGATTCCATAAAAAAACCACGACAATGGCTGTCGTGGTTTTTTTATGAGCTTTCGAGAAATAGAATTGGGGAAGAAAAGAATCACCCAAAGTCAGCAATAGATGAGGAAAAGAAAAAGAAACCCCGGAATCTAAGAAAGATTCCGGGGTTTCCACCGACGCTACCCATCCACTTATTCAGTAGTGTATGGAAGTAGAGCCATTTGACGAGAGCGTTTAATCGCTTTTGTCAATTTACGTTGGTATTTAGCAGAAGTTCCAGTTACTCGACGAGGAAGAATTTTTCCACGATCAGAGATGAAACGTTTCAGCAAATCAACATCTTTATAGTCGATGTGTGTAATTCCGTTAGCTGTGAAGAAACACACCTTTTTACGTTTACCGCGTCCACGACGTGCCATGTGCATTCACTCCTTTCTCATTAGAATGGTAGATCGTCATCTGATATATCGATAGGTTCCCCATTATCTGCGAATGGGTCATCGTTTCGTTGGTTGTTGTTGTTAGAACCGAAGTTGTTTCCTGATGGTTGTTGATTCTGATTTGGTTGGAATCCTGAACCTCCACGGTTTCCTCCGCCTTGGGAAGCACCTTTGGATTCTAGGAACTGTACGCTGTCTGCAACAACTTCTGTAACGAATACACGCTTACCTTCTTGGTTGTCGAAGCTTCTTGTCTGTATGCGTCCATCAACACCTATAAGGCTTCCTTTACTCATAAAGTTAGCCAGGTTTTCTGCTGGACGTCTCCAAACGACACAGTTGATGAAATCGGCGTCGCGATCTCCCTGGTTGTTGGAAAAAGGACGGTTTACAGCGACAGTGAAGTTGGCGACAGCTACTCCGTTCGGCGTATAGCGTAAATCAGGATCCTTCGTCAATCTGCCGGCTAATACGACACGATTTAACATCAGAACCACTCCTTATTTGTCATCTTCGCGTACAGCGATGTGGCGGATAATATCATCCGTGAACTTCGCTTGACGGTCGAATTCGTTGATTGCTTCGCTCGTACCAGCGAAATCAATCGTTACATAGATACCATCACGGTGGTCGTTAATTTCATAGGCAAGACGACGCTTACCGATTTCTTTAACTTGTTCGATCTCCGCACCGTTATCAGTTAGGATTGCGCTGAAACGATCTTTGACAGCCGTTTTAGCTTCCTCCTCGATGTCTGGGCGGATGATATACATGATTTCGTATTTTCTGTTCATCCGTTTTCACCTCCTTATGGACTTGACGGCTCCTTCTCTATCGAAGGGGCAAGGAGTAATCAATAATTACTCACAATATAGTATTGTAACAAACTTGTCCCTCATTTACAAGCCTTCGGCGAAAGCTCGTGCGCTTACACGTTGAAACGGAAATGGATGACATCCCCGTCACGGACGATATACTCTTTTCCTTCCAGACGAACGCGTCCACGGTCGCGTGCTGCTCCCATCGAACCCGCTTCCATCAGGTCATCATAAGACACCGTCTCGGCACGGATGAACCCTCGCTCAAAGTCCGTGTGGATGATTCCTGCTGCTTGAGGGGCTGTCATGCCTTCTTTGAACGTCCAGGCACGGACTTCCTGCTCCCCGGCTGTGAAGTACGTTGCAAGACCCAGAAGGTTGTAAGTCGCCTTGATCAGCTGATCGAGACCGGACTCTGCAATTCCGAGATCCTCCAGAAATTCTTCTTTTTCGTCGCCGTCCAGTTCGGCGATCTCTGATTCGATTTTCGCACAAACAACGATGACTTCCGCGTTTTCTTTCGCTGCGAACTCGCGGATTTGTTTGACCTTATCGTTGTCGCCTTCCCCGATTTCCTCTTCGCTTACATTCGCGACATAAAGGATCGGTTTCGCCGTCAACAAGTGCAGACCTTTGACGATCTTCTGCTGGTCTGTGCCGAATTCGACGGCACGGGCCGGCGTTTCGTCTTCCAATGCTTCTCTCAACGTCTCCAATACCGCCTGCTCCGCTACGGCATCCTTGTCCTTCTGACGGGCAAGTTTCGCTACGCGGTCCAGACGCTTCGTGACGGTTTCAAGATCGGCAAGGATAAGCTCCAGGTTGATCGTTTCGATATCGGTGATCGGATCGACCTGGCCGGATACGTGGGTGATGTTCTCATCTTCGAAAGCGCGGACGACGTGACAAATGGCATCCACCTGACGAATGTGGGAAAGGAATTGGTTTCCAAGTCCTTCCCCTTTACTTGCGCCTTTGACAATACCGGCGATATCCGTGAATTCAAACGCTGTCGGAACGGTCTTCTTCGGATTTACAAGCTCTGTCAGCTTGTCCAGCCGCTCATCCGGAACTTCTACGATCCCGACGTTCGGGTCGATGGTAGCGAACGGATAGTTGGCGGACAATGCTCCCGCTTGTGTTATTGCGTTAAATAACGTAGATTTCCCTACGTTCGGCAAACCTACGATTCCTGCTGTTAGTGCCATATAAGACTTTCACTCCTTAAGGATTTACATACATGCATGTTAGTCATTTCAATTATAGATTTTGTACTTGAAAATAACAACCGGTGCTATTCCGTAATCAGGCGTTATTCTCTCTTCATTCTTACCATATTCGTGAAAGGAAAATCAGCAGTCGGGAACAATTCATATCAGAAAATGAAAGTTCATCATCCACTACCGGTCCCGAACCGAGAAGAAACCCTCCTGATACAAAGGAGGGTTTCACGTCATTCTGCTGTTTCCAAAACTTTCTTCAGCTTCGTTTCAAACTTGCGGCGCGGGACGAGCACACTGTGGCCGCAGCCTTCACATTTGATCCGGATATCCGCACCCATCCGGATGATCTTCCAGCGGTTTTCTCCGCATGGATGGGGCTTCTTCATTTGAACGACGTCATTCAGTTCATAATTTTTCTCCGCCAAGGGAACTTCCTCCTCTTATTCTTCTTCCTTACGTTCTTCGTTCTCGTCACGAGAGTACATGACCATGCGGGGGAACGGAATCTCGATTCCTCTTTCGTCGAGGCGTGCCTTTATTTCTTTACGCATCGCACGGGCAATTACCCAGTGCTCCATAGGGTTCACTTCACTGATGATACGCATAACGACGTCGGACGCTCCGAAGTTCTGGACACCGAGAAGCTGCGGCACTCCGATCATGGAATCATAGCGCTCCGGCATTTCTTCCAACAGCTCGAGAATCACTTTCTCCGCTCTGTCAATGTCTTGTTCATAAGCGATACCGACATCGACGACAGCAATACTGTTGTGAATCGAGTAGTTCGTCACCTGTGTCACATTTCCGTTCGGAAGAATATGTACTTCACCCGTCCAGGCTTTCACTTTACAAGTACGAAGACCCACTTCTTCTACAAAGCCTTCCACTCCGGACGTCTGGATATAATCCCCGACAGAGAACTGATCTTCGAAAATGATGAAGAAGCCGGAAATGATATCCCGGACAAGGTTCTGTGCGCCAAAACCGATGGCGAGACCGGCGACCCCGGCACCGGCAAGCAATGCCCCCACGTTCAGCGAGAACGTATCCAGAATCATGACGAAAGCGATGAAGTACACCACATACGACAACGTGTTCAAAATCAATTTGTTCAGCGTCGCTTCCCGGCGCTGGGTAATTTGGAAAGGCCCTCTCCGTTGATTGGTAAAGAACCTCGTCACTACTTTTCTTCCTATACGAATGACCAAAAAAGCGACAAGCAGAATAAGAACGATCTGTAACGCTCCGAGTGCAATCGTCATCCATAAATCCGGTCCGGTTACATACTCAACAACCTCATCCCATTTCGTTTTCGCATCTTCTACAACTGTTGCGGGATTGCTCACCCTGTCCCCTCCTGTACGACATGAATATGACATTCATTTTAACAGGTTTTCACCGAATTTTGAATCGGGAAAGAATCGGGTATAAGAGAAGAGAGGCAAGCACATATAAATTCAGAATGCCATATAGAGGGTACAAATATTCAATCAACGTGGAGAAGCCGAACGATGTGAATGGGAGCATTACCGCAATCACTCCCATCGCCAGAATCCAAAGCGGCTGCCGGACGTATTCACGAAATCGTGTGACGAGCCCGAGTGTTCCGGAAGCGGCTGTCGTAAAGATGGCGATCCACAGCATCAGGGACATGAAGAGCATCATAGCATACGGATAATGTTTCAAAATCGCAAATAGAGGTATCTCATACAAAATGATGTCCTCCGCAATTTGGATGAGGCTGTTGTTATAGAGATAGGATACAACACCCAGAATGACACCGCTCCCGACGCTTGCCACCCATATTTCCCCTCTGCGCTTCACTTGATTGCCGATCGCCCCGAGCACGGCGATGAGCGGCAGGATATTCAGCGCGGTGAATGGAAATGCCGCCATCCAATTACTGTTCTCCATCACATGACCGAACAGAGACAGATGCTGGTCGCTGATGAACAGAATCAGAACGAACAACAACCCCGCAATCAAAAGGGGAAGCACGAAGCTGTTGACGAGTACGATCCCTTTGACATCCCACACGAACAAGAGAATGAGTGGAAGGATGATAATGAGCACCCCGAACTTGTAAGGGAAATGGAATGCCTGCCACGTCGCACCCGATCCTGCCAGCATGATGACAGTCGTCGTGAACAGATAGATGATGATCATCCAATCGTACACCCCGGTCAAATGCTTTCCGACGATGGCCCGGAGAACCGGCAGATAATGGCCGGACTGCTTCTTGAAGCTGATATCCATGATCGCCACACAACAGAAGATGAACATGAGAGCGAACAACAGGATGGCCAGGCTGCTGTCTTGTCCAAAAAATTGCCAGAGCTCCCTCCCGGAAGCATACCCGGCACCGATCATCGTTCCTACTATCAAGAACATCCACTTGATACCTGCTTTTATCATGACGGTTCCTCCACCTCTATGTATTTGTCACGTATAGAACGACGGACAACCTTATATACTGTTACTACTATGTGTCTGGAGGAGAAGCTATGAATTTCAAGGACAAGTTTTCCAAAGAAGAGAAACGTGTCAGCACCGACGATCCGGCCATGAGCGATACGTTAGCCACCTACCTGAACGATTGGCTTCCGTCCTCTCAGGAAATCGTCATCGCCTGTATCGGAACCGACCGCTCCACAGGAGATGCCTTCGGTCCGCTCGTCGGCTCGATGCTGAATGATCAGAATCTGGAAACCTTCCATATTTACGGTACGCTCGAAGAACCGCTCCATGCCCTCAACTTAAAAGAGCGGCTGACGTGGATCAGCAAGACCCACCATCACCCCTATATCCTGGCCGTCGATGCCTGCCTTGGTAAATCAGCGTCTGTCGGATCTGTCGTTCTCGGCAAAGGTTCCCTGACACCCGGTTCGGCCTTAAAGAAGGATCTGCCTCCGGTCGGCCATATGCATATCAGCGGCATGGTCAATGTCAGTGGATTCATGGAGCACGTCGTCCTGCAGAATACACGGCTGCACATTGTCATGCAGATGGCAGCAAAAGTAGCGGCAGCCCTTCAGCTGACGGACGCAAAGCGCAGACAGAACCAATTAGAAACATCACCCTATCACCCGTTCACAACGAACATCAACCCGATGAAAAAGGAAATCCGCTGAACATAAAAAAAAGCCCCAACCAATGTGGTTGGGGCTTTTCATTTTTGTCTTGCTTGAACCTATTGGTGGAAGGACCATTCCAGTATAGGGGGGACGTTTATATCTAGGCGAAAACGCTCGATTCCGATAAAAGTTGATTTGAACATATGTATTAGAACCAGTGAACGACCGCGAGAATCAGGCCGACGGTGCCTAGAGAAGGGAGCAGGTTCGCTACCCGTATTTTCGTCAGCTTCAGCATATTCAAAGCGATTGCCACGATTAACAAACCGCCGGTTGCCGTCATCTCGACGATGAAAGTATCCAATACCTCCTGAGGGACAAACCGTTGAATTTGTGTCGCCAAAAGAGCAATCGATCCTTCGTAAAGGACGACAGGAAAAAGGGAAAACAAGACCCCTATTCCGAGTGTCGACGTCAGGACGAGAGAAATAAACCCGTCGAGAATCGCTTTCGTAATCAATATTTCATGGTCATTACGCAGGCCGCTGTCCAGAGCCCCGACGACGGCCATCGCTCCGATGACGAAAATAAGCGAAGCCGACACGAACCCTTGGGCGATGCTCACCGTTTGTTCCGGATTTGCGAATTTCCGTTCGATCCAGCGTCCGATATATTCAAGCCTTGATTCCAGCTGCAGGCCTTCCCCGATCAGTGCCCCGCTCAGAATACTCAATAGGACGATGACGATATCATCCGACTCCAGCGCCATTTGAATCCCGATGAGCAGCACCGCCAGTCCGACTCCCGACATGACCGTTTCTTTAAAACGTTCCGGAATCCTAGTAAAGACCAATCCCAGCAAGGTTCCGACAAGAATACATAAACCATTGATCAAAGTACCAAGTAAAACCATGACATTCTCTCCAATGTTGTTTTTTCACAAAAAAAGAAGAGGCCGGGTGACCTCCTTTTCCTGCCTTCACTCTTTTTCTTTATCAAAATATGCTAAAATCCGCTCTAAATCGTCTTCATTCATGAATTCGATCTCAATCTTCCCTTTACGCTTACCTTTATGGATCTTCACCCCGGTACCGAGACGTTCCTTCAAGGAGGTCTCCTGCTCCCTCAGGAAAATATCCTGTGCTTCCTGCTTCGGCTTTTGTTTCCTGCCGTTCCGGTTTATTTCCTGAATGATCTGCTCTACCTGACGGACATTCAACGATTCCCGTTCGATTCTATCAACGAGCTTTAACTGGACATCTTTGTCTTTCAACCCCAGCAGAGCCCGTCCGTGCCCCATGGACAACGTTCCGTCATTAATCTTCGCCGTCACCTGTCGGGGAAGTGCGAGCAGACGAATCAGATTCGCTATATGAGATCTGCTTTTCCCAAGACGATTCGCAAGCATCTCCTGTGTGACATCGAGTTCTCTGATCAATTGCTCGTAGGATTTCGCTTCCTCGATCGGCGTCAAATCTTCCCGCTGCAGGTTTTCCAAGAGGGCAAGTTCCATCATCTGCTCATCCGTCAACGGCTGGATGATCGCAGGGATCGTCTCCAGTTCGGCAAGTTTCGCTGCACGATACCGCCGTTCTCCGACCACGATCTCGTAGCCTTTAATACTCTGCCTCACGACAAGAGGCTGAAGAATTCCGTGTTCTTCAATGGATTGTTTCAACCCGCTTAAGCTTTCATCATCGAAATACTTCCTGGGCTGATAAGGGTTGGGACGGCAATCTTTAATCGCAATCGTTTCTAGTTGTTTGTCATCGATGTTCTCTGTGTTGGTAATTAAAGCGTCAAGACCTTTACCTAACCCTCTCTCCATTTATGATCACTTCCTTCGCTAATTCTAGATAGACTTCTGCTCCCTTGGCTTTGGCATCATAGAGGATCACCGGACGTCCGTGGCTCGGAGCTTCACTCAGCCGGACATTGCGCGGGATGATAGACCGATAGACTTTCTCCCGAAAATATTTCTTCACTTCTTCAATCACTTCTATACCCAGGTTGGTACGGGCATCCAACATCGTCAAAAGGACCCCCTCGATCATAAGCCGCTTATTCAGATGCTTCTGGACGAGGCGGATCGTGTTGAGCAATTGACTCAGCCCTTCCAACGCATAATATTCGCACTGCACCGGAATAAGGACAGAATCGGAGGCCGTCAAAGCATTCAACGTCAGCAGCCCTAAAGAAGGGGGGCAGTCGATGATGACATAATCATACTCATCTTTTACGCGGTCGATCGCTTTTTTCAGTCTTACTTCCCGGGAAATAATCGGGACCAACTCAATCTCTGCACCCGCAAGCTGAATCGTGGCGGGGATGATATCAAGACGTGGAGCAAGCGTGGATGTCCTGACACGTGCAGGATCCAGATCGTCGACAAGTATATTGTAAATACAGTGGTCGAGGTCGCCTTTTTCTACACCGACACCGCTTGTAGCGTTGCCTTGAGGATCGATATCGACAAGCAGAACCTTATAGTCAAGATGCGCCAGCCCTGCACTGACATTGACCGCCGTCGTCGTTTTCCCGACGCCGCCCTTCTGGTTAGCGATGGAAATCACTCTACCCATGGTGTCACCTGCCTCTTTCGCTTTTCTTTCATCTTACCATTTATTAGCAGACATAGGCAGAAGGACTTAAAAAAATCCCATCTTCACTAAGCGTCAAGATGGGTCCCCGTACGATCATGGTTTCTTTTTCGGTATTTTAATTGTGATCTGATAATAGTCATCATGATCTTCTTCGTCCGTTTCGAGATCGATGCCGGTATCTGTCACCATCGTCAAAGACTGTCGAATCGTATTCATCGCGATCCGCATATCCTTGTTGACACCTTTCATCCTCGGTTTCTTCTTCTTCGGTTTCGGATCCATCCATTTGGCGATCCGTTCTTCCGTCTGTTTCACGTTCAACTGTTTCTCAATGATTTCGGCAAGCATCTTTTCCTGAAGTTCCGGATCTTTCAATCCGATCAGGGCGCGCGCATGCCGTTCCGTAATCTGCTTATCCATGACAGCCTGCTGTACGACTTCCGGAAGCTTCAACAACCGCATCTTATTCGCAATCGTCGACTGACTCTTACCTAATCGTTGAGCCAGCGCTTCCTGTGTCAGTTCCTGCAGTTCAATCAGACGTGCGTACGCTACCGCTTCTTCAATGACCGTTAACTCTTCCCGCTGCAGGTTTTCGATAAGGGCCACCGATGCCGTCTGGGAATCATTCATCTCACGGATGATCGCAGGAACCTCTTCCCAGCCGAGCGACTGGACGGCCCGCCATCTGCGTTCACCGGCGATCAGTTCATAATCTTCTTCGTTTAACCGACGAAGAACGATCGGCTGAATCATCCCATGCGTATGTATCGTCTGGGCGAGTTCGCTAATCTTCTCGTTGTTAAATATCGCTCGAGGTTGGTAACGGTTCGGCTGTACACGTTCGACCGGAACCTGCACAACTTCATCGGGACTGTAGCCTTCTTCTTCATTGCTGCCTTTATCCGAATCCGGTTTGTCCCCTAGCCCGAATAAACGACCAAAAGGATGTAACACGATCAGACACCACCTTTATACGATCGAGCATACGCATTTCATCATAGATTGCTGTATTTTGAAATATAAAAAGCGCCGCAGGCTTGTTGGCTGCTGCGCGTACGTATGCCGTTTTTCATTTCTTTCCTACATTTTATCATATTTGCTTCCGTAAAAGTATCGAGAAGGTGGAAGAATTGTGTGACTCCTTTGTCGAATTCTCCCATCGATCACTACGGAAAGGGTTATTTTTCGCGGTTTCCACGCATCCCATCGTTGGCTGATGATGGCAAAAACCGTCGATATATTTTCTTTAACCCTATGAATTTAACATCCGGAACGTAATCTTGGAATGCCTCCGGGCGAAAATGCGCAAAACGCCCTACATGTGCTTCTTTAGTCCAGCCATCCTTTTCGTCTTGCGATGAAGGCTGCTTCCGTCCTGTTCTGCGCATCCAGCTTGCTCATGATTTCCGATAAATAATTCCGGACGGTGCCGCTTGATAAATACAAAGATTCGCTGATCTGCTTCGTGCTGCAGCCTTTCTCCACACAACGGAGAATCTCCTCTTCCCGGTCGTTGAGAGGCGACGCTTCCGTCGTAAACATCTGATGGATCAACTCCGGACTGATGACCTGCTTTCCGTTCATCACCTGCCGGATGTAATCGGCCAGTTCCTCACTCGGGGTATCCTTTAATAAATAACCATCGACCTTTTCTTTCCAGGCATCTTCCAAGTACCCCCGTTTGGAAAACGTCGTCAGAATTAGGATCTTCGTCTCCAGACCATTAGCTTTCGCCTCTTTCAGGACTTCGACTCCCGTCATCAGCGGCATTTCGATGTCGAGCAGGGCGATATCCGGCCGCTTCGTCTCCATCAATCGGAGCGCCTCTCTGCCATCGGCAGCCTCTCCGATCACTTCGAAATCGGCTTCCATACTAAGCAGCGTCCGCAGCGCACTGCGGAGCATCGTCTGATCCTCTGCGATAATGATCGAAAGCATACGCATTCCTCCTTATTTTTGAACTTTCGGCACATGAACGACCAACACGGTCCCGCGCTGTTTGGCGGATTCTATATTCATACGGCCGCTGATCATATGCAGCCGCTCCTCCATCCCAAGCAACCCGTTTCCCGGCTCACCCTTAAACCCGATTCCGTCATCGCTGATCGTCATCCGCACTTCTTCCGGTAAATCTTCCACGCGGATCGTACATCTGCTCGCGAAGCTGTGACGGATCACGTTGGTGATACTTTCCCGGAGACTGTAGGCGAGGATATTCTCATAGAGCGGATTCAAACCATGGACAGGAACAGGAGCATCAACGACCGCTTCCATTTCCATTTCCCGCAAAAGCTTTTCTGCGTGGATCAGCTCTTCCCGGAACGACAGCTGCTTCAAATCAGAAACGATCTCCCTGATCTGGTTCAGAACAGTACGTGAAATCGTGTGGATTTCCTTGATTTCTCTCTCTGCCTGTTCGATTTTATCAGGCAGAGAGCGCCTGGCAATGTCGCTTTTCAATGTAATCATCGACAGCGTCTGGCCGACCGTATCGTGCAGATCGCGCCCGATTCGTTCCCGTTCCTGCTGCTTGACGAGCTCTTCGATGCGTCGATTCGCTTTCGAGAGCTGCTCTTTCATATTCCACGATTTGACCTCGTTCCGGATCCCGACCGGAATGGCCGCCACAAGAATCATAGCAGCTACAATAGTGGAGAAATCGATGACTCGCGACGAATACAGAGTCAGCATATATAATTCAAAGAATAAAAGCGGAGCAAGCATATACACGACAATGATCTTCCAGCGCTTATGGATGAAATAAAGCGAATAAGTCGTATAAATCGATAAATAAATGAATGTCTCATGAAAGAAGAAGAGCAGCACAGCAAGAAGTGCCGTCATACCGAGAGCATCAAGGAAAGCCCGGGAAGGATGCCAGTACATATCCCGGAACATAAGGAAGAAGACAAGCAAAAGAAGAAGGCCGAAGCCTCCTTCCCAGCCACCCGTCGCTATCAATGCAATAAGCGGAACAAGCATATAAATCAGCCAGAACAACGGGGCACGCCCGTATTTCTCCGGAAACAATCTCATGACATTCATCCTTCCTGAAAACGGCGGTACGTCCACAAGGATCCCGTGAGGAAAAAGAGGAAGTAGCCGGCCAGCACAATAATTGTCAAAGCGGATATCGATTCTCCTGCAAGGATCGACCATGCCCCGTCCGCATACAGGTGCCCCGGCGTCCACGCACCGACCTCCCGGACGAAGACCGGAAGCTGGCGGAGCGGCATCCACAGGCCACCGATGATCGCGAGTCCAAGTGTAATCAAGTTAGCGAACCCGGCCGCCGTCTCCGCTGTTTTGAAGACAGACACCCACGTTCCAAGTGCCAGGAACGGAAGGATCGCAAGCCACACCCATGCAACGATTTTAACCCACGTATAGAAACCCAAATCGATATCCTTCCAGTTCGCAACGATGATAAACATAAACAGAATGACGGCCAGATTCAATACCATCAAAGCAGAGAGTCTTCCAAGAAAATACTGCCAATGCTTCATCGGAAGCGACTTCACCCATGACATCCACGGCTGTCTCCGGTCATGAAGCAGCTGAATCCCCATTGTCGTCACCGAGGCACTCATCATGCTGAAGCAGGTCATCGAGACGAGAAAGTACGCTTTCCACTCCGCTCCGTCGATCATCACTGTATCATCGACCGTCTGTGTGTATATCGCATAGAATACAAGCGGCATCAACATCGAGAATATAATGAAATACGGATTTCTTCCCATACGTAAAAGCTCAATCTTCATAACGTTATACCATGTTTTCATTGTGAATTCCTTCCTTTCCGAGCAATTCTTCATAAAAATGTTCGACTGTATGCTTCTCTACCGTCAAATTCCGGAAGGGCACCGCCTCCCGGACGAGCCATGTAATCCATTCGTCCGATCGGTCCGTCTTGAGCTCCCACCGTAATGTCAGGCCGTTTCTCTGAAATCCGGCGCCTTCCAATAAGTCTCGCGGCGTTGATCCGCTTAAGTCGAACCGGATCCAGGAGTGCGTCTGTTCGATATCAGATACGGTTTGGTCGGATTTGAGCCGGCCCTTTTCCATAAACAGCACCCGATCTCCAAGTAAGGATGCTTCCTGCAGCAAATGTGTCGTCATCAGAATCGTCATTCCCTGCTGTTTCAACTGTCGGATCTGTTCATACACATGCTTTC
Organism: Bacillus sp. SB49; assembly: GCF_000469135.2. Taxonomy (NCBI): domain Bacteria; kingdom Bacillati; phylum Bacillota; class Bacilli; order Caryophanales; family Bacillaceae; genus Bacillus; species Bacillus sp. SB49. The sequence goes on from NZ_CP048117.1 coordinate 26,414, forward strand.
TTGCCGATACGTCCATCCCCGCTGTCGGTTCATCCATGATCAAGAGCTTCGGACGACCGACAAAAGCAAGAGCGAAGATCAGCTTCCGCTTCTGGCCGATACTGAGATGGTCTGTCTTCACCTTCGCTTGCTCCGTCAAACCGGACAATTGGAGCACCTCTTCATACGACAGCGGATCCGGATACATCTTCCTTGTGAACTGGATGAGTTCTTTTATCGTGACACGATCCATCAGCGAAGCATCCTGCAGGACATAACCGACCTGCCGGGTTCCATAGCTCCAGTCGATCTTTCCACTATCTGCACGGATATTGCCCATGATCCATTGGAGCAGCGTCGTTTTCCCCGCCCCGTTCGCACCGAGAAGCAGGACACATTCCCCCTCCGAAAGTTCCATGGATACGTCATCCAGCGCCGTCGTTTTTCCATATTTCTTCGTTACATTCGATAGCTTCAACATCCCGCCTCTTCCTTTCCAGGTCTTTCGTTACATCTATCGTATCAGGATGCGGAGGAAATAATTAGAAAGCATTGTCATGATGACAGATGACAATTGTCATCTTTTATTCGTTTCACATGAAACAAGCATCCTCTCTTGTAATAATTGGCGGGTTTTGTGGAAAAATGAGCACAACAACTAAGAGAGCAGGTGATTGGATGGATGGGAGCAGTTATAAAGCAGGCGATGTCGTCTATGTCGTTTACCGCAATCCGCATACGTATGATGTAGCGAATGTACAGGAGGCGGCCGTGGTGAACGACCCGGAAAACCCGGGTTCCCTGGCATTATTTTTGTATGAAACGTATTTTCCACTGGATGAGAGCATAGCCGTCTATGCATCCGAAGGGGAAGCGGAGCGGGCCTACTATGATGCGTTCGGCGGTGTGGAATCGGAGGGAGATCTGTGGTAAAACCATTCGTACCGGAACTGGTCTATATAGAGCCGCGGGCGCTCGATTACCCCTTAGGCCGGGAATTAAAAGAGAAATTCGAAAACATGGGCATCGAAATTCGTCAAACGACGTCGCATAATCAGGTCAGGAACCTCCCCGGAGAGAACGATTTCCAAAAATACCGGATGGCGAAATCGACACTCGTCGTCGGTGTAAGGAAAACGCTCAAATTCGATACGTCTAAACCATCGGCTGAATACGCGATCCCGCTTGCGACCGGGTGCATGGGGCACTGCCATTACTGCTACCTGCAGACGACGATGGGGAGCAAACCATATATTCGGACCTATGTGAATGTGGAGGAGGTCTTTGATGCTGCCGAGCAGTATATGAAGGAACGAATGCCGGAGGAAACCCGTTTCGAAGCGTCCTGTACGTCGGATATCGTCGGCATCGATCACTTGACCCATTCCCTCAAACGGGCAATTGAATATTTCGGGGAATCCGACCACGGAAGGCTGCGGTTCGTGACGAAGTTCGCTCATGTCGATCATCTGCTGGACGCGAAGCATAACGGCAGGACACGCTTCCGCTTCAGCATGAACGCGGACTATGTCATCAAGTACTTAGAGCCCGGCACTTCCCGCCTGGACGAGCGGATCGAGGCAGCTGCCAAAGTAGCGAAGGCCGGCTATCCTCTCGGGTTCATCATCGCACCGATTTATCTGTACGACGATTGGAAGGAAGGGTACCGGGTGCTGTTTGAGAAGCTACACGACAAACTCCCGGACTACGCTACGAAAGATTTGACGTTCGAACTGATCCAGCACCGCTTTACGAAGCCTGCCAAGCGCGTCATTGAGAAAAATTATCCGATGACAAAGCTTGAGATGGATGAGGAGAAGAGAAAGTACAAATGGGGTCGATACGGAATTGGGAAATACGTGTACCAGACCGACGAACAGGAAGATATGAAGAAGACGCTCGGCGGGTATATTAATCAGTACTTCCCGGAAGCAAGTCTCGAATACTTTACTTGATCAGGGCGCCTTGTGCGCCTTTTTGTCTGCCTGAAAAACATCGTCCGTGTTTTATTTTTCCAAAAAGGTGGAATGAGCATACAAAACATTCCACAGAGGAGGATGAAGCATGACACGATATAATCGACAGACAGATGGACAGCCGGCACAGGAACAAGGAAGCCAGCCCGGAATGGAGAGTGAAATGCAGCCATTGCCGCTCCAAGCGGATACAGATTACCAAAGCGGAAATAAACTACAAGGAAAAGTCGCCCTGATCACCGGCGGGGACAGCGGAATTGGAAGGTCTGTCGCTATTGGATACGCGAAGGAGGGGGCAGACGTTGCCATTTCGTATCTGGAGGAGCACGAGGATGCCGAGCACACGAAGCAGCTCGTCGAAGCAGAAGGTCGCCGGGCGATTCTGATCGCAGGCGATGTCGGTGATGAAGATGTTTGTAAGCAGGCGGTTCAGCGAACAGTGGATGAGCTGGGACAGCTGGATATTCTCGTCAACAACGCTGCGGAACAGCATCCGAAGGACGATTTGTTGGATATTACTACAGAACAACTGGAAAGCACGTTCCGCACGAATATCTTTTCTATGTTCCATTTGACGAAAGAAGCGATTCCACATTTGAAACAAGGAAGTGCGATCATCAACACCGCTTCCATTAATCCATATACAGGCAACCCGCAGCTTGTCGATTATACAGCGACGAAAGGGGCCGTTGTCGCCTTCACCCGTTCCATGGCCCAACAGCTCGTCGACAAAGGAATCCGCGTGAACGGAGTCGCTCCGGGACCGATCTGGACACCGCTCATCCCAGCGACTTTCCCGAAAGAAGACGTCGAAGAATTCGGTACCAGTACGCCGATGGGCCGCCCGGGGCAGCCGGTCGAACACGTCGGAAGCTACGTCCTGCTTGCTTCTGATGATTCCACCTACATCACAGGTCAGTTCATCCATATCAACGGAGGAATGTACACATCAAGCTGAGAGAGGAATAGAAACCATGCCAGAAGGACCGGAAATCCGCCGTGCCGCCGACCAAGTCGAAAAGGCACTGATGGATCGAGAAGTGATCGATGTCTCCTTTGCTTTTGAACAGCTGAAGCCGTACGAAGAGGTTCTAAGAGGGGCCGGCGTACAGAGAGTCGATACAAAAGGAAAAGCGATGCTCATCCGCTTCGACAACGGCTATACGATCTACTCGCACAACCAGCTGTACGGGAAGTGGATGATCCGTAACGCCTACAACTACCCGAAAACGAACCGGCAGCTCCGGCTCGCCATCCATAATGAGAAGAAGTCCGCATTGTTATACAGCGCATCGGACATTGAAGTGCTGCGCGATGAAGAAGTACCGGCGCATCCATTCATCGCTAAAGTCGGCCCCGACATCTTAAGTGAGACCGTAACCCCCGATGAATTAGCCGCTCGCTTTGAAGAGAAACGGTTTCGGAACAGACGGTGGACGTCCCTCCTTTTGGATCAGGCGTTCATCGCGGGAATCGGCAATTACCTCCGCAGTGAAATCCTGTTTGCTGCCGGTATTTCTCCGGAAACACGGCCTGTCGACAGTACCGAAGAACAAAAAAGGAAAGCAGCCGAAGCGACCATTGATTTGATGTGGCAGTCCTACCGCCATAAGGGAATCACAAACGACCTCGACCTGGCAGAGCGCTTAAAAAAAGAAGGTGTGAAGCGGAAGGATTATCGTCACTGGGTGTTCAACCGCGAAGGCCGTCCATGCCGCATCGACGGCACCCCCATTGTTAAATTCCGCGCCGGCTCCAGGCGCTGCTATTACTGCCCGACCTGTCAAAAGGAATGAGTTCAGAGTCCGTATGACGGCAAAAGGCCAGGCCGCACTGTTACGTGCGGCCTGGCCTTTTTTAAGAATAAAAGATATGCTCTGCATGAATGCCGCCCTCCAACAGCGTCAGTATTCCGAAAGAATAGAATGGAAGGCTGCGTTTATCCGTCGCCGAGCCCGGATTAAACAGCAGCGTCTTCTTATGGTAACGAAGATACGGAATATGGGAGTGGCCGAAGAGAACGACATCGACCTCCCCCTCTTCAAACGACTCCAAAGCCCGGCGTTCTGTCGTCTTCTTCTCCCCATGTCCATGAACGAGACCGAAACACACACCCCCGAGTGTCACTACCTGCTTTTCCGGAAGCAATTCTCTGATCTCCCCGCCGTCCACGTTTCCATAAACGCCGTACAGCGCGGATTTTTCCTTCAATGTTTCATAGACATCCAGCGATTGAAAATCTCCGAGATGGAAGACGGCATCGGCAGAAGGAAGCTCCTTCATTAACCGCTCCGGCAGCTCTTTCGCTTTCTTCGGCATATGTGTATCTGCTGTGACCACAATCTTCATGCTTCTCCTCCTCTACCAAAAAAGCCCCTCTATCCGGAGACAGAGGGGGCTTCTCATCATTGAATCGGTGTTTTGTTCGGTGTTCCTGCTTTACGCGGATACTTCTTCGGAGTCTTCCGGCGTTTTTCAATAATGGCAATGTTCCGTTCGCTTCCTTCTTGTGGAAGCTCAAACGTGTGCACATCGATGACTTCACCACCGACAGTTTGAATGGCAATGTTTGCATCTTCCATCTCATCCATCAGGTTCGGCCCCTTCATAGCAAGGAAACGACCGCCTTTGGCCGCGAGCGGGATACACAGTTCACTGAGTACGGACATGCGTGCAACAGCCCTTGCCATGACCAGGTCATAGCTTTCACGGAAGTTGGCGTTTTTCCCGAAATTCTCGGCTCTGTCATGATAAAAAGCGACATCGTCAAGCTCCAATTCATGAGCTAAGTGATTCAGGAAAGTGATCCGTTTCTTCAAGGAATCCACAATGGTCACTTTCAAATGCGGAAAAGCGATTTTCAGCGGCAGGCTCGGGAATCCGGCACCCGCTCCGACATCACAGATGCGAAGCGGCTTGCTGAAATCGTAATAGAATGCAGCGGTCAGCGAGTCATAGAAGTGTTTCAAATAAACGCCTTCCTGATCGGTGATGGCTGTTAGGTTCATCTTCTCGTTCCATTCGACAAGAATTTCGAAGTAACGCTGGAACTGGTGCTGCTGTTTCTCGTCAAGATCGATCCCTTTTTCTTTCAATGCTTGTATAAAGGTTGCGGTATCCATACGTCCATCCCTTCGATTTATTCTCCTGAAACGCGTGCAATCTGACCCTGCTCAATATAGACAAGCAGAATCGATACGTCCGCAGGGTTGACCCCGGACACACGGGAAGCCTGCCCTACAGAAAGCGGACGAACCGTTTTCAGGCGGTCTTTCGCCTCGGTAGCCAGTCCGTTGATCGCATCGTAATCGATGTTTTCAGGAATTTTCTTGTTATCCATCTTCTTCATCCGTTCGATCTGTTCCAGCGCCTTCTTAATATAGCCGCTGTATTTGACCTGGATCTCGACCTGTTCTTTGACCGCTTCCGGAAGCCTCACATCACTCGGTGTCACACGCTCCAGATGGCTGTAGCTCATTTCCGGACGCTTCAGAAGATCGGTCGCACGAATAGCATCCTTCAGTTTGGATCCGCCCGCCTCTTCTATGACAGCCTGGACTTCCTCCGTCTCTTTCAGGATGACTTTATCCAAACGCTTCTGTTCTTCCTCGATCAACCGTTTCTTCTCAAGGAAACGCTTGTAGCGGTCCTCCGTGATGAGTCCCAGCTGATAGCCGATTTCCGTCAGGCGGAGATCCGCATTATCATGGCGCAGCATCAGACGGAATTCCGCACGGGAAGTAAGCAGACGGTATGGTTCGCCTGTTCCTTTCGTGACAAGGTCGTCGATCATAACACCGATATAGCCTTGAGAACGATCGAGTACAAGTGTTTCGAGATCAAGCGCCTTGGCCGCGGCATTGATGCCCGCCATCAACCCTTGTCCGGCTGCTTCTTCATACCCGGAAGTTCCGTTCAGCTGACCAGCTGTGAACAACCCGGAGATCTGTTTCGTCTCCAACGTCGGCCATAATTGGGTCGGAACGACGGAATCATACTCGATGGCATAACCGGCCCGCATGATTTCAGCATTCTCAAGTCCGGGAACGGTACGCATCATTTCATGCTGGACGGATTCCGGCATCGATGTCGACATTCCCTGTACATAAACTTCTTCCGTCTCACGGCCTTCCGGTTCAAGGAAGATCTGGTGGCGCGGCTTGTCATTGAAACGAACGATTTTGTCCTCGATGGACGGACAATAGCGCGGTCCTGTCCCCTTGATCGCACCGGAATACATCGCAGACAGTCCGAGGTTATCATTGATGACTTTGTGTGTTTCTTCGTTCGTATACGTCAACCAGCACGGAATCTGATCCGTGATGAATTCCGTCGTTTCATAGGAAAAGGAGCGCGGCTCTTCTTCGCCTGGCTGGATTTCCGTCTTGGAATAGTCGATCGTCTTGCTGTTGACCCGCATCGGCGTTCCCGTCTTGAAACGGACCATGTCGATTCCGAGTTCTTCGAGCTGCTCGGAAAGCGATACAGTAGAGCGCTGGTTGTTCGGGCCGCTTTCATAGGAAAGGTCGCCGATGATGACGCGTCCGCGCATGAACGTTCCCGTCGTGATGACAACCGTCGGCGCGTAATACGCCGCATTGGTTTCCGTAACGACACCTTTCACTTCGTCGTCTTCCACGAGGATCTTTTCGACCATCGCCTGCTTCAAAGTCAGATTATCCTGCGTTTCAAGGACGCGCTTCATTTCTTTAATATATAGAGGTTTGTCCGCCTGAGCGCGCAGTGCACGGACAGCCGGTCCTTTTCGTGTGTTCAACAAACGCATCTGAATATGCGTTTTATCGATGACTTTCCCCATCGCTCCGCCGAGGGCGTCGATTTCTCTGACGACGATCCCTTTGGCAGGTCCGCCGATGGAAGGGTTACATGGCATGAAAGCGACCAGATCAAGGTTCAAAGAAAGCATGAGGGTTTTCGCACCACGGCGTGCCGCAGCAAGCCCCGCTTCCACTCCTGCATGACCGGCGCCGACTACGATTACATCATAATGCCCTGCATCAAATGTCATTTGGGTGTCTCTCCTTTTTTGTTCTACATCTATTCAAAAAACTTCCTACTCAACAATTACTTCCCTAAACAGAACTGAGAGAACAACTGGTCGATCAAACTGTCATGGACGGTATCTCCGACGATCTCTCCGAGGATCTCCCATGTTCTCGTTACATCAATCTGTACAACATCAAGCGGCACACCCATTTCCATGCCGTCCCGGGCATCTTCCAGGGCCTGCTTCGCCTGTTTCAAAAGCTGTACGTGACGAACGTTCGACACATAGGTCATATCTCCGGCATCAAGCTCCCCCTCGAAGAAGGTATCTGCGATCGCTTTCTCCAGCTGATCGATTCCTTCTTCACGGATCAGTGCTGTCGTAATAACCGGATGCTCTCCAGCCAATTCCTTGACCCGCTCCAGATCCAACCGATTCTCTAAGTCCATCTTATTGACGATGACGATGACGTTCATATCCTGAATGGCTTTCAGAAGCTCTTCATCTTCTTGATTGAATTCATCCCCATAGTTTAACACAAACAGAATGAGGTCGGCTTCCTGCAATACTTGTCGGGATCGTTCGACTCCAATCCGCTCGACAATGTCTTCCGTTTCCCGGATTCCCGCCGTATCGACGAGCCGGAGTGGTACACCGCGGACGTTGACATACTCCTCGATCACGTCCCGTGTCGTTCCGGGGATCTCCGTGACGATGGCTTTGTTTTCATGCACAAGTGCGTTCATCAAGGAAGACTTCCCGACGTTCGGGCGCCCGATGATCGCCGTACCGAGACCTTCGCGAAGGATTTTCCCCTGGCGTGCTGTTTCCAAAAGACTCGTCACTTCCGCATGGACTTCCTTCGTCTTCTCTTTCATCATTTCATGGGACATCTCTTCCACGTCGTCATATTCTGGATAATCGATGTTCACTTCGACATGGGCAAGCGTTTCTAAAAGCTTCTGCCGCAGATCCTGAATCAGCTTCGACAGACGGCCGTCCATCTGCTTTAATGCGACGTTCATCGCCCGGTCCGTCTTCGCACGGATCAGGTCCATCACTGCTTCCGCCTGGGATAAATCAATTCGACCGTTCAAAAACGCCCGTTTCGTAAACTCTCCCGGCTCCGCAAGTCTCGCACCACTTGCCAAAATGATTTCAAGCAGACGATTTACAGAGACAAGGCCGCCGTGACAATTTATCTCAACGACATCTTCTCTTGTGAATGTTTTCGGCGCGCGCATGACAGATACCATAACCTCTTCCGCCACGTCGCCCGTTTCCGGATCGATGATTTTCCCGTAATGCATCGTGTGGGATGCCGCTTCGTTCAAATCTTTCCCTCTGAATAATTTCGCTGCAATCGATACAGCTTCTGGCCCGCTCAACCGGACGATGGCAATCGCACCTTCCCCCATAGGGGTCGATATCGCCGTTATCGTATCCGTTTCCACACGCCTTCACCTCCTGAAAATAAATCGTTCATCTATAGTTATCCACAATCGTTATTTTTCGTTACCACTAACATCTTACCTTACCACACACCCACGCGTTTTGAAAAGATATCAACACGTCGCAGCTGTTTTTGGTTATCCACATGTGTATAAACGGTTTCTATCATATTTCCCTCATTCAGAGACAGGAATACAAGCAGCAGAAACAAAAAAATACCTCTGCCGAGGGCAGAAGTATTCTTAGCTTTCGAATCATGAAGGCCGAATAACGACATGTCTCCGCGGATCGTTTCCGGCAGAGTCCGTTATCACTCGCTTATGGTTCTGCAGTGCTGCATGGATGATTTTCCGCTCGTAGGAAGGCATCGGCTCCAGTTTGACTTCCTGGTTTGTCCGAACCGCCTTATCCGCAAGGCGCTGGGCCAATTGGTGAAGCGTCTCTTTCCTCCGCTCCCGATACCCTTCGGCATCGAGCATGACCGTATAGAAGATGTCCGATTCACGATTGACGACCAGCTGGGCCAGATATTGAAGGGAATTCAATGTCTGACCGCGCTTGCCGATGAGCATAGCGATCTTGTCCCCATGCAGTTCCATATAAATATCCCGTTGACGAATGTCTGTACGGATTTGAACAGGAGCTCCCATTTGTTCTGCTACGTCATAGATGAATGTCTCTGCATCCTGCACTGGATTTTTCTTAATCGATACTTTCACAATCGCTGGTTTGGAACCGAAACCGAGAAATCCTTTCTTACCTTCATCAATAACTTCAAGATCTACTTGATCCTTTGATGTCCGTAATTGCTCTAGTGCTGATTGGACCGCTTCATCAACTGTCGAACCTGTAGCAGTTACTTGTTTCACTCGCCTGCTCCTCCCGTCGCATCTTTCATCATCGGTTTACGGATGAAAATGGTTTGCAGAATCATCACGACGTTACCTACGATCCAGTACAACGCTAACGCGGATGGGAAGAAGAACGCGAATGTACCGATCATAAGCGGCATGATGTACAACATCATTTGCATTTGTGGGTTTTGGGCTGCGGCGCCGCCTGCCATCATCAATTTCTGCTGCAAGAATGTAGTCGCAGCTGTGAGAATAGCCAGGAACGGATCCGGGGAACCAAGCTCCAACCAAAGGAATGTGTGTGTCTGAATTTCCGCAGTCCGCATGATCGCATGATAGAACCCGATCAAGATCGGCATCTGTACAACGATCGGCAGACAGCCTGCCAAAGGATTGACGCCGTGCTTTTGGAAAAGCTGCATCGTTTCCTGCTGCAGTTTTTGTTGGGTCTGCTGGTCTTTAGAAGAATATTTCCCTCTTAATTCTTTCAATTCCGGCTGAATGTCCTGCATCGCCTTCGAACTTCTCAATTGCTTGATGTTCAAAGGAAGGAGGATCAACCGAATGATTACGGTGACGATGATGATCGCCAAACCGAAACTTCCGCTGGTCGCATCTGCGAAGAACGTGATGGTCTGTGACAAAGGCCAAACTACATATTCATTCCAAAATCCTGTACTATCCGCAGTGATATCCTGATTCACCTGGGTACACCCGGATAGGAACGTAAGCACTCCAGCCATTGCTAGAAGCGCTATCATTTTATTCCGCAACGTTTCGTTCCTCCTTATGAATCTCTTACAAGGTTCTATTAGAAAATTATGAAAACGTAAAACATACGGCCAACATTAGTTTAGCATTAGTACGCCTCATAATTCTATATTCTTACCGTTGAATTTTTTTATTAAGCAGCTTCGACCGGGAAAGGACGTGTGTCAAACTCCGCTTCATTTCGTGGAAATCCATTTGACTCGTCGGTTTGCGGGCGATCACTACCAAGTCATATTGAGGATGTATATGTTCTTCCAGTTCAAGGAACGCTTGTCTCAAATATCGTTTGATTTGATTACGCATGACTGCCGGGCCGATCTTCTTGCTGACAGATAAACCGATCCGGAAATGGGATTGGTCGGCCTTCTTTTTGTAGTAAAGGACCAGCTGTCGGTTTGCGAAGGATTGCCCACCTTGAAAAACCTGCTGAAACTCTTCATTTTTCTTAATCCGATAAGCTTTCTTCATCGAACACCCTCCAGAACTAGACAAAAAGGCAGCGCCGGGATGACGCCTCCTCTGCAATTAAAAGAGAAGAGGGACGAGAGATCCGCCCCTCTTCTGACCCTTATACTGAAAAAAAGACCACTGATTGTTTTCAGTGGCCTATGCTGATAAAACTTTTCTTCCTTTACGACGACGGCGTGCAAGAACTTTACGTCCATTTGCAGTGCTCATGCGTGAACGGAAGCCGTGTACTTTTTTACGCTTACGATTATTTGGTTGAAATGTGCGTTTCATTATATATACACCTCCTGGGAAATATTCCAATAATACATACATCTAAAAGGCAGTCCCGATTAGTATAATCAATGCCCCCCTGTTTTGTCAACTTCCATTTCCATACTTCTTCTCCCTTAAATCCAGACACCCGTTATATAACAGACTGTCTTATAACAGGGGGATCTTCTTCCAATTCACAGCGGAAAAACAACTTTTCTGGCGAACATTAACAGGTATTGTGTATAATTTTTCATGGAAATCAGACTATCCACAACAAATATCGACAAGTAAATCACAAAATATAGTGCTGTGGATTATTTTTATCTACAACGTGTAGCTATTGTGGATAAGTTCCGTGGAACCATTGCAAGACACTATTTTATCTGGTATTATATTTGTGCTCAACCGTGAATAGCTAAAAAACACGAAAAATCTTTTCCACAGGTTGTGGATAACGTGTGGACAGTTATTAACACACTTGTTTATGCAGTTATTCACAAGAATGTGGATAGTGAATATAAGAAGCTCGAACCCTATTACTATCAACTTTTCAAATATCCACATGCAAAAGAGTACTGGATCCCGAAAAACTTTATACAAATCTTATACGAATGCCTTTCGATCCTTTTGCTACGTTCGAAAAAGAGAACGAAAGGTTTTTTTGTTTTCCAATGAAACAGAAAGGGGTGAACATTTTGGAGAACATCGATGAATTATGGACGAATACGTTGGATCAGATCAAAGAGAAAATCAGCAAGCCCAGCTTCGAGACGTGGCTGAAGGCGACAAAAGCCGACTCTTTGAACGAAAATACGTTAACTATTGTTGCTCCGAATGAATTCGCCAGAGACTGGCTTGAAAATCAATATGAAGGTCTTATAACGGAGACGTTATATGAAGTGACAGGAGCAGAATTAGATACAAAATTCATCATTCCGGAATCGAAGGACGACTCGCTTGAAGATGTAAAACTCTCTTCTAAAAAGGTTCCGAATGTGAAGAATAACGGCAATGAAGAGTCTCCGCAGAGCATGTTGAACTCAAAATACACGTTCGACACGTTCGTCATCGGTTCCGGAAACCGTTTCGCCCATGCAGCGTCGCTCGCTGTAGCAGAAGCTCCGGCCAAAGCGTATAATCCGCTGTTCATCTATGGAGGGGTAGGACTTGGCAAGACTCACTTGATGCACGCTATCGGTCACTATGTACTAGACCACAATCCGAATGCGAAAGTGGTTTATTTGTCATCAGAAAAGTTCACGAACGAGTTCATCAACTCGATCCGTGATAACAAAGCGGTCAATTTCCGTAATAAATACCGCAGCGTCGATGTACTTCTCATTGATGATATTCAATTCCTGGCGGGGAAAGAACAGACGCAGGAGGAGTTCTTCCATACGTTCAATACACTCCATGAGGAAAGCAAGCAGATCGTCATCTCCAGTGACCGGCCGCCGAAGGAGATTCCGACATTGGAAGATCGTCTTCGATCCCGTTTTGAATGGGGCCTGATCACCGATATCACCCCTCCAGACCTGGAGACGAGAATTGCGATCTTAAGGAAGAAAGCGAAAGCAGACGGGCTCGACATACCGAATGAAGTGATGCTTTATATCGCAAACCAGATCGATACGAACATCCGTGAACTGGAAGGAGCATTGATCCGTGTCGTCGCTTATTCCTCTTTAATCAACAGCGACATTAATGCATCCCTGGCAGCAGAGGCGCTGAAGGATATCATCCCGAGCTCGAAACCGAAAGTAATTACGATTGAAGCTATTCAGGAAATGGTCGGCGAGAAATATAATGTAAGATTAGAAGATTTCCCTGCGAAGAAGCGGACGAAATCCGTGGCATTCCCGCGACAGATCGCTATGTATCTATCAAGAGAGCTGACGGACTTCTCTCTGCCGAAAATCGGCGAAGAATTCGGAGGCCGTGACCATACGACAGTCATTCACGCCCACGAGAAGATTTCCAGAATGGTGGCAGATGACCAGCAGCTCCAAAAAGAGTTGGAAGAAATCAAGGAACAGCTCAAGTCTCATTAAGTGGATAATGTGAATAACGGTTGCACGTTCATCAACAGTCTGTCCACATGTGGATAACCTAGGCACATAAGCGTTTAATAAAGATATCCACATTTCCACAGCGCATACTAGTACTATTATTACTTTTTTTTAATAATAATAATTAAATATATGCTCATTAGGAGGAGTGTATGCAATGAAATTTATAATCCAGAGGGATCAATTGATCGAGAGTGTCCAGAATGTCATGAAGGCCATATCTTCAAGAACAACTATCCCGATACTCACAGGAATGAAAATAGAAGCGAGTACTGCAGGAATTAAATTGACGGGTAGTAACTCTGATATTTCAATTGAGTCGTTCATTCCACAAGAAGAAGACGGAATCGTATATGTAGAGAATATTGAACCGGGGAGCATTGTTCTTCAGGCGAAGTACTTCCCTGACATCGTAAGAAAGCTTCCACAAAATACGGTGGAAATTGAAAGTGATAACTCAAGAAACGTAACTATTCGCTCTGGAAGTGCGGAATTTCATCTGAACGGACAAGACCCGGAAGAATATCCACAGCTCCCTCAGCTGCATACAGAGGACAGCTTTGAACTGCCGATCGATCTGTTGAAGAATTTGATTCGTCAAACAGTCTTTGCTGTGTCCACTTCCGAAACGCGTCCGATTTTGACAGGGGTACATGTACGGATGGAAGAAGGGGAACTTGAGTTCATCGCAACAGACAGCCACCGTCTTGCATCTCGTAAGCTTCCATTGGAGCAGCCGGCAGGTACGACGCTTCCACCCATTGTCATTCCAGGGAAAAGCCTGACGGAATTGAACAAGATTCTGGCTGATTCGGAAGATACCATTGAAATCAGTGTGACAGACAACCAAGTGTTGTTCCGGACGAAGCACCTGTACTTCTTGTCCCGTTTATTGGATGGGAACTATCCGGAAACATCCCGACTCATTCCGGATCACAGCAAAACGATCGTTCAAATCGACACGAAGGAACTTCTTCAGTCTGTCGATCGTGCCTCTCTTCTAGCGAAAGAGAACCGCAACAATGTTGTTCGTCTGATGACAAAAGAAAACAATCATCTCGAAATTACAGGGAATTCTCCGGAAGTCGGTAATGTCGTCGAAGAAGTTTTGGCGAATGATGTCGAAGGGGAAGACTTGAAAATTTCGTTCAGTGCGAAATATATGATGGACGCTTTAAAAGCGGTGGATTATGATCAGGTGAAGGTCGAATTTACCGGAGCGATGCGTCCGTTCTTGATCCGTCCCGTAGACGATGATCAAATCCTCCAGCTGATCCTTCCGGTACGGACATACTGATCAGACCGGGGCAGAATAGTATTTACAAAGGTGTGGTTATGGACTCCATAATGGCACCTTTTTTTATTTCCTTCCTGAAATAGGAACCGGAAGAAACGGGAAGTACTTTCTTTACAAACTTTTCTTTAGTAAAATGGAGAATAGGTTAATTCATGGAATAGGGTGGATAAAATGAGCGAACAAATCGGTATCACGACAGAATACATTCCTCTCGGTCAATTTCTAAAATTGGCGAACATTGTCGAATCCGGAGGAATGGTGAAGATTTTTCTGGCAGAATTCGAGGTGTATGTCAACGGGGAACCGGAAAACCGCCGTGGGCGCAAACTGTACCTGGGAGATACAGTAGAAATAGAACAATTCGGCAGCTACACCGTTGTCCAGGAAGGGTAACGGGATACCCCTTACTTATGCATATCAAGGAACTGTCCCTGAGATCGTACCGGAATTATGATGATCTCTCCCTGACTTTCGACCATAAGATCAACGTCATCATTGGTGAAAATGCCCAGGGTAAAACCAATTTGATGGAAGCGATCTATGTCTTAGCGTTCACTCGTTCACACCGGACGCCGAGAGATAAAGAATTGATACAGTGGGATCAAGAGTATGGTAAAATAAAAGGTAGTATTTCTAAACGGAATCAACGCTTTCCCCTTGAAATCATCATTTCCAATAAAGGGAAAAAAGCGAAGTTGAATCATATGGAACAAAAGCGTTTGAGTGACTATATCGGCGCTTTGAATGTCGTCATGTTTGCACCTGAGGATCTCAATCTTGTCAAAGGGAGTCCTCAGGTGCGTCGTCGGTTTATCGACATGGAAATCGGGCAGATCCAGCCAAGGTATATTTATCACCTCGGACAGTATCAAAAAATACTCAAGCAGCGAAATCATTTATTGAAAGACCTGCAGAGAAAGCCGGGGGCAGACCGGACGATGCTTGCCGTCCTGACAGAGCAGCTGATGGAACACGCAGCGACGATCGTCGAGCGGAGGTTCAAGTTCCTTCAGCTTCTTCGTTCATGGGCGGCTCCGATCCATGAAGGGATCAGCCGACAGCTGGAACAATTACAAATTTCCTATGATGCGAGTGTGAAAGTATCAGAGGATATGAATTTGGAAACAATAAAGAAGACATATTCGGAAAAGTTCGCGGAAATAGAAGCAAAAGAGGTGGAACGCGGCACCACGCTTGCCGGTCCGCACCGGGACGATCTCTTGTTCTATGTTAACGGGAAGGATGTTCAGACGTACGGCTCCCAAGGCCAGCAGCGGACGACGGCGTTGTCTTTGAAACTCGCAGAAATCGAATTGATTCACAGCGAAGTGGGAGAATACCCGATTCTTCTGTTGGATGACGTGCTCAGCGAGCTGGATGACTTCCGTCAGTCCCACCTGCTTCATACGATCCAAGGGAAAGTGCAGACGTTCGTTTCGACGACGAGCATTGAAGGGATCGAACATGAGGCGTTGGAGGAGGCTGCGATATTCCGTGTCCGTGAAGGAACGATAGACGTTGAGAAATGAGGTGGAGGAATGTTTATTCACATCGGGGATGACCATGTGATTCATTCGGAAGACGTAGTGGCGATCATCGATAACAGCTTGATTTCTTCTTCCTCGATCATCGAGGAGTTTATTTTCAATCAGCGAAAAAACAGACAGGTTATTGAAACAGAAGATCATCAAGCGAAGTCTATCGTCATAACGAACGATGTGATCTACTTCAGTCCACTGTCTGTTTTCACGTTGAAGAAACGTGCCAATATGATGACGACCTTAAGCAAGCTTGAGGATTTCTCGGAGGAAACATAAAGAAACAAGCGATAGATTCAGTCAGCAGTCCTAAAGGATTTAATGCAAAACCACTTGAGAAATGTAGGTGAGTACCATGAAGGAAGATATTATCGAAGAACAACAGGCGTATGATGAGAGTCAAATACAGGTACTGGAAGGGTTGGAGGCTGTTCGGAAACGTCCGGGAATGTACATCGGATCGACGAACGAAAAGGGCCTTCACCACCTCGTATGGGAGATTGTCGATAACAGTATTGACGAAGCGATGGCCGGTTACTGTGACCATATTGAAGTTGCCATTGAAGAGGATAACAGCATCACGGTTACAGATAATGGGCGCGGTATCCCTGTAGGTATTCAGGAAAAGACCGGTCGTCCTGCCGTAGAGACGATCCTGACCGTTCTCCACGCCGGCGGTAAATTCGGCGGCGGAGGATACAAAGTGTCCGGAGGTCTGCACGGGGTGGGAGCTTCTGTCGTGAACGCCTTATCAACAAAGCTGGAAGTATTCGTTCACCGGGATGGGAACATTTATTACCAGGCCTACCACCGCGGTGTACCTGCGGATGATTTGAAAGTGATCGGTGAGACAGACATTACTGGAACACGCATCACATTCAAGCCTGATGAAGAGATCTTCTCAGAAACGCAGGAGTATAAGTTCGAAATCCTGGCCAACCGTCTGCGTGAGCTTGCTTTCCTGAATAAAGGATTGACGATAACGATCGATGATAAACGTACGGATGAAGATCCGGTCCAATATCATTTCGAAGGTGGGATCCTTTCCTACGTCGAACACATGAACCGTACGCGTGAAGTTCTGCATGATGCCTTTTTCATCGAAGGCGAGCAGGATGAAATCTCCATCGAAATCGCAATGCAGTACAACGATGGATTCGCAAGCAATATCTATTCCTACGCGAACAACATCCATACCTATGAAGGTGGAACACATGAATCCGGGTTCAAGACAGGACTGACGCGTGTCATTAACGACTACGCCCGCAAGAACAACATGTTCAAGGAGACCGACCCGAACTTGACCGGGGACGACGTCCGGGAAGGACTGACAGCGATCATCTCGCTCAAACACCCGGATCCCCAGTTTGAGGGACAGACGAAGACGAAACTTGGGAACAGTGAAGCGAGAACCGTGACGGACGCCTTGTTCTCAGAGAATTTCTCCAGATTCCTTTTTGAAAACCCGCAAATGGCGAAAACGATTGTCGAGAAGGGCCTGATGGCTTCAAGAGCAAGAATGGCAGCGAAGAAAGCCAGGGAATTGACCCGCCGTAAGAGCGCGTTGGAAGTATCCAACCTGCCTGGTAAATTAGCAGACTGTTCTTCCAAAGATGCCAAAATATCAGAACTGTACATCGTTGAGGGTGACTCTGCCGGAGGTTCAGCAAAGCAGGGCCGTGACAGGCACTTCCAAGCTATTCTTCCATTGAGAGGTAAGATTATCAACGTAGAGAAAGCGCGCCTGGATAAGATTCTTTCCAACAACGAAATCAGAACAATCATTACGGCGCTCGGTACGGGAATCGGTGAAGATTTCGACATAGAGAAAGCCCGTTACCATAAGATCGTCATCATGACGGATGCCGATGTCGACGGTGCCCATATCCGTACATTGCTGCTGACGTTCTTCTATCGTTACATGCGTCCTCTGATCGAAAAAGGCTATATTTACATCGCCCAGCCGCCGCTGTATAAGATCCAGCAGGGGAAAGCGACGTACTATACCTACAGCGACAAAGGACTTGATTCCATGCTTGCCCAGCTTTCTGCTTCACCGAAACCAGGGATTCAGCGTTACAAGGGACTTGGAGAGATGAACCCGGAACAGCTGTGGGAGACAACGATGGATCCGGAAACCCGTTCGATGCTTCAGGTGAATCTGGAAGATGCGATGGGCGCTGATGAAACATTTGATATCCTGATGGGGGACAAAGTCGAACCGCGTCGTAACTTCATTCAGGAAAATGCCCAGTATGTACAGAATCTTGATGTGTAAATAGATAGATCAGCAGTCTTTTTCTTTTCCACCAGTTTGGATGGGAGGGAAGAGGAGGGAGCAGCCTTTTGCGGCTGCTTCTCTTTGAAAGGCAACTAGGAGGTAGAAAGAATGGTCGATCAACCCGAACGCCCGCGCGTGCAGGAAATCAATATCAGTCAGGAAATGAGAACCTCTTTCCTGGACTATGCGATGAGTGTTATCGTCGCCCGTGCCCTTCCGGATGTAAGGGATGGATTGAAGCCTGTACACCGGAGAATATTGTATGCCATGCATGACCTTGGAATGCACGCAGATAAAGCTTATAAGAAATCGGCTCGTATCGTAGGGGAAGTTATCGGTAAGTATCACCCGCACGGAGATTCCGCTGTTTACGATACGATGGTCCGTATGGCTCAGGATTTCAACTACCGTTACATGCTTGTAGACGGTCACGGTAACTTCGGTTCTGTGGACGGGGACGCCGCAGCCGCCATGCGTTACACAGAGGCCCGAATGTCCAAAATCTCGATGGAGATCCTTCGTGATATCAACAAGGATACGATCGATTACAATGACAACTATGATGGTACCGAGCGTGAACCAGCCGTTCTGCCATCCAAATTCCCGAACTTGCTCGTGAACGGAGGAGCGGGAATTGCTGTCGGTATGGCAACAAACATCCCTCCCCACCAGTTGGGGGAAGTCATCGACGCAGTCCTTGCCTTGAGTAAGGATGAGGATATTACAATCCAGGAATTGATGGAAAATCATATTTACGGCCCGGACTTCCCTACTGCCGGTAAGATCCTTGGCTTGAGCGGTATCCGTAAAGCCTATGAAACTGGGAAAGGCTCGATTACCGTTCGTGCCAAAGTCGATATTGAAGAACAGGCGAACGGCAAAACACGTCTGCTTGTCACAGAGCTTCCATACCAGGTGAACAAAGCCCGTCTTGTAGAGAAGATCGCCGATCTTGCCCGTGATAAGAAGATTGACGGTATCACCGATCTTCGTGACGAGTCTGACCGGAACGGAATGCGTGTCGTTATCGAGCTTCGCAGAGATGTGAATCCGAACGTCCTCTTGAATAATTTGTATAAAATGACAGCTCTGCAGTCTACTTTCGGCATCAACATCCTTGCTCTCGTTGACGGCCATCCGAAGGTCCTCAACCTTAAGCAGTGTCTGGAGCATTACTTAGAGCACCAGAAGGTCGTTATCAGACGACGTACCGAATTCGAACTGAAAAAAGCGGAAGCGCGTGCCCACATTTTGGCGGGGCTGCGTATCGCACTTGATCATCTGGATGAAGTGATCGCGCTGATTCGTGAATCGCAGACGACAGACATTGCGAGAAACGGCTTGATGGAACGATTCGGTCTTTCAGAGAAACAAGCCCAGGCGATTCTTGATATGCGCCTTCAGCGTTTGACTGGTCTTGAAAGAGAGAAGATCGAAGAAGAGTACCAGGAGCTTATCAAGCATATTGCCGAATTGAAGGCAATCCTGGCCGATGACGAGAAGGTTCTTGAGATTATTCGTGGAGAGCTCCTCGACATCAAAGAGCGGTACAATGATGAGCGCCGTACAGAAATCGTCCTTGGCGGTACAGACTTTATTGAAGATGAAGACCTGATTCCGGAAGAGACGGTCATCGTGACATTGACTCACCAGGGATACGTGAAACGTCTTCCTGCAACCACGTATCGTTCCCAGCGCCGCGGAGGACGCGGAGTACAGGGAATGGGCACTCATGAAGAAGATTTCGTGGAACACCTGCTTTCTACTTCTACTCACAATACGCTGTTGTTCTTCTCCAACAAAGGGAAGGTTTACAAGGCAAAAGGGTATGAAGTA
Source organism: Bacillus sp. SB49 (assembly GCF_000469135.2). Taxonomy (NCBI): domain Bacteria; kingdom Bacillati; phylum Bacillota; class Bacilli; order Caryophanales; family Bacillaceae; genus Bacillus; species Bacillus sp. SB49. The sequence continues at coordinate 46,198 of NZ_CP048117.1, forward strand.
CCGGAATTCAGCCGTACTGCGAAAGGAATCCCGATCATCAACATGCTGAATATCGAGCAGGATGAATGGATCAATGCCGTCATCGCTGTCGAAGATTTCGTAGATGACTGGTACCTCGTCTTCACAACGAGAAACGGGATTACGAAACGGACGACATTGTCCCAGTTCGCCAATATTCGTAAAGGCGGTCTGATCGCCCTCGGTCTTCGGGAAGATGATGAACTTATCTCCGTTCGTCTTACGGATGGATCGAAGGATATCATGATCGGAACAAGGAACGGATATCTGATCCGGTTCAATGAAGACCAGATTCGTCCAATGGGCCGTACAGCAGCTGGTGTGAAGGGAATTTCCCTCCGTGACGATGACCACGTCGTTTCCATGGAAATCCTTGATGACTCCCTGCAGGTATTGACCGTAACGACGAATGGCTACGGAAAGCGTACCCCTGCGAGTGATTACAGAATTACAAACCGTGGTGGTAAAGGAATCATCACGTGTAATCTGACAGATAAGAACGGTCATGTTGTATCAACAAAAGCCGTAAACGGTGAAGAGGATATCATGATCATCACAGCAAGCGGTGTCTTGATCCGCATGCCGATGGAAAGTATTTCCGAAACAGGACGTAACACACAAGGAGTCCGCCTGATCCGTCTTGGAGATGGAGAAGAAGTGGCGACTGTCGCCCGGGTTGAATCCGAGAAAGAGGAAGAAGAACTGTTGGAAGAAGCAATGGAAGCAGAAGCCGAAAAGCAGGCGGAGCAGGAAGCTTCGGAAACAGAATCTGAATCCGGTAACGATCCTACAGAAGAGTCGTAAGCTTAAATACCGTCGCCTGTCGTTCCTTAGCGGCAGGCGGCTTTTTTATTTCTACAAGAGAGGTGGAAGTACGTATGAGAGTGAGTCCAGGGCAGTTGACACCGGGATGCATCATCGTTCAAGACGTGAAAGGACGTACACAGCGACCGATCATTCCGAAAAATACCATCGTTCAACCGGTTCATATCGAAGTTTTGAAGAAGTTTCAAATCCCTTACATAGAAATATCCCACAAGCGTTCCGACGGCACACCGTTCATTCCTCAGCAAGACACAGACACAGAAACAGAACAACCGATATCCAATACGCCTTCTCCCTCTTCTGTTATACTGCATACTTTCGAAGAGCAGTACTTGGATGCCGTTCAATCCTATAAGGAATGGTACAATTCCTGGCAGGCCGGGTCCGCCGTCGATATTCGAGAAGTAAGGCGGATCATGGTGCCCCTGCTTGAGAAGTCGGTAGAATCAAAACCGGACATCTTTACACTTCATCATCATTCGACAGCTGTTGATTATATGTATCATCACGGAGTGGCGACCGGCCTCTTATCCGGCTATGTGGCTTCAAAGATGGGATACAGCTATGGAGAATGGATTCAGGTAGGGCTTGCAGGGGCACTTGCTGATGCAGGAATGGCCCGGATCGATAAACGGATAACCAGTAAAGAAGCTGCACTCACCGAAACGGAATACAGTCAGGTGAAGAATCATCCCGCCTTATCCTACCGAATGACAGAGAAAATCGCTTCGTTAAGCAAGGAGTCGAAGCTTGCGATCCTCCAGCACCATGAGCGGATGGATGGGACCGGATATCCACTTGGCCTGCATCACGACAAGATTCACATGTTCAGTCAAATCCTTGCCGTCAGTGACATGTACCATGCCATGACGTCCGAGCGCCATTACAGGGAACGGCGTTCTCCGTTTCTAGTACTCGAGGAAATGCTGCAGAAGCAGATGGGACGGTATCACCAGGAAGTCATTCAAACCTTAGCCAAAGAACTGACAGGCTACTCAATTGGTACGAAGGTACGACTTTCCGATAACAGTAAAGCGGATATTCTCTTTGTAGATGAACAGGATCCAGTCAGACCGATTGTTCAAAGTAACGATTCCATTATTAATTTAAAAGAACACTTGGATTTATATATTGAAGAAGTCTATGAATAAAGAAAAGACCAGTGACGTCATGGAACCGATGACCACTGGTCTTTCATCCACAAAGAAATCAATTCCGGAATTCTTTCCGAAGCGGTTTCGAGGAAATGCAGAATGAAGACGTAATCCTCTCTGTCCTTCATCTGCTCCATCTCCCCCCACCACTCGCCCTCATAACGGACAAGCATACTTAAATTGTAGAGGACGGCGAAGTAACGAAGCAGCTCCGGCCAGTTTTCATCCGGTTCTTTGGCTTTTTCCTCTTTCCATTGATAGATGGTGTCCATCGCCGGAAGCGGTCGGAGCAGTTCATCCATCGATACTTTCTCTTTGTTCGAGGAGAATTGAAAAAGATGATGCGCCGCGTGCTGAAACAAGCCGTGGGGCTGGATCCTTATATCATCTTCAAGAAACCGGTAATGCTGTTTTTTTCTTTTTCTTGTAGATAACCCGTGGGCAAGCACTTTTGCCGTTGCTGGATAACCAGGGTCGACCGTAAGCAGGCAGCTCTTCATAAAGTGGTTTAGTCCGTAATAGAACAGGAGAGGCTTTACGCTGAGCGGTGTCTGAAGAGCCGTCCGCCAGTAGTCGCCGCCGAGAAGTAACCCGTATTGGAAACGTTCGGCGTTGTTATAGGCGTGATGCTCCGCTTTTTGATGTCCGATTTTGTCATAGCAAGCCTGAAGAAACGGGCGGGAATGGGCAGTGACCTGCAGATAGGTCAGAATCGTATCGTGATTTGGCAACGCTTCCTCTCCTTTCCACTGTTACAAGGGAGTTTCTCCCAATATTTTTATGGTTGAAAAAGCACTATCATTGTCGTATTGTAAATAACAATAAGTAATTAATGTTGCGAATGTACCACTTATTTTACCCACTTTCACCCAAACTATTTGAAGGAAGAAAAGGAGAGGTCAAGCATGCGTGAAGACAAGTTTACTAAAGAAGGTTTAACATTTGACGATGTACTGCTTTTGCCTGCTAAATCAGATGTCCTGCCGCGTGATGTTTCTTTAGCGACAGAACTATCCCCGACGCTTCGGTTGAATATGCCGATCATCAGTGCCGGTATGGATACGGTTACGGAAGCAGCGATGGCGATCGGCATGGCACGACAAGGCGGTCTTGGTGTCATTCATAAGAATATGTCGATCGAAGAACAAGCTGAGCATGTCGATCGTGTGAAGCGGTCCGAGAGCGGCGTCATCACGAATCCATTCTATCTGACACCGGAACATCAGGTTTTTGATGCCGAACACTTGATGGGCAAGTTCCGTATTTCCGGTGTACCGATCGTAAACAATGAAGAAGAACAGAAACTTGTCGGAATCTTGACGAACCGTGACCTTCGCTTCATCGAAAACTACTCCATTCCGATCCGTGAAGTCATGACAAGCGAAAACCTGGTCACAGCTCCTGTCGGCACGACATTGGATGAAGCGGAGAAGATCCTTCAGCAATACAAGATCGAGAAGCTTCCGATGGTCGATAACCAAGGCGTACTGAAAGGCTTGATTACCATCAAGGATATCGAGAAGGTCATCGAATTCCCGAACTCTGCGAAAGATTCTCAAGGACGTCTGCTGGTTGCCGCAGCGGTAGGTGTCACAGCAGACGCCATGACTCGAATTGATAAACTTGTGGATGCCGGCGTCGATGCCCTTGTCGTCGATACGGCTCACGGCCATTCCCAAGGGGTTATCGGACAAGTGAAACGTATCCGCGACCGTCACCCTGAAATCAATATCATTGCCGGAAACGTCGCGACTCCGGAAGCGACACGCGAATTGATCGAAGCAGGTGCGGATGTCGTGAAGGTCGGAATCGGACCTGGATCCATCTGTACGACCCGCGTCGTAGCAGGAGTCGGAGTTCCTCAAATCACTGCCATTCATGATTGTGCAACGGAAGCTGCCCGCCACGGCAAACCGATCATCGCAGACGGTGGTATCAAGTATTCCGGAGATATCGTCAAGGCGCTTGCATCTGGTGGACATGCTGTTATGCTAGGCAGTCTTCTGGCAGGTGTAACAGAAAGCCCTGGTGAAACGGAAATATTCCAAGGCCGACGCTTTAAAGTGTATCGCGGTATGGGCTCTGTCGGCGCGATGGAATCCGGATCGAAAGACCGATATTTCCAAAATGAGCAGGAAGCGAAGAAACTGGTACCGGAAGGAATCGAAGGCCGCATGCCTTATAAAGGGCCGCTTGCGGATACGATCCATCAGCTTCTCGGCGGACTACGCTCCGGTATGGGCTATTGCGGCACACCGACAATCGACGCACTAAGGAACGATTCCCAGTTCATCCGTATCACAGGTGCAGGCCTGAAAGAGAGCCATCCGCATGACGTACAGATTACGAAAGAGGCGCCAAACTACTCCGTTTGACCCTCTGTATATCCGATAGACAGGGACTTTTCCCTGTCTATTCTTTTATATACGCATGTGATAAAATAACGAGGATGCATATTTTAAGGGTGGAGGTCGAGAAAGTTGAAACAAAGATTGAGAGCATCAGTGGCCATGACTATGGTCGTGCTTATGACAGTGTTTGCCGTATTTATGAGTCCATTGAGTACATATGCAAGCACCGTTGACGTTGGGGCGAAATCAGCGATCCTCGTTGATGCAGACACAGGGAAGATTTTGTATGAAAAAGAGGCAGATTTAACTCTACCTCCAGCAAGTATGACGAAGATGATGACAGAGTATCTCGTTTTGGAAGCGATTGATGAAGGAAGAATCAGCTGGGATACGACGACACAAATCAGTCCTTATGCTTATGAAATATCCGCCAACCCTGAATATTCAGGTGTCGGGTTAAAAATGAATAAAGATTATACGGTACGAGAACTATATGAAGCGATGGCGATCAACTCGGATAACGCCACGACGATTACACTGGCCGAGCTGGTTGGTGGAAGTGAAGGCGAATTCGTCAAAATGATGAATGAAAAAGCCAAGGAATTAGGTCTTCCGGATTATGAATTCGTGAACGCTTCTGGATTAGATAACGCCCACCTCGGGGATAACCACCCAGAAGGAACGGCGGCAGATGGAGTCAACATGCTTTCTGCCAAATCCGCTGCCACGCTTGCTTATCACCTGATCAATAATTATCCGCAGGCACTGGAAATCTCCAGTCAGCCGACATTAGAATTCGAAGGAAAAACCGTCACGAACTGGAACTGGATGCTTCCGGGAATGCCTGGAGAGAACTTGAAGCAGTTCGAATATGAAGGCATGGACGGCTTGAAAACCGGCTATACCGAGCTTGCGGGCAATACCTTTACAGGAACAGCTGAACGGGACGGTGTACGTCTGATTTCCGTCGTTATGAAATCAGAAACCCGTGAGAGCCGTTTCCAGCAGACAGCCGAACTGTTGGATTACGGATTCCAGCAATTCTCCCGCCAGGAACTATTCCCGGCAGGATATGCGAAAGAGGAAGAATCGACCGTTTCTGTTGCTAAAGGAAAAGAAGACAGTGTCGCTATTGAGACAAGCGAAGCAATAAGCACCATGGTGAAGAATGCCGAAGAAGATCAATACACACTGGAGTACAAGTTGGATAAGGACAAGCTGAATGAAGATGGAGAACTTGTCGCCCCGGTCAAAAAGGGAGACAAAGTCGGAACGGCCGTTCTTGTTTATAACGGGGAAGATAACTACAGCAACCTTGTTTCTGATGAAGGGGAGACCGTTGAACTCGTCGCTGCGGAAGACGTCGATAAATCAAACTGGTTCATGCTGATGCTTGGAGCAATCGGCCAATTCTTTGCGGATATCTTCACTGGTGCCGTAGATATGGTCAAAGGTTGGTTCTAACATAAAAAAAACCTACATATTTTGTAGGATTTAAAGCGGTAATGCGTTACAATAGAGGATAAGAATCTATGATTCAAAAAATTTAAAATGCTTGAAACATATAGCTGTCAGGGAGGAATATATCATGTCACAAACAGGTACGGATCGCGTCAAACGCGGAATGGCCGAAATGCAAAAAGGTGGCGTCATCATGGACGTCGTAAACGCAGAGCAAGCAAAAATCGCGGAAGAGGCCGGCGCAGTAGCCGTTATGGCTCTTGAACGTGTACCAGCAGACATCCGTGCTGCAGGTGGAGTCGCTCGTATGGCGGATCCAACGATCGTAGAAGAAGTCATGAATGCTGTTTCTATTCCGGTAATGGCTAAAGCACGTATCGGTCACATCACAGAAGCTCGTGTCCTTGAAGCGATGGGTGTGGATTATATCGATGAGAGTGAAGTACTGACTCCAGCTGATGAAATCTACCACATCAAGAAAGATGACTACACGGTTCCTTTCGTTTGTGGATGCCGTAACATCGGAGAAGCGACTCGTCGTATCCGTGAAGGAGCTTCCATGCTTCGTACGAAAGGTGAGCCTGGTACAGGAAACATCGTGGAAGCAGTAAGCCACATGCGTCAAGTACAATCAGAAATCCGTAAACTTCGCGGGCTGTCTGAAGATGAAGTCATGGTATTTGCTAAAGAAAACGGCGCACCGTTCGATCTTCTTATGGAAATCCGTGAAGAAGGCCGTCTTCCTGTTGTAAACTTTGCAGCGGGTGGAATTGCTACTCCGGCTGATGCGGCTCTTATGATGGAGCTTGGAGCAGACGGTGTATTCGTTGGATCCGGTATCTTCAAGTCCAACAACCCTGAGAAATTCGCTCGTGCGATCGTAGAAGCGACGACTCACTATACGGACTACAAACTGATTGGTGAGCTGTCCAAAGACTTGGGTACAGCGATGAAAGGGATGGAAATCTCCACTCTTACACCTGATCAGCGCATGCAGGAACGCAGCCAGTAAGTAAAGGAGAATGACATCATGACTACAATCGGTGTATTAGGTTTACAAGGCGCTTTTCGTGAGCATGTTCGTTCTGTCGAGGCATCAGGAGCAGAAGCTGTCGTCGTTAAGAAGAAGGAACAGCTGGAACAAATCGACGGTTTGATCATTCCCGGTGGAGAGAGCACAACCATCCGCCGGTTGATTGACAAATACGATTTCCTTGAGCCGATCCGTCAATTCGGAAAAGCAGGGAAGCCGATCTTCGGTACGTGTGCCGGCCTGATTCTCCTTGCATCTGAAATCGACGGTTCCTATGATGTCCACCTCGGTCTGATGGATATCAAAGTACGCCGCAATGCTTTCGGCCGACAGCGGGAAAGCTTTGAAGCGGATCTTGATATCGAAGGGGTGGCGGAAGGATTCAATGCGGTCTTCATCCGTGCTCCTTATATCGAAGGTGTCGGTGAAGAAACGAAAGTGCTGGCCCGCTATGACGGACATATCGTCGCAGCTCAGCAGGACCAGTACCTGGCATGTTCTTTCCACCCTGAATTGACAGATGACCACCGCATCACGGCTCATTTTGTGAAAATGGTGGAGAACTCCCGTAAAACACTTGCATTATAATTTTAAATCCGCTAATCTTATGTAACACAACCTTTATAATTAACGCGATGATAGGAAATAGTAGCACGTCCCTTCTCCTTGAAGAGAGTCAGTGGCTGGTGAGAACTGACGGGGAAGCCGTGTGAATCCATCCTTGAGTTGTGCAGCCGAAGTCCAGTAAGCTGTACCGGTGCTCACCGTTATGAGTAGAAGCCGGAAGGTCATGGTACCTTCAACTTGGGTGGTATCGCGGGAAGCATATAGAAAAGCTCTCGTCCCTTTATATAAGGGACGGGAGTTTTTTTTATAGGCAGAAAAATAACAAGGAGGAATAGATGATGTTAGACATGAAGTATCTGCGTCAGAACTTTGACGAAGTAAAAGCGAAGCTGCAAAACCGCGGGGAAGACTTGTCTGATCTGGATGCATTCGGTGATCTCGACAGTAAACGCCGGGAGCTGATTCAGGAAACAGAAGAGCTGAAAGCGAAGAGGAATGAAGTTTCCAAGGAAATCTCCCAACTGAAGAAAGCGAAGGAAGATGCGGACGATAAGATTAAGGAAATGCGCGAAGTCGGCGATCGTATCAAAACGCTTGATACAGAATGGAAAGAAGTCGAGGAGAAATTGGAAACGATGCTGTTATCTATTCCGAACATTCCTCATGAAAGTGTTCCTGTCGGAGAAGATGAAGACGACAACCAGGAAGCGAGAAAATGGGGAGAACTCCCTGCCTTCAACTTTGAAGCGAAGCCGCACTGGGACGTGGCGACAGACCTTGGTATGCTGGACTTCGAGCGTGCCTCTAAGGTGACGGGAAGCCGTTTCGTATTCTACAAAGGCCTTGGTGCCCGCTTGGAGCGTGCCCTGCTCAACTTCATGATGGACCTTCATTCTGATGAGCACGGATATCAGGAGATGCTGCCACCACAAATGGTTAATCGTACCTCTATGACTGGTACAGGCCAGCTTCCGAAGTTCGAAGAAGATGCCTTTAAGATTCAGGACTGGGATTATTACCTCGTTCCAACGGCAGAGGTTCCAGTTACGAACTTCCACAGGGAAGAAATATTAAGTGCAGCAGATCTTCCACAGAAGTTTGTCGCTTTCAGCACCAACTTCCGTTCTGAAGCAGGTTCTGCCGGCCGCGATACCCGCGGACTCATCCGCCAGCACCAATTCAACAAAGTCGAGCTTGTCCAGCTTGCCAAGCCGGAGGATTCTTACGATGTATTGGAAGAACTCACCGGTCATGCGGAGAAAGTACTCCAGCTGTTGAAACTTCCTTACCGTGTCATGAGCATGTGCACAGGCGATCTTGGTTTCACAGCAGCGAAGAAATACGATATCGAAGTGTGGATCCCGAGTCAGGAAACATACCGCGAAATCAGCTCCTGCTCTAACTTTGAAGATTTCCAGGCGCGTCGAGCCGGTATCCGTTTCCGCCGTGACGAGAAAGCGAAGCCGGAATTCGTCCATACACTGAATGGTTCCGGACTTGCCATCGGTCGTACCGTTGCAGCGATCTTGGAAAACTATCAGCAGGAAGATGGTTCTGTCGTCGTGCCGGAAGTGCTTCGTCCATATATGGGTGGCAAAGACGCCATCAGCAAATAAGAGAAAAAACCGTACAGATCCTGTCTGTACGGTTTTTTTCAGCAATGAGACCCTGGAAGAGCAAAACGATCAGGAGGGTCATCCGCCTCATGGAAAGCTCATCGTGTTCATCGGCATCGGAAGTTGTCGATTTTAGTTGACGAAGGCAATACGGATTTTGTATAATAACAAAGCAGTCATTATTCCGGAGGTTTTTTAGGGAAAATCTTCAGGATGTATTGACGAAAGAGATGATAAATGGTAATATATTTATTGTCGGTCATACGGAGGAGTACCCAAGTTTGGCTGAAGGGAGCGGTCTTGAAAACCGCCAGGGGCTTTACGGCTCGCGGGGGTTCGAATCCCTCCTCCTCCGCCATTATTATTATCAACAATTGCGCATAAAAATTGGAGATTATAGAACAGAAATCGTTACGTCATGTAACGATTTTTTTTATGCTTAAAACTAGAGGCGGCCTCTTTAGGTTACGGCAAATAAAAATCCCTCCATGGATCAGGAGGGATTTTTCTTAATATGAATGCACTGTCTGAAAGGAGCCTGCTCCAAGCAATGGTTATCTATCCTTCTATACTTTTTCTAATTCCTCTGTGTCCAGTAGCACATCTTCTTTGTTCGGGTACGTATTCTCGATATGCTGTTCACCCCATTCACAAAGCATGTCGAGGGCACCTTTCAACGTCCATCCATATTCCGTTAGTTCATATTCTACCTTCGGTGGTACTTGATTATAAACGATGCGGTTCAGGACGCCGTCTGCTTCCAATTCACGAAGCTGCTGAGTCAGCATCTTTTGTGTGATGCCGGGCATCAAGCGTTTCAACTCGGACGTGCGCCTTTTCTTTTTGATCAAGTGACAGAGGATGACGACCTTCCATTTACCTCCGATGACTTCCAATGCAGCCTCTACAGGGATGTTGTACTTGGCCATGTCTAACTCTCCTTCCCTAAGGTACTTTTTAGACGGTACAGTTTATAATTGCTATACACTAAATTACCATGGTTCGACCTGTTTGGCTATTTTTTTATCTCGGTAGAACCCTTGGTGTGTCATAAATGTTACTTATAAGTTCCTATAGCACCCGGAAGTGCGTACTTCTCAAGTCATGGAAAAGCAGGCATAATCGTTTCTAGAAACGAAAGGCGCCTCGTTTTGATCATGAAAAGAGGAGGTAGGAACAGAATGAGTTCCCAATCACAAGGTGTCGGAAAGGCATCCATTCAAACAAAAGAAAACAGCAATACGTTTGCATTATTAGCTCTTGCGATCAGTGCTTTTGGTATCGGAACGACAGAATTCGTTCCAGTCGGCCTGCTTTCTTCCCTTGCAGGTGACTTATCTATTTCCATTACACTTGCCGGTCTGTTGATTTCCGGTTATGCGGTGGGGGTTGCCGTCGGTGCTCCTGTTTTGACTGCTTTAACAAGTAGAATGGGACGAAAGAATCTGCTTATGGCACTTATGGTAATTTTTATTATAGGTAATTCCATCGCTGCTTTATCGTCCAGTTTCGGTATATTGTTGGCTGCGCGGGTAATTACGGCTTTTTCTCATGGTATTTTCTTTTCCATCGGTTCGACCATTGCAGCAAGTCTTGTCCCTGAGAATAAGCGGGCAAGTGCAATTGCCTTTATGTTTACAGGATTGACGGTAGCCACGGTAACAGGGGTCCCGCTCGGTACTTTCATCGGTCAGCACTTCGGCTGGAGGGCGACCTTCGCCGGTGTGGCTTTACTTGGTGTGATCGGCATCATTGCAAGTGCTTTACTTGTACCGAAAGATTTAGAGGAAGCACCACCCTCCAAATTCTCGGATCAAATGAAAATATTAAAGAACAGTAAAATTATGCTTGCTTTCCTTATAACGGCTCTCGGGTATGGTGGAACATTTGTTGCGTTTACCTATCTGGCTCCACTGTTAGAGGATATCACCGGCTTTGCTCCCAGCCTTGTCAGTGTCATCCTGCTCGTTTACGGAGTGGCAGTGGCGATCGGTAACACGGTCGGCGGGAAGCTTTCCAACCGTAACCCGCTGAAGGCGTTGTTCTGGATGTTCGTCTTTCAGGCAGTGGTTCTGATCGTGCTTACCTTTGCCGTTCCATTCAAGGCCGTCACTCTGATCGTTCTTTTCCTGATGGGACTGTTTGCATTTATGAACGTTCCTGCTTTGCAGATATTAGTGGTTCAGCTGGCGGAGAAATACGTCCCTTCTGCTGTCAATGTCGCCTCCGCTTTGAATATTGCGGCCTTTAACGTCGGTATTGCCATCGGTTCCTTTGTCGGTGGGTTGATTGTAGATTCCATCGGTCTGATCCATACACCTTGGATCGGCGGTATAATGGTTATTGGTGCTGTTCTATTCACCGCTCTCCTGAGACGGATGGAGAGCTGAATGCTGGTTTCCCAACACCTCCAAGTTATAATAGAGTAGAAGGAAGTCTTGGAGGTGGAATCTATGAAAATCGTTGTATTTGGTGCGACTGGAGGAACGGGTCTTTCCTTTGTGAAACAGGCACTTGAATCAGGCCATGAGGTAACCGCCTTTGTACGGACACCGGATAAATGGATGCTTGTCCATGAGCGCCTGCGTGTCGTAGAGGGAGATGCCCTCGACAGAGAAGCCGTTTCCGCTGTAATGGAAGGACAGGAAGCTGTCGTATCGTGTCTCGGATCTGACAGCCTGAAACAGAAGGATAATCTGGAAAGAATGGCGGGGAATCTCGTTCGGGGCATGCTTGAACATCGTATTTCCCGTATTCTGTACGTTGCTTCTGCCGGTATTTATAAAGAGATCCCAGGCTTTACAGGGTGGATGTCCCGGCTTATTTTGAAGAACGTCCTTAAGGATCACAGCCAGGCGGTCAATGCCATTATGGCAGCAGGACTCGATTATACGATCGCCCGTCCGATGCGCCTCGATGACGGTGGTGTGACAAAGATGTACCGTACTTCGCCTACAGTTCCGAAGGATGGAAGAAGAATCAATCGGGGCGACGTCGCTCATTTCCTACTGAAGGCTTTGGAAGAAGGCCGTCACCTAAAAGAAACCGTCGGCCTGGCCAACTGACAGGGGAGGTCGTCTGATGGGTTATGTTCAGGAACTTCGCGCCCTTGTCGGTCATCGCCCGCTGATACTTGTCGGTTCTGTTGTCATCGTGAGGAACGAAGAAGGGAAAATACTTCTCCAGCAGCGTCGTTCTCCGCACGGCGTCTGGGGGCTTCCCGGCGGATTAATGGAGCTTGGCGAAAGCACAGAGCAGGTCGCTCGCAGGGAAGTCTATGAGGAAACCGGTTTGACGCTTGGTACTCTTTCCTTGATGGATGTCTATTCGGGGGAAGATCAGTACAGCAAAGTGGAAAACGGTGATGAATTCTATGTCGTCACAACCGTTTATCACACGCAGGAGTACAGCGGGATATTAAGACGAAACGAAGAATCGCTGCAGCTTGCATTTATAGATCCTGAAGCGCTCCCTGACCGGATGGTCGGGAGCCACCGGAATATGATACAGGCATTCCTATCTAAACAAAAACAACCGCGGCCGGACTAATGTCCGGAGCGGTTGTTTTTTCTTTTATACAAAACGAGTATCGTCCAAGTGAACAGTAAACAAAACAGACTAAGAATAAACAAGCTGACAGTCGCTGTAGAAACAGGCATGCTGGTGCTCCCTCCTGTTTATCATGATAAGCATAGGAAGTGATGAAACGTTGGATTTCATAAATACTTTATAAAAAACCCCCTTCCGTTTGGAAGGGGGTGAGAATCTTATGTGAGCAGACGGCTGGAACGCCATTTGCGTGATTCCTGGATGAAGTGGCCGATTTTCTCTAATACCGGTTCAATGCTTGATTCATCGTTCAAAACATCATAGTCGGCGATGTTCAGACGAAGAACGGGGCAGGAATTGAAATTGTCGATCCAATTATCGTAACGCTTAAACATTTCTTCCCAATATTCGACAGGAGTTTCCTGTTCCATCGGCCGGCCTCGTTCTTTGATGCGGGAAAGGATATCTTCAAAAGAACCTTCCAGGTAAATGAGAAGGTCAGGATGAGGGAAGTACGGTGTCATGACCATTGCATCAAACAGATTGCGGTAGGTTTCATAATCCGTTTCCGACATCGTTCCTTTCTCGTAGTGCATCCGGGCGAAGATCCCGGTATCTTCATAGATGGAACGGTCCTGGATGAAGCCGCCTCCGTATTCGAAGATTTTCTTCTGTTCCTTGAAGCGTTCGGCGAGGAAGTAAATTTGCAGATGGAAACTCCAGCGTTCGAAATCCTGATAGAATTTATCAAGATACGGGTTCGTATCCACCTTTTCAAAGGAGGTACGGAATTGGAGGGCATCAGCAATGGCATTTGTCATCGTAGACTTTCCAACTCCAACTGTACCGGCGATTGTTATCACGCTGTCATGTGGTATACCATAGCGTTCACGTGCATTCATTTGATTACTTCTCCTTTATTCAAGTGTTGTTCCACGAGTCCGACAATTTGGTCGAGGTCGTCCTGTCGCTTTACGAAGTCAAGCTTATCCCCGTTCAATCGGATAACCGGTATGTCCGGATTCTCCCTCTCAAAATGCTGCATGAACGCATCGTAATCTTTAGAGAGCTGCTCCAAATAAGACGGTTGGATGTTTGCTTCTACATCACGATTGCGCATCCGGATCCTGTCCATTAATGTGTCCAGACTTGCATGCAGATAGACGACCATATTCGGTTTCGGCATGTCGTGAGTAAGAATGTCAAAAATCCGGGCGTATTTGTCGAACTGATCCTCTCTCAGGGTGCGTCTTGCAAAGATCATGTTTTTAGATATATGGTAATCGGCAATGACAGGTTTTCCAAGCTGCAAGTATTTGCGTTCAATGTCTTCCAGCTGCTTGAAACGGTTGCATAGAAAGAACATTTCTGTTTGGAAACTCCATTCCTCGATATCATCATAGAATTTGCCTAAAAACGGATTTTCCTCCACGATTTCTTTCAACAAATGAAAGTCAAATTGGGCGGCGAGCTTTTTAGACAAAGACGTCTTCCCGACCCCTATGGGCCCTTCGACGGAAATGAAAGGCAGGTCCCCCATGGTTTCTCCTCCTTCAAACTCTTTTCACTATTTCAACGCAGTGCTCAGCAGCATCCGCGGTTATCTTACAAAAAACGATACGTGTAGACAGACAGCTAACATTTTACCATATAGATCCCAAAGGTGTAACAGCTGAGTTCGTAAAATTCAGCGTGTACCTCTTTTCAATTGTTGGTTTATTTTGTATAATAGGGAACATACGTGTTTTGGCCCCCGTAGCTCAGGGGATAGAGCATCGGTTTCCTAAACCGTGTGTCGCAGGTTCGAATCCTGCCGGGGGCATAAAGAAAAAGCGGAAGATCTTCCATTCGGAGGATCTTCCGCTTTTTTAATGAGGATGGGAGGAGATTTTCTTCTTCGTCCATATATTCAACCAAAGGACGGTGCTGAATCCGAGTGCGACGATAATCAGTACCCACATGTAGGCCTGTTCCATTCGTCCGGATTCGACAGCAAAATAAATTGCGAGTGGAATGGTATCGGTCTTCCCGGGGATGTAGCCGGCGATCATAAGGGTTGCGCCGAACTCGCCCAGTGACCTTGCGAATGTCATGACGAGACCTGCCAATAAGCCGGGCCATGCTAGGGGAAGAGAGATCGTGAAGAACACTTTCCACTTCGATGCTCCCATTGTAAGTGCGGCGTTTTCCAAATCTTTATCGTAGTTGGCAAAAGCGGCGGAGGCGCTTTGATACATGAGTGGAAAAGCGACCACCGTTGAAGCGATTACCGCTCCTGTCCAGGAGAAGATGACCCGGATGCCGAACGATTCCATCAGCCAGCTGCCGATGAATCCATTAGAGCCGAACAGATATAAAAGGGCGAATCCGGTTACAGTCGGCGGAAGTACCAGCGGCATGAGGAAAATAGACTCCAGGACACTTTTCCCGGGAAATATTCGTCTGGAAATCCACCTTGCTGCCAGAGTCCCCGTAAGAAAAACAAAAACGGTTGCGATGGCTGCTACTTTGAGGGATAGGTAGAGCGGATAATAACTCACCGTGTCAGCCCTCTACCTCAAACCCATATTTCCGCAGGATGTCCTGTCCCTGATCTTCCTTTAAGAAGGATAAGAAGGCTTCTGCTTGATCCTTAGTCCGGCTTTTTGAAATAAGGATTCCTGGGTATGTGATCGGATTATGTAGATTTTTGTCCACTTGTTCGACGACCTGAATGTTATCCGAAATCTCTGCATCACTTGCATAAACGAACCCGTAAGCAGCCTCGCCTGATTCTACATAAGCCAGCACCTGGCGGACATCACTGGCGTAGACAAGCTGATCTTTCAAATCCTTCCACAATTGAATCTTTTCCAGTGCCTGCTTCGTATAAGAACCAGCGGGAACGCTGTCTGGATTACCGATTGCAATTGTTTGCTCACCCGGGACCTTATTCAGGCTCTTGAACGTGAGGGCATCTTCTTTCGACTGACCCTTTGGTGTAATCAATACGATGCGGTTGGCAGCAAAATTCGTCCGTGTTTCTGTATCGGCAAGTTCTTTTTCTTCTAATTCATCGACCCACATTCCGTCTGCAGATAAGAATAGATCGACCGGAGCACCGTGTTCGATCTGCTTGGCTAATTTCCCGGAGCTTCCAAATGTCGTATTCACTTTCGTACCGGTTGCTTCTTCGAATAAGGGAGCAGCTTCTTCAACGGCATCCGTCAGACTGGCGGCTGCAGCAACCGTTATTTCTTTCGGTTGATTTTTCTGTTCTTCCGCTTGGGAGGAGCATGCGGCCAGAAACAGACAGGCTGTGAGGGAACATAATATGATTAATTTCTTCATGTTTCGTGCCTCCTTCGTTTCATTAAGTATAGTACAAAGGAAAGAAACGGGCGAAAGAATTTATCGACACAGTTTATCGAAAAGGAGGTCTACTCTTGAAATTACAAATCATTCTGATGCTCGTCCTGGCGCTGATTTTGACGCAGCTTCCTATTGTTGGGAAGTATTTCGCCATTTTGAATACGATGATCCATGAAAGCGGACATTCTCTCATGGCTTTGTTGACTGGTGGCGAGGTCCGGAGGATTTCACTCCTTCCTGACACCTCCGGCCTCACGTGGACGGGGCACCGGTCCTGGTTCGGACAGGTGCTGACAAGCATGGCTGGATACGTCTTCGCATCCTTTTTTGCTTTCTTGTTTTTTTATTTAATCTGGCGTGGCCACTATAAATGGATGATCTATATTCTTCTTGCCTTTCTTGCTGTTAATTTGATCTTCTGGGTACGTAACCTGTATGGGGTGTTTTGGATCGTGACGTTCGGAGCCGGGTTCCTTTGGCTGCTGCGGACCGGTCATGAGACGGTTGTCCAATATACGCTGGTCTTTTTTGCTTCGCTGATTCTCGTCGAATCGGTGACGAGCGCTTTTGAAATTATGTGGATCAGTTTCGTCGCTCCGGGACAGGCTGGAGATGCCGCCAATCTGGCAAGGGCGACTAAAATCATACCGGCCCCGATATGGGGGATCGCCTTTTTTGCGCAATCGCTCTACTTCGCTTATTTATCATTAAGACGAGCCCTTCCTTTTTGAAGGGGTGCAGGGAAAAGATAATTTAAATGAAAATCCGCATCCGCCCTTCCTAACCCCCCGAATCTGAATAAGGTAGTAAAGTAAGTGAGAGGAGGGGAATAAATGAGCGGAGGATACGGATACGGAGGCGGTTTCGCCCTGTTGGTTGTTTTGTTCATCCTTTTGATCATCATTGGTGCATCTTATGTAGGTGGCCGTGGATACGGATATTAATAAATAAGAACGGGGGGATTTCCTCCCGTTTTTTACGTTTTTGTGATGGACAGGCCGGGTAAAGGTTAATAGACAAAAAGGACGGGAGAGTCATGGTATGAATATGAAGGAGAAGCTGATGACACAAGGATATGAGCACATTGATATACTTCTCATTGATGAGGATTCCAACAAGACGACGGTTGCGGATATTTCTCTAAACAAGGTAACAGATTTAGAGTACAAGCTGTATTTGGAACCAGAATCAATTGCTTATCGATTTGACGTGGAGAATCCTTATTTTGAAGGAGAGCAGATGGTCGAAAGTGGAACACCAAGGAAAGTAAAAGGGTACATATTGGAGTGGTAAAAACGAAATCTCTGGAAACAGAGATTTTTTTATTTTCCGTGGGACGTGAACCAACTGGAAAGTTTAGGGGTGCGAAAGAAGTGGAATATTCCCGGTAAACCATTACAGGAGGTCATTCAAAATGATTCAACATAAACTATACATTAATGGAGAATATACAGAATCGGACAGCTCGGAGTGGATCGAAGTTCTGAATCCGGCGACGGAAGAAGTCATTTCCAAGATTCCGAAAGGGACGAAGAACGATGTCGAACGTGCGGTTTCCGCGGCTGCAGCTGCACAAAAGGGCTGGGAGCTGACGCCTAATATTGAACGCGGGCGAATCGTTCGTAAGCTTGGAGATGAAATCGAGGCAAATCGTGCTACCTTCATCGATTTACTTCAAGAAGAACAAGGGAAAGATTACGAGCTTGCCAGCGGCGAAGTAGACCTTGCCATCGATTATTTCCGATACATGTCCGAATGGGCGCGCAGGATTGAAGGGGAAATTGTGCCGAGTGATCGTGCGAACGAAAATATTTTCATCTATAAAAAACCGATTGGCGTTGTCGCCGGTATCGTACCATGGAACTTCCCTGTTTTCATTTTGGCACGTAAGGTCGCGACAGCGCTTGTGACTGGCTGCACAATTGTGCTTAAGCCGAGCCAGCAGACGCCTAACACAGCGATGGAATTCACGAAAATTATCGATAAGATGGAGGAAATTCCAAAGGGTGTCTATAACGTCGTGACTGGTTCCGGTTCGGAGATCGGTAACGGACTGGCGACGCATCCGGAGGTGCAGATGGTTACGATGACGGGTAGTGTGCCTGCGGGTACGAAAGTAATGGAAGCAGCAGCTCAAAATATTACGAAAGTCAATTTGGAGCTTGGAGGTAAAGCACCGGCGATCGTCACTCCAAATGCAGATTTGGATATTGCAGTGGAGTCTATTACAACCTCCCGTCTGGCCAACAATGGACAAGCGTGTACGAATGCGGAGCGCGTCTATGTCCATGAAAGCATTGCAGACGAGTTCGTAGAGAAGCTGCGTCATCAGTTCGAGGGCTTGACGATTGGAAATCCGCGGGAGAACAAAGAAGCGGACGTTGGACCGCTTGTCAGTAAAGACCGGTTGGAAGAAGTGGAAGAAATGGTGAAGGAAGCCGTTCAAAACGGCGCCAAGGTGGAATTTGGCGGTGAACGGGGAGATTTGGATAAAGGCTACTTCTATAAGCCTACAATCCTGACCAACGTCACCCACGACAGCAAAATAATGCAGGAAGAAATTTTCGGTCCCGTCATCCCGATCACGACATACAAAACACTAGATGAAGCGATTGAAAAAGGTAACGATACCGAATACGGACTTTCTTCCTCTGTCTATACGGACGATATGAATGAAGCGATGAGAGTGGTCAATGAGCTGAAGTTCGGTGAAACATATGTGAACCGGGAAAACTTCGAAGCCGTTCAGGGATACCATGCCGGCATGCGTAAATCCGGCCTCGGCGGTGCGGATGGGAAACATGGAATGGAAGACTTCCTCGTCACCCACGTCGTTTATATGCAGTATAAGAACGATAAGAAATAAACCGGATACCACACAAAAAGAGCTGTCACCAAAGGGTGACAGCTCTTTCTCATTTAACGGTTGTCAATCGTCTCCGGATACATGTCATGGTTCATCATACGATGATCGGCCATTTGTTCGAACTTCGTGCCCGGCTTTCCATAATTGCAGTAAGGATCGATAGAAATACCTCCGCGTGGAGTGAATTTACCCCATACCTCTATATAACGAGGGTCCATCAAATCGATCAGGTCGTTCATGATTGTGTTGACACTGTCCTCATGAAAGTCTCCGTGGTTACGGAAGCTGAAGAGATAAAGCTTCAGGGACTTGCTCTCGACCATTTTAATGTTCGGTACATAGCTGATATAAATGGTGGCGAAGTCAGGCTGGCCTGTTTTTGGACACAGAGTTGTGAACTCCGGGCAGTTGAACTTGACGAAATAGTCGCGGTTCGGATGCTGATTATCGAATGTCTCCAAGACCTGCGGGTCGTAAGTAGTGGCGTAAGCTGTTTCCTGGTTTCCCAGTAGAGATAGATTAAGAGAATCTTCGTTTCGTCCGGGCATTATGTTTTCTCCTTTGTGATGTAGTTAATGGAACATGAAAAAAGCCGCAACCCCTAAGGGCTGCGACTTGTAGTAAGTGACATCCTTAGTTTTTTATAGAGGGGTTGGCTAAGAAACCTCTTTCTATGCTTCGTTTATTATAGGTGGAGGAGTAAACGGCTGTCAATTTTTGTCCTGCTGTCGACCTGTTTCTGTAAATCTTTGGACATTCCTCTTTAAATATCTACAGAAATCACCTACAATATAGATAATTCCTTTAATATTCAGAAAATATATCCGCGTCCAGGCTCTGAAAGATTCAGAGCTTTCATTAGCCACGGACAGAAAACGTTTACAAAAATTCTTATGAGGTGATTTTATGGACATGCAACCAATACCGGCTCGATCTGGCAATCACAACATGGAAGACTACACAGAAACGTATAAGAATTTTCAGTGGGAAGAAGCGAAGCGTCATTTCACGTGGAATGAAACAGGAAAGGTTAATATCGCTTATGAAGCGGTTGATCGTCATGCAGAGGATCCGGAGAAGAAGGACAAAGCGGCTCTTATATTTTCCGCCCCTGACCGGGAAGAAGTGCTGACGTTTGAAGATTTAAAGCAGAAGAGTAATCAGTTCGCCAATATATTGAAGAAGCATCATATTGATAAAGGGGACCGCGTTTTTCTTTTCATGCCGAGAAGCCCGGAATTTTATGCAGCATTCTTCGGTATTATGAAGGTTGGTGCGATTGCAGGACCACTGTTCGAAGCCTTCATGGAGCAGGCAGTGCGCGACAGGCTCGAGGATAGTGAAGCAACGATGCTGATCACGACACCGGAGTTATTGGAGCGTGTTCCTGCTGATGATCTTCCGAATTTAAAACAAGTCGTACTGGTAGGCGGCGATGCACCTGGGAACTATATTTCCTTTGAGGAAGAGATGGAACAGGCATCGAGCGAGTTCGACGTCGAATGGGTCGACCTGGAAGATGGGATGCTTCTGCATTACACATCCGGTTCGACAGGAAAACCGAAGGGGGTTCTGCACGTCCATCACGCGATGATCCAGCATTACCAGACAGGAAAATGGGTACTCGATCTTAAGGAAGATGACGTATATTGGTGTACGGCTGACCCGGGATGGGTGACGGGCACCAGCTACGGTATCTTCGCCCCATGGCTGAATGGAGTGACGAGCGTAATCCGAGGCGGCCGTTTCAGTCCAGATGACTGGTATGCGACGATTGCAGACAAGAACGTATCTGTTTGGTATTCCGCGCCAACGGCTTTCCGGAAAATGCTGAGTGCCGGGGAAGCGACAGCGAAGAATTATGATTTATCTTCCTTAAGGCATATTCTAAGTGTCGGTGAGCCCCTAAATCCAGAAGTAGTAAGCTGGGGGTTGAAAGCTTTTGACCTTCGTATCCACGATACGTGGTGGATGACCGAGACAGGAGCTATGCTCATTTGTAACTATCCATCGATGGATATCCGCCCGGGATCGATGGGTAAACCGATTCCTGGTGTGGAAGCATCGATCGTAGATAATGAAGGAAACGAGCTTCCGGCGAACCAGATGGGTAACCTGGCGATCAAAAAGGGATGGCCGTCCATGATGCGTGCCATTTGGAATAATCCAGGGAAATACGAAAGCTATTTCCTTAACGGCTGGTACGTTTCCGGAGACAGTGCTTACAAAGACGAAGAAGGCTATTTCTGGTTCCAGGGACGTCTGGATGACGTCATTAATACTTCTGGTGAACGGGTAGGTCCTTTTGAAGTAGAAAGTAAGCTGATTGAGCATGAAGCCGTTGCAGAAGCGGGAGTCATCGGTAAACCGGATCCCGAGCGCGGGGAGATCATCAAAGCTTTCATTACGCTTCGGGATGGATATGAACAATCAGATGAACTTCTGGAGGATATCCGTCAATTCGTTAAAAAAGGATTGAGTGCCCATGCGGCACCGAGGGAAATCGAAATCAAGGATACGATTCCGAAGACGCGGAGCGGTAAGATTATGCGCCGATTACTTAAGTCTTGGGAGCTTGGTCTTCCGACTGGCGAT
The DNA here is from genome assembly GCF_000469135.2 of Bacillus sp. SB49. Lineage (NCBI taxonomy): Bacteria > Bacillati > Bacillota > Bacilli > Caryophanales > Bacillaceae > Bacillus > Bacillus sp. SB49. Next base: position 67,584 of record NZ_CP048117.1, read on the forward strand.
ACTTCCACACTGGAAGAATAAAAAGAGCTTTCTCCACCCATGCAGCCCCGGCTGCATGGGTTTTCTTTTTTGCAAGAAGATGTTTCACGTGAAATGGGGTTGATAGCCTGTGGTAAAATAATAAATGTAAGCGTTTTACAAAAATAGGGAGTGTCATAGTCATGAGCAGGAATTCGAGTTTAGTATTAAATAATGCGATGGAAACGATCCAATGGTTCGTTTTCCTTCTGGCCAATGCCGTTGCCTTGCCGATTGTCATCGGCGCCATATTCGAATTGAACTTCGTTGAGATTTCCGAATTAATGCAGCGTACGTTTTTCGTTGTGGGGCTTGCCTCCCTTCTGCAAGGATGGATCGGGCATCGACTGCCGATCATGGAAGGGCCGGCGGGATTATGGATCAGTATTTTCACCGTGATGGCTTATACGGGTGTCCATGCTGGAGACAGTTACCGGGAAGTATTGCAGGTTCTGCAGGGGACGATGATATGGACGGGAATCTTCCTGCTTCTATTCGGTTTGTTCCGTCTATCTCACCGTGTGCTATTTGTTTTCACCCCGTTTGTAACGGGCGCTTTTTTATTTTTATTGACCGTTCAGCTCAGTGGGACATTTCTTCAGGGAATGCTCGGTATTGATGGAGGAGAACAGCAGATTGAATCAACCGGCGCCATCATTGCTTTCGTAACGGTACTGCTGGTATTGGGTTTATCTATTGCCGGACGGGGCTGGGTGAAAAGTTTCGCCGTTCTGATTGGAATTGTAATGGGATGGGTATTGTATGTCATAGTTGCCGGCGGCGGATCCGGCGGAGGACAAGCCGGGGGAGGCTTCTCGCTTCCGGAGGTGTTTGCATGGGGGGCTCCTGTTTTTTCCTTGAATACGATCCCGCTCGCTTTCATGATAGCAGTCATCCTGTTGTCTAACTTGGTAGCTTCTGTTGTAGCGGTGACAGAGACGATTCATGGGAAAGCGACCTATACATATGCACAGATCAATCGTGGAAGCAGCTTCATGGGGATCAACCACGGCCTTGCTGCACTTTTTTCTTCTATTGCTAATGTGTCGATGGCTTCTTCTTCCGGTTTTATGCAGCTGACGGGCCAAAAGCGGAAAGCGCCGTTTTTATATGCTGCGGCGCTTCTTATCCTGGTGTCCTTCTTCCCGTCGATTGTTGCCTTCATATCCGGCATTCCGAAGCCTGTTGCCAATGCAGCGCTTCTGGCTACATTTATCCAGTTGATGGGTCTCGGTCTGTCGAACATGACGAGTGAACGGCTGGACGAACGCCGTTTAATGATCCTTGGGATTTCCTTCTCCATCGGTATTGGATTGATGTTCCTGCCTTCCTCCGTTTTCGCTGGTATGCCTGCTATGGCACAGAATTTGCTCAGCAATGGTCTGCTTGTCGGCACCATCCTTGTCATTCTGTTGGATCAGCTGTGGAAGGAATCAAACAGAACGGCATAGTAGAGAATAGTAGAAAGAGGATGTGATGATATGCAGCAACACATATATGATGTCGCCGGAATTGGAATTGGTCCTTATAATCTGGGTCTTGCAGCTCTCATGGATCAGAAAGGAGAGGTCGACGGAATCTTTTTTGATAAGACTCCGGAGTTTGCCTGGCACCCGGGCATGTTGATCGAGACAATGGATCTGCAGGTACCTTTCCTGGCTGATCTCGTGACCTTCGCAGATCCGAAGAGCCCCTATACGTTCATGAATTATCTCTATGAGCATGACCGGATGTTTCCTTTCTTCTTCCATCGTCATTTCGAGGTTCCGAGGCAGGAATACAACCACTATATGAAATGGGTGGCGGGTCAGATCGACAATCTGCATTTTGGACATACCGTCATCGATGTATTGGATAGGAAAAATGAATCCATTCCGCACTATGAGGTGGTTGTCGAAGATCACACCACAGGAAAGAGGAAATCGTTCTTCTCCCGGCACGTCGTGCTTGGTACGGGGAGCGAACCGATTATCCTGGACGGAATGGATCACCTTCCAAATGAAGATGTCCTGCACACGAGTCGTTATTTATTTGCGAAAGATGAGCTGTTGAAGGCCGGGCATGTAACAGTGGTGGGTTCTGGTCAAAGTGCCTTGGAGGTGTTCCTTGATTTGCTGGAGGAGCAGGACCGGCGCGGGGATATGAAGGTGAGTCTTCTGACAAGATCCGGTGGATTGTTTCAGCTGGACAAGGCAAAATTCGCACAGGAGATGTTTACACCGGCATTTGTCGATTATTTTCATGAACTTTCCCTGGATTCCAGAAAAGAAGCCCTCTCTACCCTTGACCCGCTCCGTAAGGGGATTGACCCGGAAACATTGACGAGGCTTTACACCAAGCTTTATCACCGGACGGCGGGTCAGGAAGACAGCCGCGTGTTTATACAGCCTATGACGGAGATCAGGGGGATTGAAGCGGACGAAAGAGGCTACCGCCTGCAGTGCCGCCAGTGGCAGGAAGAGATAGACTATGAGTATGAGACAGAGAAAGTGGTTCTGGCAACCGGCTACAAGCCGCATGTTCCGAAATGGTTTTACGACCGTTTTGAGTCCGAGGTGGAATGGGAGGACGAAGGAATGTATAAGGTGACCCGTGATTACCAGCTTGTGTTTGGGGATGATCGTCAGCATCACATCTTTACTCTGACGGACCTAGTCCATTCACACGGGGCTGGAGCGACCAACTTGGGGTTGTCCGTTCACAGAAACGTCCATATCCTTAACACGATTGCAGGCAGGGAGATCTACAGGAACCAGAAGGATTCCGCCTTCCAACAATTTACCGTCAAAGATTTACAGAAGCATCCAAATGGTAATTAATTGGTTTAATCTCGTGCGATGAGGGAAGACAAAGGATGTATTCACAATAAACCACAATGAAGTCAAGGAGATGGTAAGAAATGAGTAAGATTGCTTGTGTCATTACATCAAACTTTGAAGACGTGGAATATACACAACCTGCCGATGCTTTCACTGGAGAAGGTCATGAAGTGACGAATATTGAATGGGAAGCAGGCAAGGAAGTGACAGGGAAACAAGGAGATGCGACGGTGAAGATCGATGCATCCATCGATGATGTGAAGCCGGACGATTTCGATGCGCTGTTAATCCCTGGTGGATTCTCCCCGGACATTCTCCGTGCCGATGATAAATTCGTATCGTTCGTGAAACACTTTATGGATGAAAAGAAACCGGTATTCGCTATTTGTCATGGGCCGCAGCTGTTGATTACAGCGAAGACTCTGGAAGGTCGTACAGCGACAGGCTTCAAGTCTATCGCGGTAGATATGGAATATGCAGGCGTGAATTATAAAGACGAGGAAGTCGTCGTTTGTCAGAATCAGTTGGTGACGAGCCGTCAGCCGGATGATATCCCGGCATTTAATCGGGAATCACTGAAACTGCTGAAATAAGCTAATCTATGGAAGGACCACAGAGCATGGCTCTGTGGTTTTTTTCCTTTTTCATAAGTAGAGGTGACAGGCTGGTTGCTTTATAATGAAAGAAGACGCTCGTACCGATCTGCGTATCATACCTACCGAGGAGGAAGAATTATGATTGTCATAGAAAAGCAAGATCACTTCATCATGATTCAGCAACATGACCATGCCTACATATCTGGACAAATTGTCGCGTTCTGGAAGAAGAATTTTTTGTTGCGCTCGAAGCTCAGGGAAGTGGCAGACTGGGCGATTCAGCAACACGACCGTGCTTGGATTCCACTTGATCAGAATCCTGCTTGGAATGAGGAAAAGCAGCGTCCTTATTCTTTTATCGATTATCCATTGGCAGAGAAGATAGAGGCGTATCGCAGAGGTATAGAAGAGGTGGAAGAACAATCCTTGTACGCCGGTATTCTATGCAGCATGCATTATGCGTCTTTCTTCAAGGAAGACAGCGGCGTTCAAGAGGAGCGAAATTTTATAGAAGAAGAAAAAAATCGCCGCTCCAGACTGTTTGAACAAATGGACATGGATATCCCGGAAGATATCTACCAGCTCCACTTCCGAAGGCTGCAGTTCTGCGACGATCTTTCTCTTTTCCTTTGTATGACAGGTCCGGACGTCCCGAAGGAAGAAGAAGTACCTTGGTTTCGTAATGGATTCCCTCAAACGTTTGATGTTGCTCCGGAAGGCATTCGTGCTGATTGGGAAGCGGAGGACCGTGTTTCTGTCCACCCGTTCCCGTTTGCTCAGCCTTTTGAAGTAGACATCCCCTATCGACGTGTAGGGAAACAGGATATTTCCGATAAAGGACTGCTCGCTGCCTATCAGAAGGAAGAAGTACGTCATAAGACAGTGGCTGTAGTCCGGAAACAGGATTAAACCTTCTCAATACTGAACCGGCTTCCGAGCAGCTGCCAGTTTTGCGGGAAGGATAACCCCAGCTTCCAATAGCTGATGCCTAAGAGACCTCTGTCTTTGATCAGGTCGAATTTTTTCTGGATCGATCGTGCATCTTCAAACCATACTTCGTGTTCTTTGCTTGTGGATGCATCCGTATACGTGAAAAAAGGTGCTTGGGATTTTTGATCATAGGAAATGGGAACATTATTCTCTCGTGCGATTTGTATGGCACGCTGAGGGCTTACGGCTTTGGCGAAAGGTCCGCCCGGCTCATAAGGCAGAGTCCAATCATAGCCATACAAGTTTTGGCCGAGGAGAATTTTGTTCGCCGGCATTTCCGTCAACGCATAATCGACAACTTCTGTTACAGGACCGATTGGTGAAACAGCCATTGGAGGCCCCCCGCTGTATCCCCATTCATATGTCATCAGAACGACAAAGTCCGCAATTTCTCCATGCGCGCGGTAATCATGTGCTTCATACCAGGCCCCTTTCTGATCGGCACTTGTCTTCGGTGCCAGAGCTGTCGACATTAACAAGTCTTCCGAGGATAACCGCTGTTTCGCTTTACGTAAGAATTGATTATAATTCTCCCTAAGTTCCGGAGGCAGGAATTCCATGTCAAAATGGACGTCACGGAAGCCGGTTTCCTTTGCTGTTTTTACAATGTTATCGAGCAGCTTATTCTGAAGCGTTTCATTGGTCAGGATCGATCTCCCCAGTTCTGCGCTGAATCCGTCGTCGGTTAAGTTCGTAACCACCATCATCAAGGAGGTGTCGTTTTTTTGAGCGATGTTCTTGAAATCATCCAGAGGTGGTGCCTTCAATGTTCCATCCGTTTGAATTCGGTAGCTGAAAGGTGCCAAGTAAGTGAGCTGTGGCGATCGGATTTCTGCTGCCGTCTCCAGTGCTTCCGACACCTCCCCACCAAACGGTTCCACATAAGCATTTGTCGAAATCGGAACAGGCGGTTGTTGGGGAATGTACAAACGTAAACCGACGGACAGCGGTGCATTTGGAGCAATACCGTTTACCTGTGCGAGTGCGGCGGCAGTCGTGTTAAAGGCTCGCGCTATGGAAGATAAGGTGTCACCGGGCTGAACGAAATAAAACTGGCCGACAATCGGGATGACCAGCGCCTGGCCGATGACCAGATCCCCGGGTGTCTCCAATTCATTTGCCGTAATAATGGCACTTGGCGTACTATCATAAAGACCAGCGATAGAGAAGACGGTATCTCCCTGCTGAACGACATGGATTTGCATGGGCGTCACTCCTTTCTCATCTTTATCAATTGTATGAAACAACCTTTCCGGATTATTCTTTTTATATAACTAGGAGGAAGCTATGGATCAGGACATGAAATATATGAACCTTGCGATAGAGGAAGCAAAGAAAGCAGAAGCAGAGGGCGAAGTCCCGATCGGTGCTGTTATCGTGTTGGAGGATGAAGTCATTGCCACAGGCTACAATCAGCGGGAGACATCCCAGCTCGCCTCTTCCCATGCAGAATTTATCGCTATCGAAAGGGCGAACAAACGCATCGGCAGCTGGCGGTTGGAAGATTGTACGCTGTACGTCACCTTAGAACCCTGTCCGATGTGCGCCGGAGCGATCGTGCAGTCGAGGATTCCAAGGGTCGTCTATGGAGCAAGAGACCCGAAAGCCGGGTGTGCGGGGACGTTGATGAATCTGCTTGATGAGGATCGTTTTAATCATAAGGCAGAGGTTGTTCCCGGGGTTCTTGAGGAAACGTGCGGAGAAATATTGTCTCTATTCTTTCGTAAGCTGCGGGACCGCAAGAAAAAATCCCGTGCCGAGGACAAATAAAGCCGCTAATCATTGCATTTTTCGTGGAAAGTCGATATACTAGTTTATGCCGTGCTAAGCGGGGAGGTAGCGGTGCCCTGTACTCGCAATCCGCTATAGCGAGGCCGAATCCCCATCCGAGGTGGTACGGCCTTAAGGTCTGCCTTATGTGAGTGGTGTTGACACTCAGGTCCTGCGCAACGGGAACCAGTGAACCCTGTCAGATCCGGAAGGAAGCAGCAGTAAGCTGACTCTCTCGTGTGCCGCGGGAGTGCCTGGGTCGAGCCATAACCATAAGTAACGCTTAGGGTCGTATCATCGAAGATGGGTGCACGGCATTACATAGGAAGTTCCAAATACGTAATACATACATCGGAGAGCCGCTATGATCATTTGGTCATAGCGGCTCTTTTTCTACCGGATGGATACGGTTCACATCGCAACCTCCTATCAGGTATAATGGACACGAGACTAAAAAGGGAGAACGGTTTTATGAGCTATCAGGCGTTATATCGTGTTTGGCGCCCGCGGAATTTCGAGGGAGTCGTCGGACAAGAACACATTACACGGACGTTGCAGAATGCCATCGAGCAGAATAAGTTTTCTCATGCGTACTTATTCTCCGGTCCACGGGGGACGGGGAAGACGAGTGCGGCGAAGATTTTTGCCCAGGCGGTCAACTGTGAGCGTGCTCCTGTCAAAGAACCGTGCAACGAGTGTGACGCTTGCCTGGGAATCCAGGACGGTTCCATCTCGGATGTTATTGAAATTGATGCCGCATCCAACAACGGCGTCGAACAGATCCGGGAAATCAGGGACAAGGTGAAATACGCACCAAGTGCTGTACCCTATAAGGTGTATATCATTGATGAAGTACACATGCTGTCCATGGGTGCCTTCAACGCCCTGTTAAAGACATTGGAAGAGCCCCCGAAACACGTCCTATTCATTTTGGCGACGACCGAACCACACAAGATTCCGTTAACGATCATATCCCGATGCCAGCGTTTTGATTTCAAACGGATTTCCCAGAAGGCGATGGTCGGCCGTATGGAGAAGATTACGGCAGCGGAAAACATTACGATTGAAAAAGAGGCACTTGAAATCGTGGCTCTGACAGCAGAGGGCGGCATGAGGGATGCGCTTAGTCTGTTGGATCAGGCCGTTTCCTACAGCGATGAAGAGGTTACGATTGATGATGTGCTTGCTGTCACAGGATCAGTATCCCAAGCGAAGCTCACTAACGTTATCCGGGCGCTGCTTGATCAGGATGCCAAGGCAGCTTTGGAAGCAGTCGATGATTTGATCCAGCAAGGGAAAGATCCAGGTCGATTCGTCTTCGATTTGATTTATTACCTTCGCGACCTACTATTGTTTCAAAGTGCTCCGGATTTAGAACATAATTTGGAGCGGGCGATACCGGATCCCTCTTTCCGTGAACTATCAGGCGAGTTAACGCCGGTATGGATCCAGCAGGCTATTCGGGAGTTGAACAACTGTCAGCAGGAAATGAAGTGGACGACCAGTCCGAAAGTATTCATTGAGATAGCCATGTTGAATATGGTCGAAGTTAGGGGCGGCGGAGAATCAAAGGCGGCACCTGTCCAGTCCGGCGTCGTCGATCAGCTCAGCAAAAAAATCGATGAACTGGAGAAACAACTGACTGCTCTGAAGCAGCGCGCTCCGGAAGCGGGTTCACAGACGCCTGCCCGTCAAAAGCGGGCCCCTGCAAAGTCAGGAAGAAAAGGGTATAATGTACCTTACGAGCGGATCAGACAGGTGCTGAATGAAGCATCCAAAGAGGAAATCAAGAATGTGCAGGGGCGCTGGGCTGACTTTATGGAAGCGTTGAAGCAGAACAATGCGCCTGCACACGCGACGCTTCTGAATAGTAAACCGAGAGCAGCTTCACCAAAAGCTCTTGTCCTGGCTTTCCGTTATGATATTCACTGTTCTCTCGCGCTCGAACATCAGAGTACGATTGAGCCCCTGCTTACAGAATTTGTCGGAAAGCCTTTGACCATTATTCCGATACCAGAAGCGAACTGGCAGGAGATCAGGGAAGAATACGTCCGTAAGCAGAAGCATAATCCGGATGACGGAGAGGGTGGACCGGACGGAGAAGAAGGGTCTCCTTCAGCAGGAAACGAGGAAGAACCACTCGTCACAGAGGCGCGTAAGCACTTCGGGGACGATTTGATAGAAATACAAGATTAAAATGGAATGAACTAAAGGAGGAATGCCCCATGCGTGGTGGAGGAAATATGAATAATATGATGAAACAAATGCAGAAGATGCAGAAGAAAATGATGAAAGCTCAGGAAGAGCTCTATGAAATGACATTTGAAGCATCTGCCGGTGGTGGTATGGTGAAAGTCACAGCCAACGGTAAGAAAGAAGTGACAGACGTCGAGATCCATGAAGATGTTGTGGATCCTGATGACGTAGAAATGCTGCAGGATTTGATCATTGCCGCAACCAACGATGTGTTGAAGCAAGTCGATGAGAAAACGAATGACACGATGGGACAATTCACGAAAGGCATGCCTGGGGGAATGTTCTAGGAGGAGTTCTTATGTATTATCCGGAACCAATATCAAAACTGATCGACAGTTTTACGAAACTGCCGGGAATCGGTCCGAAAACGGCCGTTCGCCTGGCCTTTTTCGTTTTAGAAATGGAAGAAGACGATGTGCTTGATTTTGCGAAATCCCTCGTTAATGCGAAGAGGGAGTTGACCCATTGTACGGTTTGCGGACACATCACCGACCAAGACCCATGCTCTATCTGTCAGGACGAATCCAGAGATCAGACGCTTATCTGTGTCGTTCAGGATCCAAAAGACGTCATCGCCATGGAGAAAATGAAAGAATTCCGCGGGAAGTACCACGTACTTCACGGGGCGATTTCACCTATGGACGGTATTGGACCGGAAGACATCAACGTTCCAAGTCTGATTAATCGTCTGAAAGATGAAGGAATCGAAGAGCTGATCCTTGCGACGAACCCCAATATAGAAGGAGAAGCGACAGCGATGTATATTTCCAGGCTCGTAAAGCCTTCGGGAATTCGTATGACCAGAATCGCTCACGGCTTACCTGTGGGGGGAGACTTGGAGTACGCAGATGAAGTGACCTTATCCAAAGCGCTGGAAGGTCGGAGAGAACTGTAAAGAGGTGTTCCGATTGTTAGGGCGAAAAAATAAGATCAAAAAAGAGTTCGACCAGGATCTTCTTATTCATATAAAGAAGATGAAACAGGAATGGGAAACATTAAACAATATAATTGAACAAAGCATCGAACCTAGTGAAGAAGGTTTGAAGGATCTTGCTCTTTATAAAGCGAAATACTTCTACTTATTAAGAGAAGCACGTTACAGAGGAATCAACGCACTCTCTTAAAGGTGGTACTAACCCCTTATCCATGAACATACACTGTTTATAGAAACAGTTTACATGGATAGGGGGTTTTTTATGGATCCGGTGCTCGTTCTTCTATTATTGGGACTGGCTATACCGTTTCTGTTGATCATCGGTTTGCCTTCTTCACCGATAAAGTTTGCCGGACAAGCGGTTACGAAGTTGATCGTTGCTGTTATTCTGTTGTTCTTCGTCAACCTGTTCGGTGCCCAGTTCGGACTGCATGTTCCTATTAATGTCTTCACTGCTGCAGTTGCCACTATACTGGGCTTCCCCGGAGTAGTTTCCTTGGCGGCCATCCATATATGGGTACTATAGAAGGGAAGGGGGAGTAGCCCCTTCCCTTCTATTTATGTGTCCTTATGTATCTATGAATAGAAGTGTTTGAAAAGAATATAACTTTTTTTGAAAAAGGTATTGCAATAGATTTATAGCCATGATATATTATTACTTGTCGCGTTAAGAGAGCGGCGCACCGCACAGAACTTAACGAAACAAAATATAAAAAAGTTGTTGACGGAAACGAAACAACATGTTATATTAGTTAAGTCGCTGTTAAGCGGCAAACAACATTTTGATCTTTGAAAACTGAACGAACCAACCAGTACGTCAAACATTCTTTCTATTATATAGAGAGAATTCAAACAAGCACATTCGGTGTGCAAAATGAGCAAGTCAAACACTTTTATGGAGAGTTTGATCCTGGCTCAGGACGAACGCTGGCGGCGTGCCTAATACATGCAAGTCGAGCGCGGGAAGCGAGCTGATCCCTTCGGGGTGACGCTCGTGGAACGAGCGGCGGACGGGTGAGTAACACGTGGGCAACCTGCCTGTAAGATCGGGATAACTCCGGGAAACCGGGGCTAATACCGGGTAATACTTTCTTTCGCATGAAGGAAAGTTGAAAGATGGCTTCTCGCTATCACTTACAGATGGGCCCGCGGCGCATTAGCTAGTTGGTGAGGTAACGGCTCACCAAGGCGACGATGCGTAGCCGACCTGAGAGGGTGATCGGCCACACTGGGACTGAGACACGGCCCAGACTCCTACGGGAGGCAGCAGTAGGGAATCTTCCGCAATGGACGAAAGTCTGACGGAGCAACGCCGCGTGAACGATGAAGGTCTTCGGATCGTAAAGTTCTGTTGTTAGGGAAGAACAAGTACCGTGCGAATAGAGCGGTACCTTGACGGTACCTAACGAGGAAGCCCCGGCTAACTACGTGCCAGCAGCCGCGGTAATACGTAGGGGGCAAGCGTTGTCCGGAATTATTGGGCGTAAAGCGCGCGCAGGCGGTTCCTTAAGTCTGATGTGAAAGCCCACGGCTCAACCGTGGAGGGTCATTGGAAACTGGGGAACTTGAGGACAGAAGAGGAGAGTGGAATTCCACGTGTAGCGGTGAAATGCGTAGATATGTGGAGGAACACCAGTGGCGAAGGCGACTCTCTGGTCTGTTTCTGACGCTGAGGTGCGAAAGCGTGGGTAGCAAACAGGATTAGATACCCTGGTAGTCCACGCCGTAAACGATGAGTGCTAGGTGTTAGGGGGCTTCCACCCCTTAGTGCTGAAGTTAACGCATTAAGCACTCCGCCTGGGGAGTACGGCCGCAAGGCTGAAACTCAAAGGAATTGACGGGGGCCCGCACAAGCGGTGGAGCATGTGGTTTAATTCGAAGCAACGCGAAGAACCTTACCAGGTCTTGACATCCTTGGACCTCCCTAGAGATAGGGATTTCCCTTCGGGGACCAAGTGACAGGTGGTGCATGGTTGTCGTCAGCTCGTGTCGTGAGATGTTGGGTTAAGTCCCGCAACGAGCGCAACCCCTGATCTTAGTTGCCAGCATTCAGTTGGGCACTCTAAGGTGACTGCCGGTGACAAACCGGAGGAAGGCGGGGATGACGTCAAATCATCATGCCCCTTATGACCTGGGCTACACACGTGCTACAATGGATGGTACAAAGGGCAGCGAAGCCGCGAGGTGTAGCAAATCCCATAAAACCATTCTCAGTTCGGATTGCAGGCTGCAACTCGCCTGCATGAAGCCGGAATCGCTAGTAATCGCGGATCAGCATGCCGCGGTGAATACGTTCCCGGGCCTTGTACACACCGCCCGTCACACCACGAGAGTTGGTAACACCCGAAGTCGGTGAGGTAACCTTTTGGAGCCAGCCGCCGAAGGTGGGACCAATGATTGGGGTGAAGTCGTAACAAGGTAGCCGTATCGGAAGGTGCGGCTGGATCACCTCCTTTCTAAGGATTTAGAACGGAAGCGTACTTGGTTGGTTGTTCAGTTTTGAGAGATCGAAAGATTTCTCTGAACTACGTGAACCTTGAAAACTGGATAAGGAATCATCGTATCATCTAACGATGAAACGATTGATGACAAGACATCAAACATCGAAAGTTTTAAATAAACGTCTTTTCACGACGATAGTTAAGTGAATAAGGGCGCACGGTGGATGCCTTGGTACTAGGAGCCGATGAAGGACGGGACTAACACCGATATGCTCCGGCGAGCCGTAAGTAGGCTTTGACCCGGAGATTTCCGAATGGGGAAACCCACTGTTCGTAATGGAGCAGGATCTTATGCTGAATACATAGGTATAAGAAGGCAGACCCGGGGAACTGAAACATCTAAGTACCCGGAGGAAGAGAAAGCAAATGCGATTTCCCAAGTAGCGGCGAGCGAAACGGAATCAGCCCAAACCAAGAGGCTTGCCTCTTGGGGTTGTAGGACACTCCTTTGGAGTTACCAAGGAGGAAGGTAGATGAATCGATCTGGAACGATCAGCCAGAGCAGGTAACAGCCCTGTAGTCGAAACCTTTCTCCCTCCGGAGTGTATCCTGAGTACGGCGGAACACGTGAAATTCCGTCGGAATCCGGGAGGACCATCTCCCAAGGCTAAATACTCCCTAGTGACCGATAGTGAACCAGTACCGTGAGGGAAAGGTGAAAAGCACCCCGGAAGGGGAGTGAAAGAGATCCTGAAACCGTGTGCCTACAAGTAGTCAGAGCCCGTTAATGGGTGATGGCGTGCCTTTTGTAGAATGAACCGGCGAGTTACGACCGTATGCAAGGTTAAGCAGCAGAAGCGGAGCCGCAGCGAAAGCGAGTCTGAATAGGGCGAGTGAGTATGCGGTCGTAGACCCGAAACCGTGTGATCTACCCATGTCCAGGGTGAAGGTCAGGTAACACTGACTGGAGGCCCGAACCCACGCAAGTTGAAAATTGCGGGGATGAGGTGTGGGTAGGGGTGAAATGCCAATCGAACACGGAGATAGCTGGTTCTCTCCGAAATAGCTTTAGGGCTAGCCTCAGAATAGAAAGTCATGGAGGTAGAGCACTGATTGGACGAGGGGCCCCTATCGGGTTACCGAATTCAGTCAAACTCCGAATGCCATAGACTTTGTTCTGGGAGTCAGACTGTGGGTGATAAGGTTCATAGTCGAGAGGGAAACAGCCCAGACCGCCAGCTAAGGTCCCAAAGTGTGTGTTAAGTGGAAAAGGATGTGGAGTTGCTTAGACAACCAGGATGTTGGCTTAGAAGCAGCCATCATTTAAAGAGTGCGTAATAGCTCACTGGTCGAGTGACTCTGCGCCGAAAATGTACCGGGGCTAAACACACCACCGAAGCTGCGGATTGATCGTAGGATCAATGGTAGGAGAGCGTTCTAAGGGCCGTGAAGTCAGACCGTAAGGACTGGTGGAGCGCTTAGAAGTGAGAATGCCGGTATGAGTAGCGAAAAAAGAGTGAGAATCTCTTTCACCGAATGCCTAAGGTTTCCTGAGGAAGGCTCGTCCTCTCAGGGTTAGTCGGGACCTAAGCCGAGGCCGAAAGGCGTAGGCGATGGACAACAGGTTGATATTCCTGTACCACCTCCTTTCCGTTTGAACGACGGGGGGACGCAGGAGGATAAGGGGAGCGTGCCATTGGATGTGCACGTCCAAGCAGTGAGACGGTCGGATAGGCAAATCCGTCCGGCATAACGTCAAGCTGTGATGGGGAGGGAACTATAGTACCGAAGCTCCTGAGTTCACACTGCCAAGAAAATCCTCTAGTGAGGAAAGAGGTGCCCGTACCGCAAACCGACACAGGTAGGCGAGGAGAGGATCCTAAGGTGAGCGGGAGAACTCTCGTTAAGGAACTCGGCAAAATGACCCCGTAACTTCGGGAGAAGGGGTGCTCCTCTGCCGAGGAGCCGCAGTGAAAAGGCCCAAGCGACTGTTTACCAAAAACACAGGTCTCTGCGAAGCCGTAAGGCGAAGTATAGGGGCTGACACCTGCCCGGTGCTGGAAGGTTAAGGGGATGCGTTAGCGTAAGCGAAGCGTTGAACCGAAGCCCCAGTAAACGGCGGCCGTAACTATAACGGTCCTAAGGTAGCGAAATTCCTTGTCGGGTAAGTTCCGACCCGCACGAAAGGTGCAACGACTTGGGCACTGTCTCAACGAGAGACCCGGTGAAATTATACTATGTGTGAAGATGCACATTACCCGCGACAGGACGGAAAGACCCCGTGGAGCTTTACTGTAGCCTGATATTGAATGTTGGTACAGCTTGTACAGGATAGGTAGGAGCCTTAGAATCCGGAGCGCTAGCTTCGGTGGAGGCGCTGGTGGGATACTACCCTGGCTGTACGGACATTCTAACCCAGGACCGTGATCCGGTCCGGAGACAGTGTCAGGTGGGCAGTTTGACTGGGGCGGTCGCCTCCCAAAGAGTAACGGAGGCGCCCAAAGGTTCCCTCAGAATGGTTGGAAATCATTCGCAGAGTGTAAAGGCACAAGGGAGCTTGACTGCGAGACCTACAAGTCGAGCAGGGACGAAAGTCGGGCTTAGTGATCCGGCGGTACCGCATGGAAGGGCCGTCGCTCAACGGATAAAAGCTACCCCGGGGATAACAGGCTTATCTCCCCCAAGAGTCCACATCGACGGGGAGGTTTGGCACCTCGATGTCGGCTCATCGCATCCTGGGGCTGTAGTAGGTCCCAAGGGTTGGGCTGTTCGCCCATTAAAGCGGTACGCGAGCTGGGTTCAGAACGTCGTGAGACAGTTCGGTCCCTATCCGTCGTGGGCGTTGGAAATTTGAAAGGAGCTGTCCTTAGTACGAGAGGACCGGGATGGACACACCGCTGGTGTACCAGTTGTTCCGCCAGGAGCATAGCTGGGTAGCTACGTGTGGTCGGGATAAGTGCTGAAAGCATCTAAGCATGAAGACCCCCTTGAGATGAGATTTCCCTTTGCCTTCGAGCAAATAAGATCCCTCAGAGACGATGAGGTTGATAGGTCCGAGGTGGAAGCGTGGTGACACGTGGAGCTGACGGATACTAATGGATCGATGACTTATCTATCTGATCAAATGATCGCGTGAAAAACGTTTCTTTCGATAAAGATGTTTCCTTATCCAGTTTTGAGGGTTTACCTCATTCATATATAGATGTGGTGGTGAAGGCGAAGAGGTCACACCTGTTCCCATGCCGAACACAGCAGTTAAGCTCTTCAGCGCCGATGGTAGTCGGGTAGATCCCCGTGAGAGTAGGACGCTGCCACGTCTCTTTGAAACCCCTTCAGGTTATCCTGGAGGGGTTTTGTGTATCCTTCGTGTGCTTTCTTTCTATCTAGTACTTCTTCTTTTTGAAAAGAGATGTATATTATTCGTAGTTTCGGAGAAACTAGAGTTAAGGATATGGAAAGTAACAGGGGAGGGAAATCAAAATGGCTAAGCATGAGTGCAGCATATGTTCAAAAGAAACGAGTGAAGGAATTTACTTGTTGAAAGTTTACATTTGTCCGTCCTGTGAAGCAGAAATGATTGAGACGCCGGCAGATGATCCAAGGTATGAGTATTTTGTAAAACAAATGTCCAAAGCGCAGCGTTCGATGATTCCTTCTTGAAAAGAGTGCCTGGTATATGGGTCTTATAAAAAAATAATA
Organism: Bacillus sp. SB49; assembly: GCF_000469135.2. Classification (NCBI taxonomy): domain Bacteria; kingdom Bacillati; phylum Bacillota; class Bacilli; order Caryophanales; family Bacillaceae; genus Bacillus; species Bacillus sp. SB49. The sequence goes on from NZ_CP048117.1 coordinate 83,107, forward strand.
AGGGTATTTCAGCTTATTTAAGATATAACCAACCCTTCTACTAATCCATTGATTGTAGAAGGGTTTTTTTGTACGCTTTCTATTGGAAGAGGTGGAGTAAATGAATGATTATAAACGGGCTCCTCTATATGAGGCCCTTCAAGCAAATATAGACCGGGATCCAATGTCGTTTCATGTCCCCGGGCATAAATATGGAAGGATTTTCCCGGGAGAAGCGGAAGGTATCCTGCCATCAACTCTAAGGATCGACGCTACGGAGGTAAGCAGTTTGGATGATCTGCATGCACCGGAAGGGGTCATAAAAGAAGCACAGCACTTAGCAGCTTCTTTTTTTAGAAGTGATGAAACATTTTTCCTTGTTAATGGAACGACGGTTGGGAATCTGGCTATGATTCACGCGGTCTGTAAGCCGGGGGAAAAACTTATTGTCCAACGGAATTGTCATAAATCCGTTTGGAACGGCTTGGAGCTTGCGAATGCATCCCCGGTGGTAATAAGTCCCGCGTATGAGAAAGAAACAGGACGATACAGCAGCATAACTCCGTCCAGCATTGAGCAGGCGTTGAAAGAGCACCCGGACAGCAAAGGTGTGTTATTGACGTATCCCGACTATTTCGGCCGTGCTTACGATTTGAAGGAGATTGCCCGGGTTGTTCACAGCAAAGGTGTACCTTTACTCATTGATGAGGCGCACGGGGTTCATTTTCATTTAGGTGATCCAATGCCTGTTCCTGCACTGGAAGCAGGGGCAGATGTCGTCGTTCAGTCTGCTCATAAAATGGCTCCTGCGATGACGATGGCCTCTTATATGCATGTCCAAGGGAAAAGGGTGGATAAATACGTATTGCGTTATTACCTGCAAATGCTTCAATCAAGCAGCCCATCTTACCCATTGATGGCAAGCTTGGATCTCGCCCGGAAGTTCTTATCTACTTGGAGAGAAGAAGAAAGAGAAGCCGGTTTGCATTGGGCGGTGCAGGTACGGGATGTCTTTCAATCCTCCCCCTATTGGCATGTCCTGCAGCAGGGTCCAAGGGATGATCCATTTAAGATTACATTGGAACCCGCTGAAGGGAGCGGATTCGAACTTGCTGAGGCGTTGGAGAAAGAGGGAATCGTGCCGGAGCTCGCTACGAGCAGACAGGTCCTGCTTATTCTAGGATTGCGTCCTCATTTCTCTCTTCGAGAGTTAAAGGAACGTATTGGGAAAGTAGATTCCGCATTAAAAAAGGCCCCCGGGCGTGCTACAATAGCAGAAGAACAAATTACGTTTCCACCAATCCAAACCTTAGAGATGCGGTATACAGAAATGCGGGATAGAAAGCAGGAACGGGCAGTTTTGGAAGATGCAGTGGGCTTAATCGCCGCAGAGGCGGTCATTCCTTATCCGCCTGGTATTCCGATCCTCATGAAAGGAGAGCGGATCATGGAGGCCCATGTATCAGAAATCCGCCGCCTTCTATCGCTGGGGGCGCGTTTTCATAATGTAGGAATGGAAGATGGGATACGAGTGTTTAAAGGAGAATGAACGTGAAGGGATTGTTTGTAACATTCGAAGGTGGAGAAGGAGCAGGAAAATCCTCCATCCTTCGCGAAGTAGGCAGAGAGCTGCGTGATCAGGGATATGCAGTTCTAGAGACAAGAGAACCCGGGGGTATCCGGATTGCAGAAGAAATTAGAAAGGTAATACTTAATCCTGCCCATACAGAAATGGATGCAAGGACAGAAGCTTTATTATATGCTGCAGCAAGAAGGCAGCACCTGATCGAGAAAGTCCTCCCTGCTTTAGAGCGGGGAGAGGTTGTTCTATGTGACCGCTTCATTGATTCGAGTCTGGCCTACCAAGGTGCGGCCCGCGGCCTCGGGATGGAAGAAGTCTATGACATCAACAAATTTGCCATTGATGATCACATGCCGGACCTTACCCTGCTGTTTGATATTGAACCGGAGCAGGGTCTTTCGAGAATCGAAGCTAATGAGGGAAGAGAGCAGAATCGACTTGACTTGGAACATATCGCTTTCCATAAGACAGTCAGGGACGCCTATCATAAGCTTGCAGAAGCTCATAAACAACGCATTAAGGTCATTGACGCTGGAAAATCCTTCGAAGAGGTAAGAAATAGTGTCCAACGTGTGTTGGACAGTTTTTTGACTTCCTCATAAGATTCCATCATTTGTTATACTATAGATAACACCCGATAGGAGGGGTTTTGCTTATGAAAATGATTATTGCTGTTGTTCAGGATAAAGATAGCAACCGCTTGACGAATGCGTTAGCGGAAAACGATATAAAGACAACAAAACTTTCAACGACAGGCGGTTTCCTTCGGGAGGGGAATACGACATTCATGATCGGCTGTGATGATGATCAGGTTGATCCGACACTGGATATCATTCGAAAGAATTGCAGCCAAAGAGAGCAGATGATTGCACCGATCTCCCCTATGGGAGGAAATGCCGATTCCTATATACCGAAGCCTGTCAAAGTGGAAGTCGGCGGTGCGACGGTATTTGTCCTTCCCGTCGAATCATTTTTCCATTTTTAATTCAGGAAGGATACTCGTATGAAAATTACGCAGGATGTACGTACGCAGGTGGATGGAGCAGGGAAACAGATGGTTCCGTCCGGGAAGGCTAAGTCTAGTTTCCACAGCGTCATTCAAACGAAGACCGAGCAGCTGCAGCAGACCCAGCTGAACCATTTGATGTCGACGATTGCGTCGCAGGGGGACCGCGTGGCCCGCTCCCGCTCCTTCCGTGATTTAGCGAAATATAAGCGTTTGGTCCGTGATTTCCTGAAGGAATCAGTCAGTTACGGTTATCAAAAGAAACAATCACACAGTTGGAACCTCCACGGACAGACGAGGAAGCTCACTATCGTCGAAACGGTTGACGAAAAACTGGTGGAGCTTACCGAGGCTGTCATGGATCAAGAATCCAACTCTATTGATTTGCTGAGCTTGATCGGTGAAATCAAAGGTCTGCTCATCAATTTATATACGTAAGGACGGAAAAGCCATATGCAGACTTGGACAACTATGCAAGAGATCCAGCCTTTGGCGGCACAAATGTTAAGAAACAGCTTTAAGAAAGACCGCATTTCCCATGCCTATCTGTTCCAGGGAAGTAAAGGGACAGGCAAAAAGGAGATGAGTCTTCTATTTGCGAAGAGCATCTTCTGTAAACAGAGGGAAGGTCCGGAACCCTGCCAGAACTGCCGGGACTGCCACAGAATCGATTCTGGAAACCACCCGGACCTTCACTGGATTGAACCAGACGGCCAATCCATTAAGAAAGAACAGATCCTTCATCTGCAGAAGGAGTTCGCCTATACCGGTATGGAATCCAACCGGAAAGTTTACATTATTGTGGATGCAGATAAGATGACCGTCAATGCGTCAAACAGGCTGTTGAAGTTCCTGGAAGAGCCCAGCCAGCAGACGACAGCGATGCTGTTGACAGAAAGCGGGCAGACGATATTGGATACGATTCGTTCCCGATGCCAGCTCCTCGCTTTTCAACCGCTCAATCCTCACAATGTCGAGAAAAAATTAATCCAAGAAGGCGTTTCCGCATCCAATGCCAGGCTGCTCGCTTCTTTGACGAATAATTTAAGTGAAGCGCTCGATATGAATAATGATGAGTGGTTTGCGCAGGTGCGAAAACTAGTGATACAATTAGTTGAAGTGCTTCAAAATAAACCAAATGAAGGACTTTTGTTTATCAACCATCAGTGGATGCCTCATTTTAAAGAACGCGTTCAGCTGCAACGTGGGCTAGACGTCTTGATGCTTTGGTTCCAGGATGTTATCAACCTATTTTTGGACCGGGAAGAATCCATCGTTTTCATGACAGAGAAAGAGAAATTGAACCAAGCGAGTATGCGGTGGTCCCGTCAGTCAGCTGCTAACTGCTTGTCTGAAATACTTGAGGCGAAACGAAAGATAAATCAAAATGTCCATCCTAATTTAGTGATGGAACAACTTACCCTTCAACTACAGAGGTGATGATCGAATGATCGAAGTTGTAGGTGTCCGATTTAAACAGGCGGGTAAGGTATATTATTTCGATCCAGGCGGAATCCGTATGACGACGGAAGATTATGTCATCGTCGAAACGGTCCGTGGGATTGAGTTCGGGAAAGTTGTCATTGCTAATAAATCCATAGATGAAGAAGACGTTGTTTTACCTCTCAAGAAGGTCATCCGGCTTGCAGATGATAAAGATAAAGTAACGGTGGATGAAAACAAAGATAACGCTTTCCAAGCCTACCGCGTTTGTGAGAAGAAAATTCAAGAACATAAATTGGACATGAATCTTGTCGATGTGGAATATACGTTTGATCGTAATAAAGTGATTTTTTATTTTACAGCCGATGGACGCGTGGATTTCCGTACGCTTGTAAAGGATCTGGCATCCGTATTTAAGACACGGATTGAGCTCCGCCAGATCGGTGTGAGGGATGAAGCGAAAATGCTCGGCGGCATCGGCCCGTGTGGCCGGATGTTATGTTGTTCGACGTTTCTAGGAGATTTTGAACCGGTATCCATTAAGATGGCTAAAGATCAGAATCTATCGTTGAATCCAGCGAAAATTTCCGGATTGTGCGGCCGCTTAATGTGTTGTCTCAAATATGAGAATGATGATTATGAACATGCGAAGAAAGAGCTTCCAGACCTTGGTGAAAGTATTGCGACTTCTGTCGGCAAGGGCAAAGTTGTCGGGCTGAACATGCTGGAACGGCTGATCCAGGTCGAATTCCGCGATCAAGAGCGGGTATTGGAATACTCTTTGCAAGAGCTGATTGACGAAGGAGTCCTTCAAGCAGAAGCTTCAGAATAAAGGGTGGAGTCAAGCGTGAACAAGAAAGCCATTTTTGAACAAGTATCCCATTTTGAAAGTCAGATCGGCGAGCTGTATGAACAGCTGGGCGATTTAAAAAAGCAGCTTGCCTATTTGTTGGAGGAGAACCAGCACTTATCGCTTGAGAATCATCATTTGCGGCAACGACTAGAGAAAGAAAATGAGAAAGAACAGACAGCTTCCTCCCCCTCTAAACAGGAAAAGGGCGCCGTCGTCGGTGAAGGTTATGACAACCTCGCCAGGCTTTACGAAGAAGGCTTTCATATTTGTAATTTGCATTTTGGCAGCCCGAGAGACGAAGACTGCTTGTTCTGTCTATCATTCTTAAATAAAAAGAAATAATTCCAGGTCCAAGCCTTTCCTTGCTCGTCCGAGGAAGGGCTGTCTTTATATAGAAGGAAGAAAGGGTTAGAGGAAGATGGTTTCATTATATGGTGATGAACGGATAGACTATTTGTTAGCAAAGAAAGATAAACGAATCATTCAAAGTCCCAGTGTTTTCGCCTTTTCTCTTGATGCGGTCATGCTTGCGCATTTCACCTATGTTCCGAAAACGAGAGGAAAGATTTTAGATCTTTGTACTGGGAATGGCGTCATCCCCCTTTTCTTATCTACTAGATCGAGCGTGCCGATTACGGGGGTGGAAATCCAGGAGCGGCTTTACGATATGGCGGTAAGGAATATCGAATTGAACGGGCTTGAAGATCAACTGGAGATGATTCATGGGGATCTGAAAGACATGCCGGCCTATTATGGGAACAATAAATTTGATTTGGTGACGTGCAATCCACCATACTTCCCAACGCCGAAGAAAGAAGAGCAGAATGACAATGAGCATCTGACCATTGCGCGGCACGAAATATACTGCACGCTGGAAGATGTCGTACAAGCGTGCAGCAAGCTGACTAAATCCGGAGGGAAAGTCTCTATGGTCCATCGGCCGGACAGAATGGTGGAAATCATTGAGTTGTTCAAGAAATATAAACTGGAACCGAAACGAATGCAGCTCGTATATCCGAAAGCAGGAAAAGAAGCGAATATTCTGTTGGTGGAAGGAGTAAGAGACGGGAAGCCTGGTCTCAAGATTCTCCCGCCGTTCTACGCTTTAAAGGATGACGGCTCCTACACGGATGAATTGAGGGAGATCCTTGATGGAGAATGAGCACTGTGTTTATATGCTCCGCTGCAAGGACGATACACTATATACCGGTTATACAAACAACTTGTCCGCCCGCCTGGAGAAGCATCGTGCCGGTAAGGGGGCAAAATACACTCGCGGCCGCGGCCCGCTTCTCCTCGAGGCATTTGAATCTTATGAAAGCAGAGGCGAGGCACTTCGTGAAGAATATCGTTTGAAGCAGTTGTCGAAGGGCGAGAAGGAAGCGTGGATCACAGAGCGGAAAGCGAGGATGGATGACTATGAACATACAGAAAAGTTTCGAAAACCATGAAACCGGCACACTTTATATCGTTCCTACTCCTATTGGGAACTTGGAGGATATGACGTTCCGGGCGGTCCGGGTCTTGAAAGAAGTAGAGGCAATCGGTGCAGAAGACACGCGCAATACGAAAAAACTGCTTAATCATTTCGACATCGACACATCGCTTGTCAGCTATCATGAACACAATAAACAGACAAGAGGTCCTCAACTGATTGAGCGTCTGACTGCCGGAGAAGACCTGGCTGTGGTGAGTGATGCAGGTATGCCGGGAATTTCTGACCCAGGTACAGATTTGGTGCGATTGGCTGTGGAAGCAGCAGTACCCGTCGTCGTACTGCCGGGAGCAAACGCGGCACTGCCGGCTTTAGCAGGTTCCGGCCTGCCTACAGAAGAATTCCATTTTTGTGGCTTTTTGCCACGAAAAAAGAAAGATCGTAAAGTGGTTGTGGATCGTCTGAAAACAATGGAAGCAACACTAATCTTCTACGAATCTCCCCACCGTTTAAAAGAGATGCTTGCTCATCTATACGAATTGCTTGGTGCACGTCCGGCCGCCCTGGCACGTGAATTATCCAAGCGGTATGAGGAATATGCGCGCGGTACGCTGGAAGAGTTAAGCGGCTGGGTTCAGGAACAGGAGCTCCGCGGCGAATTCGTTGTGCTTGTGGAGGGAACGGATGAAGCGGTCACAGAGGATCAATTGTGGTGGTCGGCAATGTCTTTAGTCGAACATGTCGAATACTATATTAGAAAAGAGAATAAAAAGAACAAAGATGCCATCAAACAGACAGCCCTCGATCGGAAAATCCCGAAACGGGATGTGTATCAGGCCTATCATATCGAGGATTAATAAAGAATCCCTTACTGTACTACAGTAAGGGATTTGTTTGAACATATGTCTTGTTGATCTGTTTCTTTGTAACCAGTTGTCGTCTTTTTGTTTTTATCTCTATAATAATTATTTAAGGTTGTCTTGTAGCTCTTGAAGAAGGATTTGTGCGCCTTCTTTGCTAAGGACGAGGTTGCCATTGGCCAGTTTCATATTGTCATCTGAAACTTCCCCTGTCACCTGACATGTCATGTTCGGCTTGTACTTTTTAAGGACGATACGATCATCATCAACATAAATTTCCAATGCGTCTTTTTCGTTGATTCCCAATGTGCGGCGAAGTTCGATCGGGATTACTACACGACCTAGTTCGTCGACTTTACGTACGATACCTGTAGATTTCATTTTTCTGTCTCCCCTCAATCAAAAGTTTAAAATCGTCAATATTCGACATATGTCTCGACATAATAGTACCAACCATTCCCAGACGTGTCAATTACTAATAACCGATTTTTCTTTTCCAGCATTTAATACATCGTGGGGTATAACGATATCCTTTCATTTCAGGGTATTAGCCGAATTAAAGCTGTATTTCTAATGCTCCTTATGTTCCAAAATTGGTTAGTTTATCCATGGATGTATGGACAAGTTTTTTTACTGTAGTCATGACAGTTGTGGAATTCGACAAATCCAATCTTTGACAGTTTCGACTTTTGTTCGGTATATTTTAATGTTAGGAATGGAAATAAAGTAAATAAATCGATAGAATGTTAACATGGCCGTTTTCGGCATGAGAATGGAAGATTTTTAGGAGGGAACAGCATGGCTGAGGATAAGAACACCTTTTACATCACCACACCTATTTATTACCCAAGTGGGAATTTGCATATCGGACATGCGTATACGACTGTTGCCGGAGATGCAATGGCGAGATACAAACGTCTGCAGGGATACGAGGTCATGTACTTGACTGGAACGGACGAGCATGGGCAGAAGATCCAGCGGAAAGCGGAGGAAAAAGGCGTTTCCCCGCAGGAATATGTCGATGATATTGTGAGCGGAATTAAGCAGTTATGGGACAAACTCGACATTTCTTATGATGATTTCATCCGTACGACAGAGAACCGTCATAAAGAAGTTGTTGCAAAGATTTTTGACTACTTGAAGAACAAAGGGGATATCTACCTGGATCAGTACGAAGGATGGTACTGCACACCTTGTGAATCCTTCTTCACCGAACGTCAGCTGGAAGACGGCAAATGTCCGGACTGTGGCGGTGACGTTGAAAAAGTAAAAGAAGAATCTTACTTCTTTAAGATGAGTAAATATGTCGATCAGTTGTTGGAATTCTATGAACAGAATCCGACGTTCATTCAGCCGGAAAGCCGCAAAAATGAAATGATCAATAACTTCATTAAGCCGGGATTAGAAGATTTGGCCGTATCACGTACGACATTTGACTGGGGGATTGGCGTACCTGGTAATGAGAAGCACGTCATCTATGTTTGGATCGACGCCCTGACGAACTATATTACTGCACTGGGTTACGACAGTGAAGATGACAGCCGTTACCAGAAATTCTGGCCGGCAGATGTGCAGCTTGTCGGGAAAGAAATTGTTCGTTTCCATACCATCTATTGGCCGATTATGTTGATGGCGCTCGATCTTCCGCTGCCGAAGAAAGTATTCGCACACGGTTGGATTCTTATGAAGGACGGAAAGATGTCCAAATCCAAAGGAAACGTCGTCGATCCTGTCGAACTCAGCGATCGTTACGGTCTTGATGCGCTTCGTTACTACCTTCTTCGAGAAGTTCCATTCGGTTCAGATGGTGTATTTACACCAGAGGCTTTCGTGGAGCGTACCAACTATGACCTTGCGAACGACCTTGGAAACCTGCTGAATCGTACAGTCGCGATGATCAGCAAATACTTCGATGGGGAAATCCCGGCATTAACCCTTGGGGAAGATGCATTCGATCAAAGTTTGGAACAGCTTGCTGCGGATACGAAAAACGCGGTGGAAACATCCCTTGAAAACATGGAATTCTCTGTTGCTCTTGCAGACCTGTGGAAGTTCATCAGCCGTACGAATAAATACATTGATGAAACACAGCCGTGGGTGCTGGCGAAAGATGAGAGTAAGCGCGACCGCCTTGGAAATGTAATGGCTCACCTGGCAGAGTCACTACGCCAAATCGCCGTCATGCTTCAACCTTTCCTCACACGTACACCGGATCGTATGTTCCAGCAGCTTGGTATTGAAGGGGAAGCTGGGAAAGCATGGGCCAGTTTGGAAAGCTTCGGTGCTGTTCCGGCGGGTACACACGTAGCCAAAGGTGAACCAATCTTCCCTCGTCTGGATGCAGAAGAGGAAACACAAGCGATTAAAGACATGATGAAATCTTCTGCTCCGAAAGAAGAGAAGAAGGTCGAGAAGGAAGAGAAAATAGAAGAAGTCACCATCGATGACTTCATGAAGTTGGACTTCCGTGTTGCAGAAGTGACGAAGGTGGACAAAGTGAAGAAAGCCGATAAGCTGCTGAAGATTCAATTGGATCTCGGTTATGAGCAGCGCCAGGTTGTTTCTGGAATTGCAGAACATTATACACCGGAACAATTGGTGGGCAAGAAGGTCATTTGTGTCGCTAACCTGAAGCCTGTCAAACTTCGCGGAGAGCTTTCTCAAGGAATGATCCTTGCCGGAGAAGACGAAGGCAAGCTTGCCCTCGCTTCTGTAGATCAAACACTTGCGAACGGAACGAAAGTGAAATAACAAGAGGAAAAAAGGGGAAGCATCCATACAGCTTTCCCTTTTTTTCAATAGGAAAGGTGGAATAGACATGCTCTTTGACACGCATGTACATTTGAACGCAGATCAGTTTGAAGAGGATTTAGAAGCGACGATCGAGCGGGCACGTGAAGCAGGGGTCACGTATATGACGGTCGTTGGCTTCGACCGGGTGACGATTCCAAAAGCGTTGGAAATCGCTGAGAATCACGAACATATCTATGCTGCGGTCGGATGGCACCCGGTCGATGCCGTTGATATGACAGAGGAGGATCTGGAGTGGATTGAATCGCTTACCGATCATCCCAAAGTCGTGGCTCTCGGCGAGATGGGGCTCGACTATCATTGGGACAAGTCTCCGGCGGAAGTCCAGAAAGAAGTATTCCGTAAACAGATCCGTCTTGCGAAGAAGGTAAAGATGCCCATCATCATTCATAACCGGGAAGCGACGGACGATATCGTCGAAATACTGAAAGAAGAGAATGCAGCGGAAGTGGGCGGCATCATGCATTGTTACAGTGGACCTGCTGACATCGCCAAAGAATGTATTGAGATGAATTTCATGATTTCACTCGGTGGACCTGTTACATTCAAAAATGCGAAACTGCCTAAAGAGGTCGCTAAAGCTGTTGACCTGGAGCACCTTCTTATTGAGACGGACTGTCCGTTTCTCGCTCCCCACCCGAACCGTGGAAAGCGCAATGAGCCTGCTTATGTCAAGCTTGTGGCTGAACAGATTGCGGATTTGAAGGAGCTGACTTATGAGGAAGTCAGTGAAGCGACAACAGCCAACGCGCTTCGGTTCTTCGGCATAGAATCAAAGTAAAATTGTGTCATGATTGTTACAAAACAGATGCAATTGTTTAGGAACTGTAATATGTTTGTTATGTTAATTGTCTAGGTATAATAGCATAATGTAAGAAGTCAGTGATTCTATCATCTGACTTCTTTTTTTATGACAGGAAAATGTTGTGAAAAAAGCAGTCCGTTTGACATCGAATCTATGTCTGACTAGAATAGAACGCATGCTTTTGAAAGGAGGATGAAGGATGAACAAGGAAAAAGTGACTAAATCCATTTATATTTGGGTCGCCGCCGTATCCGTCCTGTGCATCACTTTTTTAGTAATGGCTTCCTATGAATTTACTAAAAAGCCTGTACAAGTGTCTCAAAACGGACAGAAAGAAATAATTCGCACTCATGCCAATACTGTTAAAGAACTTATGTCCGAAATGGGAATTACTGTACACCAGCATGATGAACTATCCCATAAGTTATCCGATCCGATTGAACGTGGTATGGATGTAAACTACATAGCATCGAAGCGTATTCAATTAGCCATTGATCGTTCCAATACAGAACAATACAACACGACAGCCTCTACAGTAGGTGAATTCTTCGACGAACAAGGTCTGGAGTTCCAAGAACGGGACGAGGTGTCTCATGACTTAGCAGCACCGATCGAACAAGGGATGGATATTGAAGTACAGAAAGCATTCCAAGTGACCCTCCATGATGGGGGAGAAAAAGAGAAGATATGGACAACCGCTACAACTGTCGGAGACTTACTGAAAGATCAGCAGGTTGAACTCAGCGACCTTGATCAGTTGAACGTTTCCGAGGAGGAAATCGTCAAGGCAGACACTCCTATCAAAATTACCAGAATTGAGAAAATGACGGACACTGTAGAAGAAGATATGGAGTATGCGGTGGAAACAAGGCGGGACGAGTCTCTGCCGAAAGGGGAAAGGAAAGTTCTTTCCTCCGGGGAAAACGGTCTCGTCACGAAAAAATATGAAGTCATTCTTGAGAACGGTGAAGAGAAAAGCCGAGAGCTGATAGAAGAAACGGTGCAGAAGGAAAGCAGGAAAGAGATCATAGCACTCGGTACGAAAGTGGAGGAGGAAAAAGCGCCTGTAACGGTTGCTTCTGCTTCCTCTGATAAGAAGGAAGCTCGTGTTGTTCAAGCGTCAGCCAAACCTTCTAATAAGCAGGATGATACGAAGACGTTACAAATGCATGCGACTGCCTATACGGCAAATTGCGCCGGCTGTTCCGGTGTGACTGCTACAGGAATTGATTTGAAAGAGAATCCTGATAGAAAAGTTGTTGCCGTCGATCCTGATGTCATTCCACTCGGCAGCCGTGTGTGGGTAGAAGGGTATGGCACAGCCATTGCTGGAGATACCGGGGGAGCCATCGATGGGAAACGCATTGATTTATTCGTTCCATCGAAGAGTCAGGCCCACAGCTATGGGAGAAAACAAGTAACGGTCAAAATACTGGATTAAAGGAGACAGCAGAGGGGATACCTCTGCTTTTTTCGTCTGTAAACTCATGGTATGCTAGAAGAAGATGGACACGTACGTACAGGAGGATAAGGTATTGAAAATAAAAGAGGTGATCGTTGTTGAAGGGAAAGATGATACAGCGAAAATCAAAGCGGCTGTAGATGCAGATACGATCGAAACGAACGGCTCTGCCATCGATGAGGAAGTTCTCGACCGCATCAAACATGCCCAGTCAAAACGTGGCATTATCATTTTCACAGACCCTGATTATCCAGGGGAGCGAATCAGACATATAGTCGACCAGCATGTCCCGAATTGTAAGCATGCATTCCTTCCGAAGGACCAGGCGAGGGCCAAACGAGATAAAGGGATTGGTATCGAACATGCATCCATCCAGGATATCCGGACTGCCCTCTCATCGGTTTATGAACTGGTGGACGGGATAGAGGGAGAGATAACGAAGCAGGATTTGATCGATCTCGGACTGATCGGCGGCTCCCGATCGACGGATCTTAGAGAACAGCTGGGGCTGCATTTAAGAATTGGAAAGACTAATGGAAAACAACTGCTTAAGCGACTGAATATGTTCCACATCACGCCACAGCAATTGGGAGAAGCGATGAAGCAGATCATGCAGGAGGAAAATAATGAATAACAAAGCCATTGCAACACCTACACGCACGAAAGAAATATTGAAGAATTACGGTTTCTCCTTCAAGAAAAGCCTTGGTCAGAACTTCTTGATCGATGTGAACATCTTGACGAATATTATTGCAGAAGCAGGGATTGACGACACAACAGCAGCTATCGAAATCGGGCCTGGAATCGGCGCGTTGACAGAACAACTTGCAAGGCATGCCGACAAGGTTGTGGCGTTTGAGATAGACCAGCGCCTGCTTCCTATTCTGGGAGAGACGCTTTCCGAATATAACAATGTCCACATCATCAATGAAGATATCCTGAAAGCGGATGTTGCCGGGATGATTGAAGAACATTTTGAAGAAGGTCAGAAAATACGCGTCGTCGCAAACCTTCCCTATTACATTACGACACCGATCCTCATGAAGTTGTTGATGGATCGTCTGCCTGTAGACAGCATCACGGTCATGATTCAAAAAGAGGTTGCTGATCGGATGGCTGCGGAACCAAATACGAAAAGTTACGGCTCCCTTTCAATAGCTGTTCAATATTACACGAAGGCCAGGGTGGCACTGAACGTGCCGAAAACCGTCTTTATGCCACAGCCCAACGTAGATTCCTCTGTTCTTCATCTGGAGATGAGAGAAGAGCCGCCGGTTCATGTCGATGATGAGTCCTTCTTCTTTGATGTTGTAAAAGCTACTTTTGGTCAGCGCCGTAAAACATTGATGAACAACCTGGCAAGGCATTTTAAGGGGACATTAGATAAAGAAGAGATCCGAAGCCGCCTGGCAGAGGTGAACATCGATCCTCAGCGCAGGGGGGAATCTCTATCGATGGATGAATTCGCCTCCTTAGCTAACATTCTTTATAAATAACAGAATTCTGAAGGCACAAAGCCCACCTCTTCACATACACTACAGTAGTGTTTTGGAATGAGGTGGAGAGTTATGATAGCAAACGGAGATCTTGTAACACGGAAGTCCTATCGGCACGATATCATCTTCCGAGTGATGGCACAGGCTCAAACGGTTGTGAAGCTGATGGGCGAACATGTACGCCTTGAGGCTGATGCACCTCTCGATGACCTGGAAAAAGTAACAGGTGCAGCATACCACCGGATCAGAAATGAATATGAAGAGCAGGAAGCCTATTCTTACAGGCTTTTTCGTCAGGATTACCGATTGCTGAAAGAGAAAAGAGACGCAGAAGCGGGAACCGGATACACGAAGGAATCGGAGACGAACTATTTCCAACTGCCCCCCCGGATCCTTCATATTGACGGGGACCCGTTGTTTCTAAAGAAGTGTATTGCGCTGTATGAACAGCTCGGTCTTCAGGTACACGGCCAGTATCTGCATGAAAAAGAAATGCCTCACAAAGTGATGCCTCTTATCGAGAAGGTTCACCCTCAAATTGTGGTTCTTACAGGCCATGATGCATACTCAAAAGCTAAGGGGTCTATTCGAGCCCTTGACTCTTACAGACACTCCAAATATTTTGTAGAGGCCGTACGCAACATAAGGCAGAAGCACCCTAATTTCGATCAAATGGTCATTTTTGCAGGAGCCTGCCAGTCCCATTTTGAATCCATCATCCGGGCAGGAGCCAATTTCGCAAGTTCCCCGGCCCGCGTCAATATTCATGCGATCGATCCTGTTTATGTAGCTGCAAGGGTGGCATATACATCCTTTACAGAGCATATAAATGTATGGGAGGTCATCAGAAACACGATTAGTGGAGAAGATGGACTTGGCGGCGTGGAAACAAAAGGGCTGCTACGGATCGGAATGCCGTACACGAAGGATCAGGAAGAAGATTGACCGTTATCGAACGACGATAGCGGTTTTTCTTTTCCAAGGGGGTGTACATATTTTTCCTGTTAATGGATAACATAAACATCAACGCATTATTTACGTCATTCTATTGCAATGTGAAGCGGCTATTGGTATAATTAATAATTTTATTTGACTTTGTCCCTGTCTTATGGTAAACTAATCTTTAGTGAGGTGGAGTGCAGTGGCTAAAACATTAGTAGAAATTAAGCAATCCTTAGAAGGACAAATTGGCAAGCGTTTAACATTAAAGGCGAATGGCGGCCGTCGTAAGACGATTGAGCGTTCTGGAATTTTGGCAGAGACATATCCTGCCGTGTTCATTGTTGAACTTGACCAAGATGAAAATGCTTTTGAACGTGTATCGTACAGCTATGCAGATGTTCTTACAGAGACAGTCGAATTGAACTTCGACGACCTACAGACTATGGCTCTTGAGCAGTGAACCTTTCGTTTACTGCTTTTTTATTTTGTCTTTTTTTCCATGAAATATAAAAAGCGTTCCCATGTATTTTATGGAACAATTACATACAACTCCCCGCTATAATTCATCCGTCTAGACACATACTAGGACTGTCGTAACTAAGTGAATGCGAAAGGAGCTGAAAGCGATGGGACGTAAGCGAAGTATCATGTCCGATTCGTTTAAAGAGGAACTCGCGAAAGAACTTGGGTTTTACGACAAGGTGCAGCAAGATGGATGGGGTGGCATCACTACGCGTGATGCAGGTAACATGGTAAAACGAGCGATACAAATGGCAGAAGAACAGCTGGCGGACAACCAGCGGTGAATGAATCCCCTCTGTGCATAACAGAGGGGTTTTTTACATAACGTTTCTTGTTCATATAAATATGGTACAATGCTGTAAGATAATCTTGAAGATGAGGTGCTTGCATGCAAATACTTGAAAAAGCTCCTGCCAAAATAAACTTGTCACTGGACGTCCTGTATAAGCGCCCGGATGGTTTTCATGAAGTGGAAATGGTCATGACAACGGTGGACCTTGCAGATCGGATTGAATTGACGCTGCTTTCCGAACCTGTCATTAAGGTCGA
This sequence comes from Bacillus sp. SB49, assembly GCF_000469135.2. Lineage (NCBI taxonomy): Bacteria > Bacillati > Bacillota > Bacilli > Caryophanales > Bacillaceae > Bacillus > Bacillus sp. SB49. Next base: position 98,852 of record NZ_CP048117.1, read on the forward strand.
ATCAGAGAGCCGTTTCGTCCCTAATGATGAGCGTAACCTAGCTTATCGTGCGGCGAAACTCCTCCAGGACCGGTTTAAGGTAAATAAAGGGGTTAACATATTTATTGAAAAGAATATCCCTGTCGCAGCGGGCCTTGCGGGAGGCAGCAGTGACGCCGCTGCTGTTCTGCGTGGTGTCAATCGAATGTGGGGCCTTGGGCTTTCTGACGATGAGCTGGCCGAACTCGGTGCGGAAATCGGATCAGACGTGTCGTTCTGTGTTTATGGAGGAACGGCCCTTGCTACTGGGCGAGGAGAGCAGATTCGTTTCCTGCCAGCACCGCCGCCCTGCTGGGTTGTTCTGTCGAAGCCGACCATCGGTGTCTCTACACAAACGGTCTATCAGGGTCTGGACGTTTCCCAGGCGGAACACCCTGATACGGAAGCGATGGTACGGGCGTTACAGGAAGAGGACTACGAAGGAATCTGTGCCAATGTAGGAAATACATTGGAAGGTGTGACGCTTAAGCTGCATGAGGAAGTGGGGCAGATCAAGGAGCAGATGCGCCAGGCCGGAGCGGATGCTGTGCTTATGAGTGGAAGCGGACCGACTGTGTTTTCGCTTGTAGAGCAGGATGCACGCGCCCAACGGATCTATAACAGTTTAAAAGGCTTCTGTACCGAAGTATATATGGTTCGGATGCTGGGATATAGAGAAAATACTTGATAAAATCCGTACAAATCTGTTATATTTAATGAAAATATTCGGATTTTGAGGTGTCCTCTTATGAAAAGAAGTGAGCGACTAGTTGCGATGACCCATTTCATCCTTGATCGACCTCGAGAATTGATTTCCCTTCCTTTCTTCTCGGAGAAGTATGAAGCGGCAAAATCCTCGATCAGCGAAGATCTAGGTATTATTAATAAAATGTTTCAACATGAAGGGATAGGCTACCTGGAGACGATTTCGGGAGCAGCTGGCGGCGTTAAATATATCCCTGCTTTTTCAGAAGAATACAGTAAGACGTTTGTTCGTGAATTGTGCGAACGATTGCAGGATCCGGCGAGGCTTCTGCCGGGCGGATACTTATTTATGAGTGACATACTCGGTGATCCCGAGACGACAAGGAATATCGGTCGATTATTCGCTTCCGCTTTCCGGGATAAAGACATAGATGTCGTCATGACAGTGGCCACTAAGGGAATACCGCTTGCTTACGCTGTCGCTTCCTATCTTAACGTTCCTGTTGTTATAGCCAGAAGAGACCCTAAAATTTCGGAAGGGTCGACGGTAAGTATCAACTATGTTTCAGGCTCGACGCGGAAGATCCAGACGATGGTATTAACCAAGCGTTCTCTGCAGGAAGGTTCACGCGTATGTATCATTGATGACTTCATGAAAGCCGGGGGAACGATCAACGGCATGCGGAATCTCTTGAAGGAATTCGACGCAGAGCTTGCCGGCATCGGTGTATTGGCAGAAGCCGAAGACGATGAAGAGGATCGTGTCGTGGACGATTACCTTTCCTTAGTTCAAATCGTCAATGCGGATGAACGGAAATTCTCCATTGAAGTACGACCTGGGAACTTGCTGGAAAATATATAGGACTGTCAATCAGGCTCTCATCCTTGTGATGGGGGCCTTTTCTATACCTGTTTGTGAAAAATTAATTGATTTGAAAAATTTTTTAGAAAAATAAGCAGGAATTATTCCCGTTTTGTGGAATTTATTTAACATAAGTTCCTTTGGGATAAAGGTGGTGAATTTAATGGAAGTAACTGACGTGAGACTGCGACGCGTGAATACCGATGGAAGAATGCGAGCAATTGCTTCTATTACCTTGGATCAGGAGTTTGTTGTCCATGACATACGGGTGATTGATGGCAACAATGGGTTGTTTGTAGCAATGCCGAGCAAACGTACCCCGGACGGGGAGTTCAGAGACATTGCACACCCGATCAATTCCGGCACACGTGGAAAGATTCAGGACGCTGTTCTTGAAGCCTACCACCAGGCCGGTGAAGAAGACGAAGCAGGGGTGGAATTTGAAGAAGCCGGAGCTTCGTAATACTTAAAGCACAACAAAGGGTCTGACCACTGCGGTCAGGCTCTTTTTTTGATAGGGAGAAATGTCGATTCCTACCTTTTCCCACCGGCTCAAATGTTGAAATCACCCTACGTTTGAGATATGATTCAAAGTGGATAATTAGGATGGAGGTACGTTCATGACTAACCGTTACGCTGTTGTTCTCGCTGCTGGCCAAGGTACACGTATGAAGTCGAAACTTTATAAAGTTTTGCACCCCGTATGTGGGAAGCCTATGGTACAGCACGTTGTCGATCAATTAAATACATTGGAATTAGATGAGCTAATCACTGTTGTTGGTTTTGGAGCAGAGAAGGTTCAGGATCAACTGGGTGAGGACAGCCACTATGTCGTCCAGGAAAAACAGCTTGGCACAGGACATGCTGTACTGCAGGCAGACGATATCCTGGCAGACAAGCAGGGGACGACGGTTGTTGTCTGCGGAGATACTCCTCTTCTTACGGGGGAGACGCTCCAGAAACTGCTTGACCACCATGATGCAGAAGGGGCGAAGGCAACCATTTTGACTGCCCATGCGGAACATCCACATGGATACGGGCGCGTGATCCGTGGTGGCAACGGTCAGGTGGAGCGAATCGTCGAACAGAAGGATGCCTCGGAAGAAGAGCAGGCCGTACAGGAAATTAATACAGGAACGTATTGCTTTGATAACGCTATGCTTTTTGAAGCGCTGAAGAACGTTTCCAATGATAACGTCCAGGGAGAGTACTATCTACCGGATGTCGTGGAAATTATGAAAGACCGCGGGGAGACGGTTTCCGCTTATCAGACACCTGAATTTTCGGAGTCCCTTGGAGTAAATGACCGTGTCGCATTGGCGAAAGCAGAGAAATTAATGAAAGAACGAATTAATGAGAAGCATATGAGAAACGGGGTTTCATTGGTGGACCCTGATCAAACCTACATTGGTCCGGATGTCGTCATTGGGCAGGATGTGGTGATTTACCCTGGAACTGTGTTGGAAGGAGAGACGGTTATCGAGGATGATGCCGTTATTGGTCCACATACGACAATTAAAAATTGCCATGTCGGTAAAGAAACGAGCATTAAGCAGAGTGCTGCTGCTGACAGCAAAATCGGCGCAAGAGTCCAAATTGGACCATTTGCCCACATCCGTCCGCAGTCTTCTCTAGGCGATGATGTCAAAATCGGTAACTTCGTGGAAGTGAAGAAGGCGCAGTTCGGTAACGGCAGCAAGGCTTCTCATTTAAGCTACATCGGTGATGCGGAAGTTGGAAGTGGTGTCAACATCGGATGTGGTACAATAACAGTGAATTATGACGGAGAGAATAAGTTCTTGACGACTATTGAAGATGATGCGTTCATTGGATGTAACTCCAACTTGATTGCACCTGTCACGGTCGGCAAGGGAGCTTACGTCGCTGCCGGTTCGACGATCAATCAAGACGTCCCGTCCGAAGCGCTTTCCATCGCGCGTTCCCGCCAGACGAATAAAGAAGGCTACGCTACTAAAATGAAATCGATCAAAAAAGATTAACGGAGGGTTCCATTCCATGGCAACTGGATATAAGGATTCAAAACTGAAAGTATTCTCACTAAACTCCAACCCGGAGCTGGCAAAAGAAATTGCCGACCAAATCGGAGTAGACTTAGGGAAATGTTCAGTCACAAGCTTTAGTGACGGCGAAATTCAAATCAACATCGAAGAAAGTATCCGCGGTTGTGATGTTTATGTGGTGCAATCCACGTGTGAACCGGTCAACCAACATATCATGGAACTTCTGATTATGATCGATGCACTGAAACGAGCTTCTGCAAGAACCATCAACATCGTTATGCCTTACTACGGATATGCAAGGCAGGACCGTAAAGCCCGTCCGCGTGAACCTATTACTGCGAAATTGGTTGCGGATCTGTTGGAAACAGCCGGAGCGACTCGTGTGCTGATGCTTGATCTGCATGCCCCGCAGATTCAAGGCTTCTTCAATATTCCTATCGATCACCTTGTTGGTGTGCCGATTCTTTCGGATTATTTCGAGGAGAAGAACTTTGACGACCTCGTCATCGTTTCCCCTGACCACGGTGGAGTGACCCGCGCACGCAAAATGGCCGATCGCCTGAAAGCGCCGATTGCCATTATTGATAAGCGTCGTCCTCGTCCGAACGTAGCGGAAGTGATGAATATCGTCGGAAACATCGAAGGGAAAACAGCTATTTTGATCGATGATATTATTGATACAGCCGGTACAATTACGCTTGCTGCGAACGCTCTTGTTGAGAATGGAGCGAAGGAAGTATATGCATGTTGTACGCACCCGGTGCTTTCAGGTCCTGCGATTGAGCGCATCGATAATTCCAAGATTAAAGAGCTTGTTGTTACGAACACGATTCCTTTAGTGGAAGAGAAATCCAGTGAGAAGATTAAAGAACTTTCTGTTGCCGGTTTAATTAGTGAAGCCATTATTCGTGTCCATGAACGTCAATCCATCAGCATCTTGTTTGACTGATTTTTTATAAAATTAGGTTTAACTCTCTTGTTTAACGGGAAACTGTTATTATGATTGGTAAATTACTGGAGGTTGATTAATTTGGCTATTACTCTTAAAGCAAATCAAAGAAAAGATCTCAAACAGTCTGCTACTCGTGAACTGCGACTTAACGGCAATGTGCCGAGTGTAGTATACGGTAAAGAAAAAGAGCCGATCACGGTTGCTGTTAACAGCATAGAGTTACTTAAAACTGTGCGTGATGAAGGGAAGAACGCAATTATCTCCCTTGATATCGATGGAAAAGATAAAGTGGATGTTATGCTACATGAATATCAAGTCGATCCGTTGAAGGACCAGCTGATTCATGCAGATTTCTATATCGTTAACATGTCAGAAGAGATGGATGTAGAAGTTCCTGTCCGTCTTGAAGGGGAGGCTGCCGGCGCCAGAGAAGGCGGTGTCGTACAACAACCGCTTTATGAATTGGCGGTTCGTGCTAAACCAGCGGATATTCCGGAAGAAATCGTCGTAGACGTTTCTGAATTGAATATCGGTGACAGTGTGATGGTCAGCGACTTGAAAGAGTCCCGCGGTTATGAAATCACAGAAGATGATAATACGACAATTGTTTCCGTAACTCCACCGGAAGAAATGCCGGAAGAGCCGGATACAGATAATGCAGACGAAGAACCGGAAGTCATCAATGAGAAATCAGAAGATGAAGATGGGGATTCCGAAGAGAAATCAGAGTAAACAACGGAATAGGATAAGGGGGCGTAGCCGGAAGGCGCGTCCTCTTCTTTTGTATTTCGTCTTTTTTCAATGACCAAGAATTGTGACATTATTTTTATCCATGCTTTGATATAATAGAGAAATAGTACAAAGACAGTAAAGGAAGTTATGTATGAAATGTATCGTAGGCCTGGGTAATCCAGGCAGGAAATATGAACAGACACGTCATAATATCGGATTTATGATTGTCGACCAGCTGGCAGAGAAGAATGGCTGGACACTTACTCAGAAGAAATTCAACGGCCTCTTCACGATGGAACGTGTAGACGGGGAAAAGGTCGTTTTGTTGAAACCTCAAACGTATATGAACCTTTCCGGGGAGTCCCTTCGTCCATTGATGGAATATTACGATATGGATGTCGAGGATGTTTTGGTCGTTTACGATGACCTGGATCTTCCTCCCGGGAAGATCCGTTTAAGGCAGAAAGGCGGCCACGGCGGTCATAACGGTATCCGGAATATCATTGACCAGCTTGGTACGAAAGAATTTAAACGACTTCGTGTAGGAGTTGGCCGACCGAATGGGTCCCAGACTGTAATTGACCATGTGTTGGGGGATTTCTATAAGGAAGAGTGGGAGGCTGTGGAAGAGAGTATCGAACAGTCTGTCCAAGCGTGCGAAGCATGGCTCAATCAGCCTTTCAATGAAGTGATGAATGATTACAATGTGAAATGATCGTCGCCTCTCGTCAGATAACCGTATAACGCCCGCCTGTGACGGTAAAACTATGTACCATCAACCTAGAGGAGGATGGACATGAAAATACGTTATTTTTGTCGTCACTGCGAGAACCAAGTTGGAGAATTGGACGCTGCACAAGTGGATGTCTCCCAGTTGGGGTTTGATCTTTTAAATGACACCGACCAGGAGCAGATGGTCCGCATGACAACGGACGGGCATATGGATATACGGACGATTTGTGATTCATGCAAAGAATCATTAGACGAGAATCCACACTATCATGAGCTAGACTTTTTCATTCAGTAAATCGTGATCTTCCATCATGGAAGATCCGGATGGTGGAGGAATTCGATATGCAGGGAATAAAGGATTATTTATATCCAAAAGATGATATACATTCGGTGATAGCTGGCTATGAGTCAGGGATGAAAGAACAGATGGTTGCCGGCCTTTCCGGAGCATCGAGAACAGTGTTAATATCGATGCTGCGTGAATCGTTGAAACGGCCGATTATTCTCGTCACCCATCAGCTGATTCAAGCACAGCAGCTATATGAAGACATGCAGGAATTGACGGACGGGGAGCAGGTGCATCTGTATCCGGTTAACGAATTGATTGCATCTGAAATTGCCGTCGCAAGTCCAGAATTGCGTAGTCAGCGCATCGAGGCGCTAAGTCAGTGGTTGAATCAAAAGTCCGGTGTGTTGATTGCACCGGTAGCCGCTCTGAAACGAATCATGCCGCCGAAAAAGTATTGGGAGCATAACCAGCTCCCTTTTCGTGTTGGAGAAGAAGTGGATCTTGATGAATACTTAACCCGTTTTATCAGTATGGGTTACGACCGGACGGAAATGGTGGCAAGTCCCGGAGAATTCTCGTTAAGGGGCGGCATTATAGATGTCTACCCGCTGACATCGGAGCACCCGTATCGGATTGAGCTGTTTGATACAGAGGTCGATTCTATTCGCACGTTCGACTCAGAAACGCAGCGGTCCCATGATAAGCTTGATTCCGTTGTCGTTGGGCCAGCAGCAGAGCTTCTGTTGAGGGAAGAGGATTATGCCCGTTCCCACGATCGTTTAGAAACGGCACTGAGTCAATCGTTGAAAAAGTTGACGAAATCCGAGGCGAAAGAAACCCTTGCCCAGGTCGTGGAACATGACCTTGGTAGACTGAAGGAACAGGAACGTTTTCAGGAGATGTATAAGTATATTGGGTACTTTTATGAAGAGCCGGTAAGCTTACTGGATTATCTTCCGAAAGACGGCCTTGTCATTCTGGATGAAATGAGCAGGATTCAGGAAACAGCCACCCGTCTTGATCAGGAAGAGGCGGAATGGCATCAGAGCTTGCTGGAGGCTAATCAAACGGTGAGGGATCTGAACATATCCTTCGACTGGCAGGATACGTGGGATAAGATCGAGCAGCCTCGTCTATATATGTCTGTGTTTATGCGTCATATTCCGAATACACAGCCCCAGAATGTTGTGAACATATCCAGCAGACAGATGCAGCAGTTTCATGGTCAGATGAATTTGTTGAAGAACGAAATGGACCGATGGGAGAAGCAGGGATACTCCGTCGTTATTCTGGCGCCTGATGAGAAACGTCAGGAGAAAATCCAAAGTGTCCTGGACGATTACGACATGGAAGCCGTCGTCAGTAAAGAAGAAGTGAAGCTCCCATTAGTCAAACCGACGATTGTTCAAGGGAATATCAGCAGTGGCTTTGAGTGGCCGATGCACAAGCTTGCGGTGCTGACAGAGAATGAGTTATTCAAAAAACGTACGGCCAAGCCGAAGCGTAAGAAGCAGAAGATGTCCAATGCGGAGCGGATCAAGAGCTACCAGGAGTTAAAAGTGGGCGATTATATCGTCCATGCCAGCCACGGAATCGGGAAGTACCTTGGTATAGAAACATTGAAAATGGGGGGCAACCATAAGGACTTCCTTATGGTTAAATACTCTGGAAACGACAAATTGTATGTGCCGATTGACCAAATCGATTTGATCCAGAAGTATGTCGGTTCGGAAGGGAAAGAGCCGAAAGTTTATAAGCTTGGAGGCAGCGAGTGGAAGAAAGTCAAAAGCAAAGTCCAATCCTCTGTCGAAGACATTGCGGATGACTTGATCCAGCTGTATGCGGAGCGTGAGGCATCGAAAGGGTATGCCTTCAGTGAAGACGGGGAGATGCAGCGGGAATTTGAGGCAGCATTTCCTTATGAAGAGACGGAAGATCAAATCCGGTGTATTGAGGAAATCAAAAAGGATATGGAACAAATTCGCCCGATGGATCGTCTCCTCTGCGGGGATGTTGGTTATGGAAAAACGGAAGTTGCGATTCGTGCGGCATTTAAAGCCATTGTAGACGGCAAACAAGTAGCCTTGCTTGTACCGACTACCATACTTGCTCAACAGCACTTTGAGACGCTTCAGGAGCGCTTCCAGGGATTTGGTATTAACATTGGGCTGATGAGCCGTTTCCGTACGAAGAAGCAGCTGAAGGAGACGTCTGATCGTTTACGCAAAGGACTGGTGGACGTCGTCGTTGGTACCCACCGCATCCTTTCCAAAGATGTAGAGTTCAAAGACCTTGGTCTGTTGATTGTCGATGAAGAACAACGCTTCGGAGTCAAACACAAAGAAAAGATCAAGCAGTTGAAGAATAATGTCGATGTACTGACCCTTACAGCGACGCCGATTCCGCGTACGCTGCATATGTCTATGCTCGGCGTCAGGGATCTGTCCGTCATAGAAACCCCTCCTGCCAACCGTTTCCCGATTCAAACTTACGTCCTGGAGTACAATCCGATCTTTCTTCGTGAAGCAGTGGAACGGGAGATGGCCCGTGACGGTCAGGTGTTTTTCCTGTTTAATCGTGTGGAAAATATTGAACGGATGGCGCAGGAGATCTCCGCGCTGGTACCGGAAGCAAGAGTAACGTTCGCTCACGGGCAGATGAACGAAACCGAGCTAGAAAATGTCATGTTCTCCTTCTTGGAAGGGGAATTCGATGTGCTTGTCAGTACGACGATCATCGAAACGGGAGTGGATATACCGAACGTAAATACACTTATCGTCTACGATGCAGATCGAATGGGCCTCAGCCAGCTGTATCAGCTGCGGGGACGAGTCGGACGATCCAACCGTGTAGCGTACGCCTATTTTACGTACCAAAAAGACAAGGTCCTGACAGAAGTGGCGGAGAAGCGTCTTCAGGCGATCAAAGAATTTACAGAGCTCGGTTCCGGATTCAAAATCGCCATGCGCGATCTTTCTATCCGCGGTGCAGGTAATCTGCTCGGAGCCCAACAGCATGGATATATTGATTCTGTCGGATTCGATATGTATTCCCAAATGCTGAAGGATGCGATCGAAGCGAAACGCCAAGGGAAAGAGCCGGAAGCGGTCCAACCATTCCAGCCGGAACTGGATATGATGGTCGATGCGTATATTCCGGAAGAATACATCAAGGATGAGAAGCAGAAAATAGATATGTACAAACAATTCCAGGCGATTGAATCTGTCGAGGACATTCATGACCTCCGGGATGAATTGATTGATCGCTTCGGGGATTATCCGGAAGAGGTCGACAACTTGTTCCGCGTTTCTTCCATACGTCTGTATGCCAAACGAGCCCGGATCGAAGCCATTACAGAACGTAAGCAGAAGATTGAGTTGTTGATGGAATCCGAACAAAGTCAGCAGGTTGATGGTGCGAAGCTGTTCGAATTTGCCAACAAGTATGGGCGGATGGTTCAACTTGGCACGGAAGAAACGAAATTGAAGGTGACCATCAGCTGGAATCGAAAAGCCGATTGGAACAAATATGAATTAGTTGAAGAGTTTATCAGTAAACTGCCGGAAATGATGCGTGAAACGACTACAGCTTGAAAGAACCCCCACTTATCCCATGGAAAGTGGGGGTTTTTACATAATTTATTTAAAAAACCATACCAAGGGTGCATAGGTTTTTTCTGCTGAATCATACTATCCTTAATCACCCGCTCATTCTGCTTGCGCTTCAACAGGAGAAAGAATGGAATTCATCACAGAAAAGGAGGCAGCATAAAGGATGAAAGCAACTGGTATAGTACGCCGTATCGATGATTTAGGACGTGTAGTTATTCCGAAAGAGATCCGCCGCACATTGAGGATTCGTGAAGGGGATCCTTTAGAAATTTTCGTTGACCGTGAAGGAGAAGTTATTCTTAAGAAGTATTCGCCGATTAGTGAGCTGGGTGATTTCGCTAAGGAATATGCGGAAGCGCTGAGTGAATCGTTGGAATCTCCTGTCTTGATCTGCGACCGGGATGAGTTTATAGCCGTGGCCGGAGGCGTGAAGAAGGAGTACATGAATCGCTCGATTGGGAGTAAAGTCGAAGAAATTATGGATACCAGAACGATGTCTTTTGAAAAGCATCCGGATCCGGTTGAGTTTGTCCAAGGGCAGGAAGAAGACGTTATTTCCTACATTATTTATCCTATCATCGCCCAGGGAGACCCGATTGGATGTGTGATTGCCTTTAATAAAGAAGGATCACCAATGGAGGAAAGTATGACAAAAGCGCTGCAGACAGCTGCCAGCTTTCTGGCGAAACAAATGGAGTAGTGAACAGGGTCAGGTCCGAGCGGGTTAAGGGATCTGACCTTTTCATATGGTATAATGAAAGCTTCGAATATACATAAGAAAGAAAGGTTTCGCAATGACTCATACACGTTCCAACTCCTTTCTAAAAGGAGCTTTCATCTTAACTCTCGCCGGTTTGATCAGCAAAGTCATCAGTGCAGGTTACAGAATTCCTCTTCAAAATTTGACGGGAGATATCGGTTTTTATATTTATCAGCAGGTTTACCCTATTCTGGGTGTTGCACTTCTGCTGGGACTCTATGGATTTCCTGCGGCTATTTCTGTATTAGTTGCTGAAAAAGGAGAACGGCCGCTGTCGATTCCTTCCTTCTATCTTCCGGTTTTTGGGTACATGTCGGGTTTGTGTCTGTTGATTTTTAGTGCGGGTTATTTAATGGCATCTGATCTCGCTTCGGTGATGGGCGATACGCGCCTGGTTTCCGCGCTGCGCGCATCTTTTGCCGTATTCCTGCTTGTTCCTTTTGCAGCTATCTTCCGGGGCGTCTTTCAAGGGCGGGGAAACATGGGGCCCACGGCGATTTCGCAAATTACAGAACAGCTCTTGCGGGTAGGGCTTATTCTCGCTGCCGCTATTTCTGTAATGAGGGGCGGAGAAGTGTACCGGATCGGTCTTGGTGCCGCCGCTGGATCCATGCTTGGTGCCTTTGGTGCTGCGGTGCTTCTGTACGTATGGTTTAGAAAGACCCCTTCCTTTTGGACGTGGGAGCGTTCTTCGGTCGACCCGAAGATGGGGAGGAGGATCCTGCTCAACGGGATTTTCATCTGTTTGAATTATATGTTATTGATATCTCTTCAGCTCATAGATGCGTTTACCATGATACCTGGTCTAATGGATAACGGATTCAGTGTAACGGAAGCCCGGGAGGCAAAAGGGGTCTTTGACCGCGGCCAGCCGCTCGTTCAGTTAGGGACGGTCCTTGCATCTTCCCTTGCACTCGCTGTTCTGCCGTCCATCAATCGAAAACGATGGGAGAAAGAAAAAAGCGCGGTAGAAAGGGATGCGTTTCGGGCAGTAAAATTCACTCTCATAATCGCTGCAGGCGCAGCAGTGGGACTGATGTATCTGTTTCGGGACATCAACATTTCCTTCTTTCGGGATGAAGCAGGAACCGGTCCACTCCGAGTGTTTATGTTTGTTATCATTTTCAGTTCGTTGATCATCACCCTGTCCTCTATCCTGCAGGGGCTGGGATATATGAGACAGACAGCTGGGATCCTGGTGATAGGGGTAGTTGTGAAGACGCTTGGCAACTTAGTGTGGATACCTGCGTTCGGTGTCTATGGCACAGCGGTTTCATCCATAATAGCTGTTGCTTTCGTTTTAGTGGGAAATATCGTACTCTTAAGGCAAGAGATCCCATGGAGGAAATGGTTCGCATTACCTTGGCGGGCTGTCTTTGTTTCTGCTTCCGGGATGGTTGTCGGTCTGTGGATTATTGATGCTGTTTTACCATATGTGAATATATCAGGAAGCCGTATCTGGCTGTTATTATTTGTGCTTGTGAGAGTAGGTGTCGGTGCTGCTCTTTACTTATTGCTCCTGCTTAAGTGCGGATGTTTCACAAGAGTGGAAGTGGCCGCACTGCCGGCCCGGAGATGGTTGATGAAATTGTTGCCGAAAGGAATGAAAGAATGAACACGATTAGAGTAATCGGGCTTGGTGCTGCGGAATTGAATCAACTCCCGCTCGGAATTTACCGTGCGTTGATCCATGCCGAATCACCGGTTTATATGAGGACGAAAGAACACCCGGTCGTCCACGAATTGGAGAAGGAGGGGCTGGCATTTCGCAGCTTTGATGATGTATATGAGTCTCATCAGCAGTTTGGGGATGTCTACAAGGAAATCGTAGACAGGTTGGTCGAGGCATCCGCAGAAGGGGATCTTCTCTATGTGGTACCTGGACATCCAATGCTTGCAGAACGAACGACTCAGCTCCTTTTGGAGAAAAGGGAAGCGGGAATCATCGCTGTAGAAATACTGGGGGGACAGAGTTACCTGGATGCTACCTTTTCGGCACTGGAAATCGATCCTGTAGAAGGATTTCAATTTCTGGATGCCACTGCTTTGAAGCGGGAAGAACTGCAATATTTAAATCACATTATTCTCTGCCAGGTCTACGACAGTATGATTGCATCAGAAGTGAAACTGACGCTGCTGGAAGACCTGCCTGCCAGTCATCCCGTGACGGTGGTAACGGCGGCGGGAAGCTCTGCAGAGAAGCTTACGACTGTACCTCTGGAGGAACTGGACCGCCATGTGGAAGTAGACAACCTTACGAGTCTCTATGTTCCTCCTCTGGAGAGGGAGCGCCTTAACCATCAATTCTTCCGCCTCCGGGAAGTGATCCGCATTTTAAGAAGTCCGGAAGGTTGTCCTTGGGACAGGAAGCAGACGCACGAATCTCTGCGCAAATATATGATTGAAGAAGCATATGAATTTATAGACGCGGTTAATCGTGTGGATGATGAGAATATGATTGAAGAGCTCGGAGATGTCCTGCTTCAAGTCATGCTTCACAGTCAAATTGGAGAAGATGAAGGATTTTTCACAATCGATGACGTAATTATATCCATAACGGATAAAATGATCCGTCGTCATCCTCATGTATTCGCTGATGAGGAAGCTCGGGATGCGGAGGAAGTGTTGACCAACTGGGAAGCAATCAAACAGGAAGAGAAGGGAGCGGCTCCTGCCTCTATTCTGGATAGTGTCCCGGAGAGCTTCCCTGGATTGCTGCAGGCACAAGAGCTCCAGAAGAAAGCCGCCAAGGTTGGATTCGACTGGGATTCGGCGGAACCCGTAATAGAGAAGGTGAACGAAGAATGGGCGGAATTCCTCGAAGCGCGTGATGCCGGGGATGAAGTAGAGATGGAGAAGGAATTCGGTGATTGGTTGTTTGCAATCGCTAATCTGGCGAGGCATTACAAGATAAGTGGGGAGAATGCTCTTCAAAGAACCAACCGCAAGTTCCGGACGAGGCTGTCATTAATGGAAACAGCGGCTGGTCAGCAGGGGCGTAAGCTGGAAGACTACGATCTTGATTCGCTGGAAGCATTGTGGGTAGAAGCGAAAGCAAAAAATAAAGGAGCGGAATAACAGATGCGTTTAGATAAATTCTTGAAGATTTCCAGGTTGATCAAGCGGCGTACACTGGCTAAAGAAGTAGCGGATCAAGGCAGAATCAGCATCAATGGATCTCAAAGCAAGGCAGCAAGCAACGTAGCCGTCGGCGATGAATTGACGATCCAGTTCGGTCAGAAAATCTTGACCATTGAAGTGAAGTCTCTCAAGGAAAACGTAACAAAGGATGAAGCGACGACACTTTATGAAATTAAGAAAGAAGAACCGGTGAAACAATAATGCTGTTCTTATCCCGCTGTCCATGAGGACGGCGGGTTTTTCTTCTTGTTCTATTCGCCTGTTTCTTTTCATAGGTTGTACTAGAGAAGGAGGGTGTGAATCAATGGAAGGTTACGATAAGAACAATGGTATGCGCACACAGCAGGCAGAACATAATGTGAAGGTTTGGAACCGGAGAAATATAGAAATCACTGGTGTGAAAGAAGTGGACAGCTTCGACAGCGAGGAGTTCTTACTTCAGACATCCATGGGATACCTCGTCGTCCGCGGGCAGAATCTACAAATGAAGAATCTCGATTTGGACTCCGGTGTGGTGGCCATCAAGGGTAAAATGCATGAGATGACATACCTGGACGAACACCAAGGGGAGAAAGCTAAAGGACTATTTAGCAAGCTCTTCAAATGACGCTCACGGTACAGTTCATCACCATCCTCTCTATGATTGTGGGAGGGATGGGGGTGGGAGCCTCCATGGACACATTCGAGCGTATCTTCGGCCGGCGTAATAAACGCGCGTGGCGGGAGGTTTTTTATCAGCTTGGTTTCTGGTTCGTTCAGGCGGTATTTTTGTTTTATTTGCTGTACCTGGCTAACTATGGTGAGCTTAGAGTCTATGTATTCCTGGCGATTCTCTGTGGATTTTCCGCCTATCGTGCATTGTTTCAGAAGGTTTACTTAAGAGCGCTTGAAGCTTGGATCCGCTTATGGCTCGGAATTTGGAATGCTGTGAAAAAGCTGGTGTACTATGTGCTTTTCCTTCCATCGAAATCCATCATTTTCCTTATTATTTCTTTACTTCTTGGCGTTTATAAGATACTTTTAAAGGGTATCATTCTATTGTTTCTTGTCATATTTTATCCGATCCGGTTAATTTTACGAGTGATTTGGCGACTTGTGCCGAAAAACATGAAAAATTACTTAAGGAAAACAGCAGGTTTTTTGGATAAAATAAAGAATACATGGAACAAGTGGATAAAACGATTAAAGAGGTAAAGGAGGCAGAGCCTGCATGGCAAAGAGACAGTCGGAGTCAGTAGCACGCATGGATTCTACATACATGAAGCACTACGATGCTTACATGGACAGACACCAGCGTAAGAAGAAACGCTTGATTCGTCGTCTTGTTATGTTTGCCTTGTTAGTGACGGTCGTTGCCGGCTCCATGGGTGTGTATCACTGGAAACAGCAATCCGTGTATGCCGAAAAGAACGAACAGTACGAACAACTTCAGCAAGAGATGGCCGCTTTGAAAAAAGAGGAAAATGGGCTGGAACAGGAGATCGAGCTGTTAAATGATGAAGATTATGTTCTGCAGATAGCCAGAACGAACTATTTCTTCTCCAAAGAAGGCGAAATTATCTTTAAAATGCCTAATGAGGACCCGTCTTATTGACACTCTTTTCAAAGCTTATATATAATATGTAGGAACGATACTTTTATCGAAAACTTAAGGAGGAGCATTTTTTTTATGTCAATTGAAGTAGGCAGCAAGCTGCAGGGTAAGGTAACGGGAATCACTAATTTCGGAGCTTTCGTCGAGCTTCCAGATGGTAAGACGGGTCTAGTTCACATTAGTGAAGTTGCCGACAACTATGTCAAAGACATTAATGAGCACTTGAGCCAGGGCGACCAGGTGGAAGTGAAAGTCATTAATGTTGGAGATGACGGTAAGATCGGCCTTTCCATAAAAAAGGCAAAAGAGAACCAGAATCGTCGTCCGCCAAAACCTCGTAAACCGGTAGAGTCTTTTGAACAGAAGATGAACCGTTTTATCAAGGATAGCGACGAGCGTTTAGCATCACTGAAAAAGCACACGGAATCCAAACGTGGAGGTCGAGGTGCTAAAAGAGGATAGCTTGCTGTCTAGGACAATGAGTAAAAGGTGCGCGTCTTCATAACTTATAGAAAAAGCAGATCCGATGGCGGATCTGCTTTTTTGCTGCTTATCTTTCTATGCGAAAGAAAAAAGCACGTCTCCATAGGGAGGCGTGCTTTTTTAGGACAAGAATGCTTTCGATGACCCGTACGGGATTCGAACCCGTGTTACCGCCGTGAAAGGGCGGTGTCTTAACCGCTTGACCAACGGGCCTTTATGTATTTGAAAAAATAATGGTAGCGGCGGAGGGAATCGAACCCACGACCTCACGGGTATGAACCGTACGCTCTAGCCAGCTGAGCTACACCGCCATATTTTTAAATAGTTATCTCAAAGGCACAAGAAATATAGTACACCATGATAAAAAAAGTGTCAACAACAAATAAAAATATCAGATAAGTCTGTCTATTTCGCTAGGGAATGAAGGAGGTTTATGGGGGAGAAGGGGGTTGGACCTGAGACATTTTGTAGAAACTCCATCCGTTCGTGGGAAAACCATCGAAGTTTTTGTTTCTGCTCTCCTGTTGTTTTGACAAAATGCTTGTTCTTGCTGTGGTTTAATAGGTTTCACAAAGGAGTGGTGATAGATGTTGGGTACTGTATCAAAACGGGAAAGTCGTCAGGCTGTTCGAGGATCAGGAATTGTACAAGGTTTACAGAAGGTTTCTTTCGGAACGTTCTCCTTCATGGCGAACAAAGGCGTGTTCCACATGCTTCTTGCACTACTACTGGGACGAGCGATTATATTATCGTCCATGGCCCCTTTCGGTGTTGCGTTCCTGGCCGTGATCTGGTGGTTGAAGCGGCCGCTGGTTATACCGGTCACCATTATGATGGCTGCTGGAGCTTCTACATACAGCTACAGTCATGCGGGGTTTATCGTCGGAGCGTCGCTGGCTTTTTTGCTCTTAAGTCTGGGAGTGCGCAAAACAAGTCACCCCCAGAGATGGCTGCCGGCACTCGCCTTGATTGCCAGTCTCATACCAAGGACCGTCAGTCTGGCACTGCTCGATCGCTGGCAGCTTTACGAAATTACATTAATGGCGGCAGAAGGGGTATTGAGCTTCATCCTTGTACTAATCTTTATGCAGAGTCTTCCGATTTTAACACCACAAAGATATCAACCTACGTTAAAGAATGAAGAGATTGTTTGTTTGATCATATTGTTAGCTTCTGTATTGACAGGCATGATCGGTTGGCAGATTCAAGGGGTAGCAGTTGTGGATATATTTGCACGGTACTTAGTTGTTTTGTTGGCCTATATCGCGGGGGCGGCGATCGGGTCGACGGTAGGAGTCGTGACAGGACTCGTATTAAGTTTGTCTAACATGGATCATATCTATCAAATGAGCCTGCTTGCATTCTCGGGCTTGCTGGGTGGTTTATTGAAAGAAGGGAAGAAGTTGGGGGTGAGTGCTGGGCTCATCGTCGGCACCCTTCTTATCGGCTTTTATATGAACAGTGGGGCAGGTCTGCCGTCTTCTCTGTGGGCGTCTGCGTGGGCGGTGGCTTTGTTTATATTGACTCCGAATTCATGGGTGACACAATTATCGAAATACATTCCGGGAACGGAAGAACATCATTCAGAGCAGCAAAAATATTTGCAGAAGGTTAGAGATGTGACGGCTGTACGCGTCGGAAAGTTTTCCGACGTATTTCAGGCGTTATCGAAGAGTTTTACATTGGAACAGCCGAAAGTAGACGAAGGACAAGCGGAGGAGGTCGATTATTTTCTCAGTCATGTAACGGAGAAAACGTGTCAGTCGTGCTTTAAGAAGGAGAAATGCTGGGTGAGTAAGTTCGACGACACCCATGATTTAATGACTGATCTGATGCATGAGCTGGATGAGAAGGGGGAACCGAGCCGGCTCTTAAGGAAAAATGTAGACCAGCACTGTGTGAAATCACAGAAGCTGATCGATACGATGAATCATGAATTATCTTTCTATCATGCTAATAAGCAGCTGAAGCGGCAGGTGATGGAGAGCCGCAAATTCGTAGCGGAGCAGCTGCAGGGTGTATCAGAGGTCATGAATAATTTCGCCAAAGAGATTGTAAAGGAGCGGGAGCAGCACGAACATAAAGAACAGATCATTTATCATGCACTGGAACGAATGGGGATGATTATTCAGAAACTTGAAATCTACTCGCTTGATGAAGGAAACATGGACTTGGAGTTAATTGTAGAAATTGAGAATTACCGCGGAGAAGGATCCAAGATCATTGCGCCGGTATTGTCCGATATCTTAGGGGAGACGATTGTTGTGACGATGGAGGAGATTTCTCCTTATCCGAACGGCCGGTGTTATTTATCTTTTGGTTCGGCAAAGCATTATTCGATTGAATCAGGCGTCGCACACGCGGCAAAAGGAGGAGGGTTCATATCCGGTGACAGTTACACCATGATGGAATTGGGCAGAGGGAAATATGCCCTTGCAATCAGTGATGGGATGGGGAATGGGGAGCGGGCACATGAAGAAAGTATGGAAACGCTCCGGCTGCTGAAACAAATTCTGCAGTCAGGGATTCAGGAGTCTGTCGCGATCCAGTCCATTAATTCCATTCTATCTCTACGTACGAATGATGAAATCTTCTCTACTCTCGATTTAGCGGTGATCGACCTGCATAAGGCGACATCCAAATTTATTAAGGTAGGAAGCACACCGAGCTTTATCAAACGAGGCGGGCAGATCCTTACTGTGGAGTCAGGAAACCTGCCAATGGGAATTATCCCGGAAGTCGACGTCGATATGACGAGTGAACAATTGAAAGCGGGAGATTTCCTTATCATGATGAGCGACGGGATTTTGGAAGGTCCGAAACAGCTGGATGATGTGGAATTGTGGCTCAAGCATCGGATCAAAGGTATAACAGAGAAAGACCCGCAGATTATCGCGGATCTTTTATTAGAAGAAGTTATTCGCGCCCAAGCAGGAACGATCGATGATGATATGACGATTATCGTCGCCAGAATTGATCGGTATATGCCGGAGTGGTCCTCCATTCCAGCAGAGAAAAAAGAGGCGTGATTTAGTATATATTTCCTCCGTTTCGGCGAAGCTGAGAGCAACGAAACAGGAGGGATCCAACATGAAACCAGGCCGACTGAAGCAGATTCTTTTATTAACGGATGGTTGCTCAAACCACGGAGAAGACCCGATTGCTGTAGCAGCACTTGCCAGGAATCAGGGCATAACGGTCAATGTGATTGGCGTTCTTGACGATCGTCAGAACGGACAACCTCAGGGGCTTGAGGAAGTAGAGTCCATTGCAGAGGCGGGTGGAGGCGTCAGTCAAATTGTTTATCAACAAAGTTTGTCCCAAACCGTGCAGATGGTGACGAGACAAGCCATGACCCAAACGATACAAGGAGTCGTTAATAAAGAATTGCAGGAGATCCTCGGAAAGAGCCAGACGATTGAGGAATTACCTCCGGAACAGCGGGGGGAAGTCGTGGAGGTGGTGGATGAGCTTGGAGAAAGTTGTGATTTGGAAGTTCTCGTGCTTGTCGACACGAGTGCAAGCATGCATCACAAGCTGCCGACGGTCAAAGATGCATTGTATGACTTATCCTTAAGTTTGAATGCAAGAACCGGATCGAATCAGTTCAGCGTCTACACGTTCCCTGATCCGAAGCGAACCATCAAACGCATGGTGGATTGGACGCCGGAACTAGGGGAAATCAACGGCATTTTCTCCAAATTGAACAGTGGAGGGTACACACCGACTGGACCTGCACTGAAAGAGGCGATCTATGCGTTTGCCGAAAAGCCATTATTCCGTACGATGCGAGATGAGGTCGATCCTTATGAAGAAACAGGTAATTAATCTTCAACCTGGAGCGAAGGTGACAGGAAAGTGGAATGGAAAAACCTACACAATCATCCGAGAGCTGGGCTCGGGTGCTTGTGGTACGGTTTTTTTGTGCCGGAATGAAAATGGGCGCAAGTACGCCTTGAAGGCGGGAGAGGACAGCTCGCGCATGATGATGGAAGTGAATATGCTGAAGAAGTTCAGCAAGGTCCAAGGGGTCAAGCTTGGGCCTTCTTTTGTTGACGTCGATGATTGGACAAGAATAGGCGGAAAGGCTATGCCTTTCTATGTCATGGAATATATAGACGGAATTCCTTTAGAACAATTCCTTAAAGGAAAGACGAAAGACTGGATCGGTATATGTACACTGCAGCTTCTCAGTGATTTGGATCATCTCCATCAGGCAGGCTATGTATTTGGCGATTTAAAAACGGATAACCTCCTTATGTCCGCTTCCAAAGTTCGTTGGATCGATGTAGGAGGTGTGACAGCATTGGGAAGAGCGATCAAGGAGTACACCGAGTTTTATGACAGGGGGTACTGGGGGATGGGATCGAGAAGGGCGGAACCATCTTACGACCTCTTCGCTGTAACGATGATTATGATGGAGATGGCGTACCCGAAGCGGTTCGAACGAGGCTCCAGTCCAAAGAAGACACTGGAACATAAGCTGCAGCAGTCAGATCTTCTAAAACCATATCGGCGTTTCATACAAGACTGTTGGAGAGGCAGATACATTAATTCCCGGGAAATGAAGCAGGCTCTTTCTGGCGTATTGATGAGCAGCAAGAAAGCTCAAAACAACCAGACACGTTATGTCAGACGAAAGAAAGAGGATATGGAAACAAAGGAGTGGACCGTATTTTCCCTCGTATCTGCTCTTCTTTTCGGGGTGTCGATAATAAGTTTCTTTATTTAGTGGGTATTCTTTTGCAGATAGATCGAAGAGTGATACGATAGGATTAGTTAGATTGAAATTACAGACAGGAGGTACATGTCATGGATCGCAATGTTCGTGCATTCATCACGAAACATCAGTTGATACAGCCTCACCAAGTGGTGTTGGCAGCTGTATCGGGCGGTCCGGATTCTCTGGCACTTCTGCACTTCTTGAATCTCCTGCGTGAGGACATCCCTTTCCGGCTGACGGCGCTTTCGGTTGACCATGGCCTGCGAGGGGTCCAGTCTCAGGAGGACCTCTTGTTCGTGGAGCGTATATGCAGGGAGTGGGAAATCGAATTTGTCGGAACTTCCGTGGATGTACAAACGTACAAAGAATGGACAGGGAAAGGAACCCAGGAAGCGGCGCGAGATTTACGCTATCGTTTTTTCGAGGAGATGATGGAAGCACATGATGCCGATGTGCTTGCTACAGGGCATCACGGGGATGATCAGGCAGAAACGATGGTTATGCAGATGGTCAGGGGTGCAAGGCCGGAAGCACTCCAGGGGATGCCGCTTGAGCGGCCTTTCAGTACGGGAAGAATTATCCGCCCGCTCCTGGGAGTATCCAAACAGGATATTGCCGCTTATCTGGATAGGCACGGTATCGAGGCGAAGCACGATCCTTCAAACGAACAGACGGATTATACACGGAATGCTTTTCGTAAGTATGTATTGCCCTTCATGAAAGAGCAGAACCCGAAGCTGCATGAACACATGCAGGCGTGGAGTGAGAGGGCGAGGGAAGAGAGAACGTACATAAGGAAACAGGCCGAAGAAGTGCTGAAAACCGTACATTTTTCTACAAATGTTGAGAAATTCGTACAATTGTCTGTGCGAACATTCAAAACCTTCCCGCCAGCTTTACAAAGGACTGCCTTTCATCTAATATTGAACTATCTGTATGTGAAGCAGACCGAAGACATATCTTACCTGCATGAAGATCTGTTTCTAGACCTGTTAAAAGGTGAAAAATCAAACGTAATGCTGGACTTCCCGGGCGGTTTGAAAGTTGTCCGTGCCTATGATGAAGTCACGCTCTCTTTCCAAAAGAAAAGTGGAGCAGCCCCCTATTGGTTCCAGTTGGAACCCGGCGGGCATGTCGTTACACCCGACGGCTCGGTGGTGGAGGCGGAGTGGACAGAAACGTTGGATACTAAAGGTCATACTATGTACATATGTGATACCGCTCACGTAGAGCTGCCGTTAATCGTCCGTTCCAGGAAGAATGGAGATCGGATCAGGTTGAAAGGAATGGACGGATCGAAAAAGGTAAAAGATATTTTTATCGATCAGAAGGTTCCTGCTGCATTGCGTGATTCCTGGCCGATTGTTACGGACCAGACCGGAAAGATCATATGGGTGGCAGGTCTAAGAGGAAGCGGGACTCCCGTAGACCCTTCATCAGGTACATGGCTTCGGTTACATTATAAAAACAAAGCAGACACGTAGGAGGAGCAATCATGCATAACGACATTGAAAAGGTCTTGATTTCCGAAGAGGAGATTCAGGAGAAGTGTAAAGAATTGGGAGCCCAATTGACAGAGGAATATAACGGGCGCTTTCCGCTGGCAATCGGAGTGCTGAAGGGTGCAACCCCATTCCTGACAGACCTTTTGAAACGTGTAGAAACGCATCTGGAAATGGACTTTATGGATGTTTCCAGTTATCACGGAGGTATGGAATCTTCCGGAGAAGTCAAGATTGTAAAAGACTTGGACACGAAAGTGGAAGGTCGCGACATCTTGATCGTTGAGGATATTATCGACAGTGGAAGAACTCTTGCTTACTTAGTGGACCTGTTTAAGTACCGCAAAGCCAAATCCATTAAAATTGTAACGTTACTGGACAAACCGACCGGCCGAAGTGCTGACATTAAGGCGGATACAGTAGGGTTCCGTGTTCCTGATGAGTTTGTCGTAGGATACGGATTGGATTACCAGGAGAAATACCGCAATCTTCCATATGTAGGTGTCTTGAAGCCGGAAGTCTATGGCGGCTGATCGTAGTAGTTTTTCGCAGAGCGTCAACTCTTTGTCATCAAGGGTAATTAGTTGTATCGTCCGTTTTTTGTATGGTAGTATTTACTATAGTTTTTCTCGTTTGGGAGGAGGTAGGCAATGAACCGGATATTTCGTAACACCTTATTTTATTTACTTATCTTCCTCGTTGTAATCGGCGTAGTCGGTCTATTCCGAGGGCAAGGTGATGCGCAACAAGAGTTAAATGTCAATGAGTTTTACGATAAATTGAATAACGGTGATATTGAGGAGATGACGATCCAGCCTGTCAATGGGGTGTTTCGTGTCAGTGGTCAGTTAGAAGGTGCGGCTGAAGGGGAAGGATCCTTCACTGCTAACATCCCTGCTAACGATGAAGTGATTTCGAACATTACACAGACGGCTCAGGAACAAAGTGTTCTGAATGTGGAAGAAGAAGAGCAGCCTAGTGCATGGGTGACATTCTTGACCTCCATTATTCCGTTCATCATTATCTTCATCTTATTCTTCTTCTTGCTTAATCAGGCTCAGGGCGGCGGAAGCCGTGTTATGAACTTCGGTAAGAGCAAGGCGAAGATGTATTCCGAAGAGAAGAAAAAAGTACGATTTAAAGACGTTGCCGGAGCAGATGAAGAGAAGCAGGAGCTTGTAGAGGTCGTAGACTTCTTGAAAGACCCTCGCAAATTCTCTGCTGTCGGAGCGCGTATTCCTAAAGGGGTTCTATTAGTGGGGCCTCCTGGTACTGGTAAGACATTGCTGGCCCGTGCTGTTGCAGGGGAAGCGGGAGTGCCGTTCTTCTCTATCAGTGGTTCTGATTTTGTTGAAATGTTTGTCGGTGTCGGTGCTTCCCGTGTTCGTGACTTGTTCGAGAATGCGAAGAAGAACGCACCTGGTATCATCTTCATCGATGAGATCGATGCAGTCGGTCGTCAGCGTGGAGCAGGTCTTGGTGGAGGTCACGATGAACGTGAACAGACACTGAACCAGCTTCTTGTAGAGATGGATGGTTTCGGCGTGAACGAAGGAATCATCATCATCGCGGCTACCAACAGACCTGATATTCTGGACCCTGCACTACTGCGTCCAGGTCGTTTCGACCGTCAGATTACGGTAGATCGTCCGGATGTCAAAGGTCGGGAAGCAGTCTTGGGCGTTCATGCGAAGAACAAGCCGTTGGCTGAAAATGTCGACTTGAAGACGATTGCATTGCGTACACCGGGATTCTCAGGTGCAGACCTTGAGAACCTCTTGAACGAAGCAGCTCTTGTAGCTGCCCGTGGAGATAAGAAACAGGTTGATATGGATGATGTCGATGAAGCGATCGATCGCGTCATTGCAGGACCTGCTAAGAAGAGCCGTGTCATTTCCAAGAAAGAACGTGACATCGTTGCTCACCATGAAAGTGGTCACACGGTAATCGGTATGGTGCTTGATGATGCCGATATGGTTCACAAAGTTACCATCGTTCCTCGTGGCCAAGCCGGCGGTTATGCCGTAATGCTTCCGAAAGAAGATCGTTACTTCATGACGAAGCCGGAACTGTTCGATAAGATTACAGGTTTGCTGGGTGGACGTGTTGCTGAGGAAATCATTTTCGGTGAAGTGAGTACAGGTGCTCATAACGACTTCCAGCGTGCGACTAACATCGCTCGTAAGATGGTTACCGAGTACGGAATGAGCGAGAAACTCGGTCCGCTTCAGTTCGGTTCCAATTCAGGCGGTCAAGTATTCTTGGGCCGTGATATCCAAAATGAACAGAACTATAGTGATCAAATCGCTTATGAAATCGATCAGGAAGTTAAAAACTTCATTGAATATTGCTATGACCGTGCGAAGACGATTCTTACCGAGAACAAGGATAAGTTGGAGTTAATCGCGCAGACATTGTTGGATATTGAGACGCTTGATGCTGTCCAAATCCGTTCCCTTTTCGACAAAGGGCGTTTACCTACGGATGAAGAACTGGAAGCACTTGCACAGGAAAACAATGCGAAGATAAAAAATAACACCTCTTCTGTTGATGAGGACGTACGCGTCAACATCCAGTCTAAAGATGAGGAAAATGTACAGGAAACAGATACCGTGAAAGAGGAAAAAGAAGCAGACACAGCGGAGCAAGAGGGAGATAACCATTCCCCTGATTCCGAAGACCGTCGTTCTTAATCTGATTTAACCAGGCCACACCAGCTCATGACCCGAGCGGTGTGGCTTTTCCTGTGCCGCAGAAGCGCGCGGGAACCGTTGTTGTGATATGATGGTAGCCGAAGGAAACGATGCGGGAGGCTATACGTATGAATTTTGTCCTTGATGTGGGAAATACCAATACAGTACTAGGTGTATTCGAAGGGGATACATTAAAATATCAGTGGAGGATCAAGACGGATCGTCATAAAACAGAAGATGAATTCGGAATGCTCATCAAGTCTTTGTTCGATCATGAAGGTCTTCGCTTTGAAGATATGGACGGAGTCATTATTTCTTCTGTTGTTCCGCCCATAATGTTTGCACTGGAGCGCATGTCTCGTTATTATTTTAAAAAGCAGCCGATGATCATCGGAGATGGTCATGTGGATCACGGCCTTGAGATGAAATACCCGAACCCGGAAGAGATCGGAGCGGATCGGGTCGTGAATGCTGTCGGTGCAAAAGACGAATATGAGCTGCCGCTGGTCATCATTGATTTCGGAACGGCAACGACGTATTGTTACATTAATGCGGAAGGGGAATATTTGGGAGGGGCTATTGCCCCGGGAATAAATATTTCCATGGAGGCATTGTATGCCAAGGCTGCCAAGCTTCCTAAGATCGAAATTAAGAAACCGGAACAAGTCATCGGCCAAAGCACAGTTGAAGCAATGCAGTCCGGTGTGTTTTATGGGTATGTCGGTCAAGTGGATGAAGTGGTAAGGCGGATGAAGGAAACAGCGGAACAAACCCCTACGGTAATCGCAACGGGAGGTCTAGCCAACTTAATTGCAGGTCAGTCCCGGACGATCGACCATGTAGATCCTTATCTGACTTTGAAAGGTCTGCATAAGATATATCAGCGCAACAAAGAAAAAGAAGTATTTAAAGGAGAATGATCAGCATGTCCGATTATTTAGTGCGTGCAATAGCTTTTGACGGTCAGGTCAGAGCGTTTGCAGTTAAGTCTACAGATACAGTGGAAGAAGCAAGACGCAGGCAGGACACGTGGGCGACGACATCTGCCGCGCTGGGAAGAACGCTGACAGTCAGTTCCATGATGGGTGCTATGCTCAAAGGGGAAGACAAACTGACCGTTAAAGTAGAAGGAGACGGCCCGGCTGGACCAATCGTCGCAGATGCCAATGCCAAAGGAGAAGTCCGTGGATATATTAAAAATCCACATGTCGATTTCGATTTGAATGAAAAAGGAAAGTTGGATGTGCGCCGTGCGGTCGGTACATCCGGTACATTGAGTATCGTTAAGGATCTGGGGATGAAAGATCACTTCACCGGTCAGGTTCCTATTGTTTCCGGTGAAATCAGTGAGGACTTCACGTATTACTTTGCAACATCGGAACAAGTTCCTTCTGCTGTAGGCGCTGGAGTATTAGTGAATACAGACCACACCATCCTTGCTTCGGGCGGCTTTATTATTCAAATGATGCCTGGGGCGGATGAAGAGACAACGAGTTTGATTGAGAAACGACTGTCGGAAATGCCGGCAATCTCTTCTCTAGTGCGTGATGGGAAATCACCGGAAGAAATTCTGTACGCCCTTCTAGGGGAAGAAAATGTACGTGTGTTGGATTCGATGCCGATTAAATTCCAATGTCACTGCTCAAGAGAGCGTGTCGAAATGGCGCTTTCAAGTCTTGGTAACGAAGAAATTGAACGTATGATTGAGGAAGATAAAGGAGCCGAAGCGAAGTGTCATTTTTGTAATGAGGAATATCACTTCGGCGTGGACGAATTAGAAGCATTGAAATCAACGTCTTCTGATTCATAATTCGTACCGGAGAATAATAAGTTTGAAATGGCGGGTGATTGTGATCCGCCATTTCTTTTATTATAAGGAGAAGCGCTCCTTATGGACCATGCAATGCAGTTTGACTCAAAGGAAAAATAAGTCGAAATAATGATTGAAATGTTTGACAATTGACGATTTTTTAAGTACATTAGGTTTAAATCCTATAAAAATACTTGGTTTTAGGAGTGAATGTATGAGAATCGTAAATAATGTTACAGAGTTGGTTGGACAAACGCCTTTAGTTAAATTGAACGGAAGCGCAGATGCAGACAGTGCAGACGTTTACTTGAAGCTTGAGTACATGAATCCCGGGAGTTCCGTGAAAGACCGGATTGCCCTTTCTATGATAGAAGAGGCCGAGAAGGCCGGACGTCTGAAAGCTGGAGATACCATCGTCGAACCGACAAGCGGTAATACTGGTATCGGTCTTGCGATGATCGCTGCAGCTAAAGGTTACAAAGCAATTCTGGTTATGCCTGATACGATGAGTCAAGAACGTCGTAACTTACTGCGTGCGTATGGTGCGGATCTTGTTCTCACTCCTGGTAGTGATGGAATGAAGGGCGCGATTAAAAAAGCGGCAGAACTGGAAGAGAAGCACGGTTATTTCATGCCGCAACAATTCAATAACGAAGCAAATCCACTTGTTCATGAAAGAACGACAGGACCGGAAATCGTGGAGCAGATGGGCGATCAGTTGGATGCCTTTGTTGCAGGGATTGGTACTGGAGGAACAATCACCGGAGCTGGTAAAGTACTCAAGGAAAAATATCCGGATATTAAGATTTATGCTATTGAACCGGAAGAGTCTCCGGTATTGTCCGGAGGGAGCCCGGGGCCGCACAAGATTCAGGGAATCGGAGCAGGTTTTGTTCCCGGCATCTTGGACACAGAAGTTTATGATGAAGTGGTCACTGTGTCGAAGGATGATTCGTTTGCTGCAGCAAGAGATGCTGCAAGGAAAGATGGAATCCTTGGCGGAATCTCTTCCGGAGCTGCGATTCACGTAGCCAAACAAGTGGCGAAGAAGCTTGGTAAAGGGAAAAAAGTCGTAGCGATTATTCCGAGTAATGGGGAGCGCTACCTGTCTACACCACTTTATCAATTCGACGAAGAGTAAATAATGGGAACTGCACTCCTTTTGAAGGGGTGCAGTTTTTTTATATAAGAAGTTCCTGATAGAAATTAAAAAATGTTGTAAGATAGGGGAAGAAATTATTTGGAAACGAGGGAATCAAGCGTGGCTTTTACATTAGAGACACCTCAGAAGACATTTACGTTGAATGAACGGACACATGTTATGGGAATATTGAATGTAACCCCGGACTCCTTTTCGGACGGGGGACTATACAATGATATGGATGATGCTGTAAGACAAGCAGTCAGAATGGAAGAAGCCGGTGCGGATATTATTGATATAGGGGGCGAATCCACACGCCCAGGGCATGCGCCTGTTTCAGAAGAAGAAGAACTGGCACGGGTGTTGCCGATTATTAAAGCTGTTACTCGCGCTGTGCATATTCCGGTCTCTATTGATACGTATAAGGCGGAAGTGGCTAAACAGGCAGTAGAAGCAGGGGCCTCCATTATTAATGATGTATGGGGCGCAAAGAAAGAACCGGAAATTGCCGACGTTGCTGCCCGCTATGATGTACCGATTATCCTTATGCATAACCGTACAGACAAAACGTACGGATCCTTAATCGAAGATATGAAATCAGATTTGAAACAGAGTGTGGCCATCGCGAAGGAAGCGGGCGTAAAAGACCACCAGATTATTCTTGATCCAGGTATCGGTTTCGCCAAAACGCAGGAAGATAATCTTGTAGTCATGCGTCATTTAAATGACTTTCACGAGCTGGGTTATCCGATTCTTCTTGCCACATCAAGAAAGTCTTTTATTGGAACGGTGCTGGATCTTCCGAAGGATCAACGCATGGAGGGAACTGGTGCAACGGTTTGTTTTGGGATCTCGCAAGGCGTACATATGGTACGTGTCCATGATGTAGAGCCAATAGTGAAAATGACGAAGATGATGGATGCTATGATAGGAGTGAAGAAGAATGGATAAAATTTATCTTAATCAAATGGAGTTCTGGGGATATCACGGCCTTTTTCCGGAAGAAAATAAATTGGGACAGCGATTTTATGTCGACCTGCAGCTGGAATTGGACTTGAAACCGGCATCGACCAGTGATGATATGACCAAATCTATAGACTACGGCGCTGTTTATGAAGTGACGAAGAAGGTTGTGGAAGGGGAGGCATATCGTTTGGTCGAGACGCTGGTAGAGAAAATAGCTGCGGAACTCTTTCTCTCTTTCGACCTGTTAGAAGCATGTACGGTCAAAGGGTACAAACCGGACCCGCCGATCCCGGGGCATTATGACTCTGTTGCCGTTGAGATTCACAGGAGCCGCCATTCATGAGAAATATCGCCTTCATTGCATTAGGATCCAATATTAATACAAGAGAAGAGTTCCTTCAGGACGCGCTGACTCTCCTGGATGAACACGCATCGATTCAAATTACTAATAAGTCCGCCGTCTATGAAACTGCCCCTGTGGGGTACACGGATCAAGCGGACTTTCTTAATATGGTCATCCGAGTGGAAACAGATCTTGCTCCTTCTCCCTTATTGGCATACTGCCAGGTGATAGAAGAAGAATTGGGCAGAAGGAGAGTAGTGAAATGGGGGCCGAGGACGATCGATCTTGACATTTTGTTGTATAATCAGGAAGGTGTGAACGAGGAACACTTGAAGATTCCTCATCCATATATGCAAGATCGGGCCTTTGTGATGGTTCCTCTCGTAGATATCAGCTGCGATGTTGTTCTTCCTCATTTAAACCGCAAGGCTCAGGATGTGCTGGAGCGAATTCCGGAGGCAGAACGCGCAGAGGTGAAAAGGTGGGGGAATCTTTGAGAGTTACAGTCATAAACAGCAGCTCGGGATGGAAGGATACATTTTCCGGAAACCGTGTTTGCGCTTTTCGTGCCTCTTGAATCGTTGACACGACCATAGGACTTTTTTATACTAAATCTTAGTTAGATACTGCCAGTCCAATACTGGCAGTTTTTATTATTGTAACGGAGTTAACCTAAAGATAAAGAATGGAGTGATCATAATGGCGGAAGAACTAAATGAACATATGCGGGTGCGGCGCGATAAGATGGATACACACCGTGAGAAAGGGATGGATCCTTTCGGTGACAAATTCGAACGTACCGATTCTGCTCAAGAACTTATAGAGAAATACGACCAGTTTACGAAAGATGAATTGGAAGAGAAACAGCTTCCTGCTACTATAGCGGGCCGTATTATGACGAAACGCGGAAAAGGAAAAGCTGGATTTACTCATATCCAGGATCTTTCCGGTCAAATCCAACTGTATGTCCGTAAAGATGAAATCGGTGATGAAGCGTACGACGTTTTCAAAGCGGCCGATCTTGGAGATATCGTAGGTGTCAGCGGCGTTATGTTCAAAACGAACGTAGGAGAGCTTTCGGTAAAAGCTAGTGAGTTCCAACTACTGACTAAGTCACTTCGTCCATTGCCGGAGAAGTTTCATGGTCTGCAGGACGTGGAACAGCGTTACCGTCAACGTTATCTTGATCTCATTACCAACCCGGAAAGCCGCGATACATTCGTGCTGCGCAGTAAGATCATCCAGTCTATGCGCCGGTACTTAGACGGCCTGGGCTTCTTGGAAGTGGAAACACCACTTATGCACGGGATTGCAGGTGGTGCATCGGCACGTCCATTCATCACGCACCATAATGCCTTGGACATGCAGCTGTACATGCGTATCGCTATCGAACTTCATCTGAAGCGTCTAATCGTGGGAGGATTGGAGAAGGTATATGAGATCGGTCGAGTTTTCCGTAATGAAGGGGTGTCTACCCGCCATAACCCGGAATTTACAATGATCGAGTTATATGAGGCTTATGCGGATTACCAGGATATCATGGCTCTTACTGAAAATATGGTTGCTCACATAGCGAAAGAAGTGCTGGGAACGACTAAAGTGATGTACAACGACGAAGAGATTGACCTGGAGCCTGAATGGGCACGTCTGCATATGGTCGACGCTATTAAAGAATATACTGGCGTAGATTTCTGGGAACAGATGTCTGATGAACGTGCAAAAGAACTTGCTGAAGAGCATGGTATTGAGATTAAAGATACGATGACTTTCGGTCATATTGTAAATGAATTCTTTGAGCAGCGTGTAGAAGAGAAATTGATTCAGCCGACCTTTATCTACGGGCATCCGATCGAAATCTCACCGTTGGCTAAGAAGAACCGTGAAGATGAACGCTTCACGGATCGCTTCGAATTGTTTATTGTAGGAAGGGAGCACGCGAATGCTTTCTCCGAGTTGAATGATCCAATCGATCAGCGCCAGCGCTTTGAAGCTCAATTGAAAGAAAGAGAAGAAGGTAACGATGAAGCACACATGATGGATGAGGACTTCCTGGAGGCATTGGAATATGGTATGCCGCCTACAGGAGGACTTGGTATCGGAGTCGACCGCCTTGTTATGCTGTTGACGAACTCCCCGTCTATTCGTGATGTACTGCTGTTCCCTCAAATGAGAAACAAAGAATAAAGGAAGATGGAATTACAAACCTAAGCCCCCGTTTTCAGCGGGGGCTTTTCTTATATACAGGGTAAATTATCTGAATTATTTTATTACAAAAATACGCTTGATAAGGTTTAATATCCATGATATATTATTACTTGTCGCGTTAAGAGAGCGGCGCACCGCACAGAACTTAACGAAACAAAATATAAAAAAGTTGTTGACGGAAACGAAACAACATGTTATATTAGTTAAGTCGCTGTTAAGCGGCAAACAACATTTTGATCTTTGAAAACTGAACGAACCAACCAGTACGTCAAACATTCTTTCTATTATATAGAGGGAATTCAAACAAGCACATTCGGTGTGCAAAATGAGCAAGTCAAACACTTTTATGGAGAGTTTGATCCTGGCTCAGGACGAACGCTGGCGGCGTGCCTAATACATGCAAGTCGAGCGCGGGAAGCGAGCTGATCCCTTCGGGGTGACGCTCGTGGAACGAGCGGCGGACGGGTGAGTAACACGTGGGCAACCTGCCTGTAAGATCGGGATAACTCCGGGAAACCGGGGCTAATACCGGGTAATACTTTCTTTCGCATGAAGGAAAGTTGAAAGATGGCTTCTCGCTATCACTTACAGATGGGCCCGCGGCGCATTAGCTAGTTGGTGAGGTAACGGCTCACCAAGGCGACGATGCGTAGCCGACCTGAGAGGGTGATCGGCCACACTGGGACTGAGACACGGCCCAGACTCCTACGGGAGGCAGCAGTAGGGAATCTTCCGCAATGGACGAAAGTCTGACGGAGCAACGCCGCGTGAACGATGAAGGTCTTCGGATCGTAAAGTTCTGTTGTTAGGGAAGAACAAGTACCGTGCGAATAGAGCGGTACCTTGACGGTACCTAACGAGGAAGCCCCGGCTAACTACGTGCCAGCAGCCGCGGTAATACGTAGGGGGCAAGCGTTGTCCGGAATTATTGGGCGTAAAGCGCGCGCAGGCGGTTCCTTAAGTCTGATGTGAAAGCCCACGGCTCAACCGTGGAGGGTCATTGGAAACTGGGGAACTTGAGGACAGAAGAGGAGAGTGGAATTCCACGTGTAGCGGTGAAATGCGTAGATATGTGGAGGAACACCAGTGGCGAAGGCGACTCTCTGGTCTGTTTCTGACGCTGAGGTGCGAAAGCGTGGGTAGCAAACAGGATTAGATACCCTGGTAGTCCACGCCGTAAACGATGAGTGCTAGGTGTTAGGGGGCTTCCACCCCTTAGTGCTGAAGTTAACGCATTAAGCACTCCGCCTGGGGAGTACGGCCGCAAGGCTGAAACTCAAAGGAATTGACGGGGGCCCGCACAAGCGGTGGAGCATGTGGTTTAATTCGAAGCAACGCGAAGAACCTTACCAGGTCTTGACATCCTTGGACCTCCCTAGAGATAGGGATTTCCCTTCGGGGACCAAGTGACAGGTGGTGCATGGTTGTCGTCAGCTCGTGTCGTGAGATGTTGGGTTAAGTCCCGCAACGAGCGCAACCCCTGATCTTAGTTGCCAGCATTCAGTTGGGCACTCTAAGGTGACTGCCGGTGACAAACCGGAGGAAGGCGGGGATGACGTCAAATCATCATGCCCCTTATGACCTGGGCTACACACGTGCTACAATGGATGGTACAAAGGGCAGCGAAGCCGCGAGGTGTAGCAAATCCCATAAAACCATTCTCAGTTCGGATTGCAGGCTGCAACTCGCCTGCATGAAGCCGGAATCGCTAGTAATCGCGGATCAGCATGCCGCGGTGAATACGTTCCCGGGCCTTGTACACACCGCCCGTCACACCACGAGAGTTGGTAACACCCGAAGTCGGTGAGGTAACCTTTTGGAGCCAGCCGCCGAAGGTGGGACCAATGATTGGGGTGAAGTCGTAACAAGGTAGCCGTATCGGAAGGTGCGGCTGGATCACCTCCTTTCTAAGGATTTAGAACGGAAGCGTACTTGGTTGGTTGTTCAGTTTTGAGAGATCGAAAGATTTCTCTGAACTACGTGAACCTTGAAAACTGGATAAGGAATCATCGTATCATCTAACGATGAAACGATTGATGACAAGACATCAAACATCGAAAGTTTTAAACAAACGTCTTTTCACGACGATAGTTAAGTGAATAAGGGCGCACGGTGGATGCCTTGGTACTAGGAGCCGATGAAGGACGGGACTAACACCGATATGCTCCGGCGAGCCGTAAGTAGGCTTTGACCCGGAGATTTCCGAATGGGGAAACCCACTGTTCGTAATGGAGCAGGATCTTATGCTGAATACATAGGTATAAGAAGGCAGACCCGGGGAACTGAAACATCTAAGTACCCGGAGGAAGAGAAAGCAAATGCGATTTCCCAAGTAGCGGCGAGCGAAACGGAATCAGCCCAAACCAAGAGGCTTGCCTCTTGGGGTTGTAGGACACTCCTTTGGAGTTACCAAGGAGGAAGGTAGATGAATCGATCTGGAACGATCAGCCAGAGCAGGTAACAGCCCTGTAGTCGAAACCTTTCTCCCTCCGGAGTGTATCCTGAGTACGGCGGAACACGTGAAATTCCGTCGGAATCCGGGAGGACCATCTCCCAAGGCTAAATACTCCCTAGTGACCGATAGTGAACCAGTACCGTGAGGGAAAGGTGAAAAGCACCCCGGAAGGGGAGTGAAAGAGATCCTGAAACCGTGTGCCTACAAGTAGTCAGAGCCCGTTAATGGGTGATGGCGTGCCTTTTGTAGAATGAACCGGCGAGTTACGACCGTATGCAAGGTTAAGCAGCAGAAGCGGAGCCGCAGCGAAAGCGAGTCTGAATAGGGCGAGTGAGTATGCGGTCGTAGACCCGAAACCGTGTGATCTACCCATGTCCAGGGTGAAGGTCAGGTAACACTGACTGGAGGCCCGAACCCACGCAAGTTGAAAATTGCGGGGATGAGGTGTGGGTAGGGGTGAAATGCCAATCGAACACGGAGATAGCTGGTTCTCTCCGAAATAGCTTTAGGGCTAGCCTCAGAATAGAAAGTCATGGAGGTAGAGCACTGATTGGACGAGGGGCCCCTATCGGGTTACCGAATTCAGTCAAACTCCGAATGCCATAGACTTTGTTCTGGGAGTCAGACTGTGGGTGATAAGGTTCATAGTCGAGAGGGAAACAGCCCAGACCGCCAGCTAAGGTCCCAAAGTGTGTGTTAAGTGGAAAAGGATGTGGAGTTGCTTAGACAACCAGGATGTTGGCTTAGAAGCAGCCATCATTTAAAGAGTGCGTAATAGCTCACTGGTCGAGTGACTCTGCGCCGAAAATGTACCGGGGCTAAACACACCACCGAAGCTGCGGATTGATCGTAGGATCAATGGTAGGAGAGCGTTCTAAGGGCCGTGAAGTCAGACCGTAAGGACTGGTGGAGCGCTTAGAAGTGAGAATGCCGGTATGAGTAGCGAAAAAAGAGTGAGAATCTCTTTCACCGAATGCCTAAGGTTTCCTGAGGAAGGCTCGTCCTCTCAGGGTTAGTCGGGACCTAAGCCGAGGCCGAAAGGCGTAGGCGATGGACAACAGGTTGATATTCCTGTACCACCTCCTTTCCGTTTGAACGACGGGGGGACGCAGGAGGATAAGGAGAGCGTGCCATTGGATGTGCACGTCCAAGCAGTGAGACGGTCGGATAGGCAAATCCGTCCGGCATAACGTCAAGCTGTGATGGGGAGGGAACTATAGTACCGAAGCTCCTGAGTTCACACTGCCAAGAAAATCCTCTAGTGAGGAAAGAGGTGCCCGTACCGCAAACCGACACAGGTAGGCGAGGAGAGGATCCTAAGGTGAGCGGGAGAACTCTCGTTAAGGAACTCGGCAAAATGACCCCGTAACTTCGGGAGAAGGGGTGCTCCTCTGCCGAGGAGCCGCAGTGAAAAGGCCCAAGCGACTGTTTACCAAAAACACAGGTCTCTGCGAAGCCGTAAGGCGAAGTATAGGGGCTGACACCTGCCCGGTGCTGGAAGGTTAAGGGGATGCGTTAGCGTAAGCGAAGCGTTGAACCGAAGCCCCAGTAAACGGCGGCCGTAACTATAACGGTCCTAAGGTAGCGAAATTCCTTGTCGGGTAAGTTCCGACCCGCACGAAAGGTGCAACGACTTGGGCACTGTCTCAACGAGAGACCCGGTGAAATTATACTATGTGTGAAGATGCACATTACCCGCGACAGGACGGAAAGACCCCGTGGAGCTTTACTGTAGCCTGATATTGAATGTTGGTACAGCTTGTACAGGATAGGTAGGAGCCTTAGAAGCCGGAGCGCTAGCTTCGGTGGAGGCGCTGGTGGGATACTACCCTGGCTGTACGGACATTCTAACCCAGGACCGTGATCCGGTCCGGAGACAGTGTCAGGTGGGCAGTTTGACTGGGGCGGTCGCCTCCCAAAGAGTAACGGAGGCGCCCAAAGGTTCCCTCAGAATGGTTGGAAATCATTCGCAGAGTGTAAAGGCACAAGGGAGCTTGACTGCGAGACCTACAAGTCGAGCAGGGACGAAAGTCGGGCTTAGTGATCCGGCGGTACCGCATGGAAGGGCCGTCGCTCAACGGATAAAAGCTACCCCGGGGATAACAGGCTTATCTCCCCCAAGAGTCCACATCGACGGGGAGGTTTGGCACCTCGATGTCGGCTCATCGCATCCTGGGGCTGTAGTCGGTCCCAAGGGTTGGGCTGTTCGCCCATTAAAGCGGTACGCGAGCTGGGTTCAGAACGTCGTGAGACAGTTCGGTCCCTATCCGTCGTGGGCGTTGGAAATTTGAAAGGAGCTGTCCTTAGTACGAGAGGACCGGGATGGACACACCGCTGGTGTACCAGTTGTTCCGCCAGGAGCATAGCTGGGTAGCTACGTGTGGTCGGGATAAGTGCTGAAAGCATCTAAGCATGAAGCCCCCCTTGAGATGAGATTTCCCTTTGCCTTCGAGCAAATAAGATCCCTCAGAGACGATGAGGTTGATAGGTCCGAGGTGGAAGCGTGGTGACACGTGGAGCTGACGGATACTAATGGATCGATGACTTATCTATCTGATCATAGATCGCGTGAAAAACGTTTCTTTCGATAAAGATGTTTCCTTATCCAGTTTTGAGGGTTTTCAAAAAAAGTTCAAAATAACCCTTGATTTTCAACTGGTTAAGAGCTATAATAGTTCTTGTCCTTGAAAAAAGGTTTGGTGGCGAAAGCGAAGAGGTCACACCTGTTCCCATGCCGAACACAGCAGTTAAGCTCTTCAGCGCCGATGGTAGTCGGGTAGATCCCCGTGAGAGTAGGACGCTGCCAAGCCTAATTAAATCCGGAGGATTAGCTCAGCTGGGAGAGCACTTGCCTTACAAGCAAGGGGTCGCAGGTTCGAACCCTGCATCCTCCACCATTAACTTTATATCGCCGGCCTAGCTCAACTGGCAGAGCAACTGATTTGTAATCAGTAGGTTGGGGGTTCAAGTCCTCTGGCCGGCACCATTAGTTGCCTCATAAAGCTAACTTAAAAAATTAAAGTGCTAGTTACATTGAGAGCCATTAGCTCAGTTGGTAGAGCATCTGACTTTTAATCAGAGGGTCGAAGGTTCGAGCCCTTCATGGCTCACCATGTTTTTGCGGGTGTGGTGGAATTGGCAGACACGCTAGATTTAGGATCTAGTGCTTCACGGCGTGGGGGTTCAAGTCCCTCCACCCGCACTTTAATGCGGAAGTAGTTCAGTGGTAGAACACCACCTTGCCAAGGTGGGGGTCGCGGGTTCGAATCCCGTCTTCCGCTCCAATGATACATTAGAGCTAGTTATAATGATACTTACAACATAGGTGAAAACATAGATGCCAGGCCGGGGTGGCGGAATTGGCAGACGCACAGGACTTAAAATCCTGCGGTGGGTTTCCACCGTGCCGGTTCGAGTCCGGCCCTCGGCACCATACGATATATATGCGCCCGTAGCTCAATTGGATAGAGCGTCTGACTACGGATCAGAAGGTTAGGGGTTCGACTCCTCTCGGGCGCGCCATTATAACGGGAAGTAGCTCAGCTTGGTAGAGCACTTGGTTTGGGACCAAGGGGTCGCAGGTTCGAATCCTGTCTTCCCGACCATTCCTTAATAACGGGGCCTTAGCTCAGCTGGGAGAGCGCCTGCTTTGCACGCAGGAGGTCAGCGGTTCGATCCCGCTAGGCTCCACCATTTATTTTGATCTTTGAAAACTGAACGAACCAACCAGTACGTCAAACATTCTTTCTATTATATAGAGAGAATTCAAACAAGCACATTCGGTGTGCAAAATGAGCAAGTCAAACACTTTTATGGAGAGTTTGATCCTGGCTCAGGACGAACGCTGGCGGCGTGCCTAATACATGCAAGTCGAGCGCGGGAAGCGAGTTGATCCCTTCGGGGTGACGCTCGTGGAACGAGCGGCGGACGGGTGAGTAACACGTGGGCAACCTGCCTGTAAGATCGGGATAACTCCGGGAAACCGGGGCTAATACCGGGTAATACTTTCTTTCGCATGAAGGAAAGTTGAAAGATGGCTTCTCGCTATCACTTACAGATGGGCCCGCGGCGCATTAGCTAGTTGGTGAGGTAACGGCTCACCAAGGCGACGATGCGTAGCCGACCTGAGAGGGTGATCGGCCACACTGGGACTGAGACACGGCCCAGACTCCTACGGGAGGCAGCAGTAGGGAATCTTCCGCAATGGACGAAAGTCTGACGGAGCAACGCCGCGTGAACGATGAAGGTCTTCGGATCGTAAAGTTCTGTTGTTAGGGAAGAACAAGTACCGTGCGAATAGAGCGGTACCTTGACGGTACCTAACGAGGAAGCCCCGGCTAACTACGTGCCAGCAGCCGCGGTAATACGTAGGGGGCAAGCGTTGTCCGGAATTATTGGGCGTAAAGCGCGCGCAGGCGGTTCCTTAAGTCTGATGTGAAAGCCCACGGCTCAACCGTGGAGGGTCATTGGAAACTGGGGAACTTGAGGACAGAAGAGGAGAGTGGAATTCCACGTGTAGCGGTGAAATGCGTAGATATGTGGAGGAACACCAGTGGCGAAGGCGACTCTCTGGTCTGTTTCTGACGCTGAGGTGCGAAAGCGTGGGTAGCAAACAGGATTAGATACCCTGGTAGTCCACGCCGTAAACGATGAGTGCTAGGTGTTAGGGGGCTTCCACCCCTTAGTGCTGAAGTTAACGCATTAAGCACTCCGCCTGGGGAGTACGGCCGCAAGGCTGAAACTCAAAGGAATTGACGGGGGCCCGCACAAGCGGTGGAGCATGTGGTTTAATTCGAAGCAACGCGAAGAACCTTACCAGGTCTTGACATCCTTGGACCTCCCTAGAGATAGGGATTTCCCTTCGGGGACCAAGTGACAGGTGGTGCATGGTTGTCGTCAGCTCGTGTCGTGAGATGTTGGGTTAAGTCCCGCAACGAGCGCAACCCCTGATCTTAGTTGCCAGCATTCAGTTGGGCACTCTAAGGTGACTGCCGGTGACAAACCGGAGGAAGGCGGGGATGACGTCAAATCATCATGCCCCTTATGACCTGGGCTACACACGTGCTACAATGGATGGTACAAAGGGCAGCGAAGCCGCGAGGTGTAGCAAATCCCATAAAACCATTCTCAGTTCGGATTGCAGGCTGCAACTCGCCTGCATGAAGCCGGAATCGCTAGTAATCGCGGATCAGCATGCCGCGGTGAATACGTTCCCGGGCCTTGTACACACCGCCCGTCACACCACGAGAGTTGGTAACACCCGAAGTCGGTGAGGTAACCTTTTGGAGCCAGCCGCCGAAGGTGGGACCAATGATTGGGGTGAAGTCGTAACAAGGTAGCCGTATCGGAAGGTGCGGCTGGATCACCTCCTTTCTAAGGATTTAGAACGGAAGCGTACTTGGTTGGTTGTTCAGTTTTGAGAGATCGAAAGATTTCTCTGAACTACGTGAACCTTGAAAACTGGATAAGGAATCATCGTATCATCTAACGATGAAACGATTGATGACAAGACATCAAACATCGAAAGTTTTAAACAAACGTCTTTTCACGACGATAGTTAAGTGAATAAGGGCGCACGGTGGATGCCTTGGTACTAGGAGCCGATGAAGGACGGGACTAACACCGATATGCTCCGGCGAGCCGTAAGTAGGCTTTGACCCGGAGATTTCCGAATGGGGAAACCCACTGTTCGTAATGGAGCAGGATCTTATGCTGAATACATAGGTATAAGAAGGCAGACCCGGGGAACTGAAACATCTAAGTACCCGGAGGAAGAGAAAGCAAATGCGATTTCCCAAGTAGCGGCGAGCGAAACGGAATCAGCCCAAACCAAGAGGCTTGCCTCTTGGGGTTGTAGGACACTCCTTTGGAGTTACCAAGGAGGAAGGTAGATGAATCGATCTGGAACGATCAGCCAGAGCAGGTAACAGCCCTGTAGTCGAAACCTTTCTCCCTCCGGAGTGTATCCTGAGTACGGCGGAACACGTGAAATTCCGTCGGAATCCGGGAGGACCATCTCCCAAGGCTAAATACTCCCTAGTGACCGATAGTGAACCAGTACCGTGAGGGAAAGGTGAAAAGCACCCCGGAAGGGGAGTGAAAGAGATCCTGAAACCGTGTGCCTACAAGTAGTCAGAGCCCGTTAATGGGTGATGGCGTGCCTTTTGTAGAATGAACCGGCGAGTTACGACCGTATGCAAGGTTAAGCAGCAGAAGCGGAGCCGCAGCGAAAGCGAGTCTGAATAGGGCGAGTGAGTATGCGGTCGTAGACCCGAAACCGTGTGATCTACCCATGTCCAGGGTGAAGGTCAGGTAACACTGACTGGAGGCCCGAACCCACGCAAGTTGAAAATTGCGGGGATGAGGTGTGGGTAGGGGTGAAATGCCAATCGAACACGGAGATAGCTGGTTCTCTCCGAAATAGCTTTAGGGCTAGCCTCAGAATAGAAAGTCATGGAGGTAGAGCACTGATTGGACGAGGGGCCCCTATCGGGTTACCGAATTCAGTCAAACTCCGAATGCCATAGACTTTGTTCTGGGAGTCAGACTGTGGGTGATAAGGTTCATAGTCGAGAGGGAAACAGCCCAGACCGCCAGCTAAGGTCCCAAAGTGTGTGTTAAGTGGAAAAGGATGTGGAGTTGCTTAGACAACCAGGATGTTGGCTTAGAAGCAGCCATCATTTAAAGAGTGCGTAATAGCTCACTGGTCGAGTGACTCTGCGCCGAAAATGTACCGGGGCTAAACACACCACCGAAGCTGCGGATTGATCGTAGGATCAATGGTAGGAGAGCGTTCTAAGGGCCGTGAAGTCAGACCGTAAGGACTGGTGGAGCGCTTAGAAGTGAGAATGCCGGTATGAGTAGCGAAAAAAGAGTGAGAATCTCTTTCACCGAATGCCTAAGGTTTCCTGAGGAAGGCTCGTCCTCTCAGGGTTAGTCGGGACCTAAGCCGAGGCCGAAAGGCGTAGGCGATGGACAACAGGTTGATATTCCTGTACCACCTCCTTTCCGTTTGAACGACGGGGGGACGCAGGAGGATAAGGAGAGCGTGCCATTGGATGTGCACGTCCAAGCAGTGAGACGGTCGGATAGGCAAATCCGTCCGGCATAACGTCAAGCTGTGATGGGGAGGGAACTATAGTACCGAAGCTCCTGAGTTCACACTGCCAAGAAAATCCTCTAGTGAGGAAAGAGGTGCCCGTACCGCAAACCGACACAGGTAGGCGAGGAGAGGATCCTAAGGTGAGCGGGAGAACTCTCGTTAAGGAACTCGGCAAAATGACCCCGTAACTTCGGGAGAAGGGGTGCTCCTCTGCCGAGGAGCCGCAGTGAAAAGGCCCAAGCGACTGTTTACCAAAAACACAGGTCTCTGCGAAGCCGTAAGGCGAAGTATAGGGGCTGACACCTGCCCGGTGCTGGAAGGTTAAGGGGATGCGTTAGCGTAAGCGAAGCGTTGAACCGAAGCCCCAGTAAACGGCGGCCGTAACTATAACGGTCCTAAGGTAGCGAAATTCCTTGTCGGGTAAGTTCCGACCCGCACGAAAGGTGCAACGACTTGGGCACTGTCTCAACGAGAGACCCGGTGAAATTATACTATGTGTGAAGATGCACATTACCCGCGACAGGACGGAAAGACCCCGTGGAGCTTTACTGTAGCCTGATATTGAATGTTGGTACAGCTTGTACAGGATAGGTAGGAGCCTTAGAAGCCGGAGCGCTAGCTTCGGTGGAGGCGCTGGTGGGATACTACCCTGGCTGTACGGACATTCTAACCCAGGACCGTGATCCGGTCCGGAGACAGTGTCAGGTGGGCAGTTTGACTGGGGCGGTCGCCTCCCAAAGAGTAACGGAGGCGCCCAAAGGTTCCCTCAGAATGGTTGGAAATCATTCGCAGAGTGTAAAGGCACAAGGGAGCTTGACTGCGAGACCTACAAGTCGAGCAGGGACGAAAGTCGGGCTTAGTGATCCGGCGGTACCGCATGGAAGGGCCGTCGCTCAACGGATAAAAGCTACCCCGGGGATAACAGGCTTATCTCCCCCAAGAGTCCACATCGACGGGGAGGTTTGGCACCTCGATGTCGGCTCATCGCATCCTGGGGCTGTAGTCGGTCCCAAGGGTTGGGCTGTTCGCCCATTAAAGCGGTACGCGAGCTGGGTTCAGAACGTCGTGAGACAGTTCGGTCCCTATCCGTCGTGGGCGTTGGAAATTTGAAAGGAGCTGTCCTTAGTACGAGAGGACCGGGATGGACACACCGCTGGTGTACCAGTTGTTCCGCCAGGAGCATAGCTGGGTAGCTACGTGTGGTCGGGATAAGTGCTGAAAGCATCTAAGCATGAAGCCCCCCTTGAGATGAGATTTCCCTTTGCCTTCGAGCAAATAAGATCCCTCAGAGACGATGAGGTTGATAGGTCCGAGGTGGAAGCGTGGTGACACGTGGAGCTGACGGATACTAATGGATCGATGACTTATCTATCTGATCAAATGATCGCGTGAAAAACGTTTCTTTCGATAAAGATGTTTCCTTATCCAGTTTTGAGGGTTTACCTCAATAGAATATTGATGTGGTGGTGAAGGCGAAGAGGTCACACCTGTTCCCATGCCGAACACAGCAGTTAAGCTCTTCAGCGCCGATGGTAGTCGGGTAGATCCCCGTGAGAGTAGGACGCTGCCACGTCATTTTAGAAACCAGAAGTTATTACTTCTGGTTTTTTTCTATATTCAGAACCGGTTTCATATGAATATAGAAAGGGGGAACTGCGGTGCACTGGTCTTATTTCTTTCATGATGATATTGTTTTAATTATTTTCCGCCTGTGCTTTGCTTTAGTGTTATCAGGATTAATCGGTTTTGAAAGGGAGATTAAGAATCAATCGGCGGGCTTTAGGACACATATTTTGGTCGGGGTTGGTGCTTGTTTAATGATGCTGCTTTCTCTCTATGGGTTTACGGAATTTATGAGCCTTCACGAGCAGGTGAGGTTTGACCCGGCGAGGATACCTTCTTACGTTATCAGTGGAATTGGTTTTTTAGGTGCCGGGACCATTATGGTAAACGGCTTGACGATTAAAGGTCTTACAACAGCAGCGTCGATCTGGACGGTAGCAGCAATTGGATTAGTAGTCGGTGCTGGGTTATACGATGTTGCTACGTTTACCACTTTAGTCGTGCTGACAAGCTTGGCCTTTCTGAATAGAATGGAAAAACATAAAGTTAGAG
The DNA here is from genome assembly GCF_000469135.2 of Bacillus sp. SB49. Lineage (NCBI taxonomy): Bacteria > Bacillati > Bacillota > Bacilli > Caryophanales > Bacillaceae > Bacillus > Bacillus sp. SB49. The sequence continues at coordinate 141,807 of NZ_CP048117.1, forward strand.
GCAAGCGGAAAAACAGCTATAGCATTACCGTTCGTGGAAGTGCAAGGGTGCATCGGGTTCTGTCGGTATTTGAGGAATTTCAATTGACCATTCAAAAAGTGGAGGTCCTGTCTCTACCTGAGAGCCAAAAGAAATTGTTGGTTGAGGTAAGTCCGTCTCAGTCCTATGATCGTACACTTGTGATAAGTCGAATCAGTGAGCAGGAAGGAGTTATGAAAATGACACATTATATTTAAGGCTGTGCAGGAAAAAACTGCACGGCTTTTTGTTTTATTTGCTAACGAAAAGGGGAAACATAGTTGATGTATTTATCATAAACAATATAGTTGCGTACCAGTAAAATATGAGTATAATGAAATTAAAGTCAAAGATAGTCAAAGTCAAAAGAGGGGGAGGGAAAATGCGAAATATATCAGACATCATAGAGGAATATTTAAAGAAAACCCTCGATGAGTCCCAAACCATTGAAATTAAAAGAAGCGAAATTGCTGAGCGTTTCCAGTGTGTACCTTCGCAGATTAATTACGTGATTAAGACAAGGTTCACTGTGGAAAAGGGGTATATAGTGGAAAGTAAACGCGGAGGCGGCGGGTACATCCGGATCAGTCGGGTTCCTTATCGGAAATACGCTGATATGATCGAGGAATTGATGGATTTAATCCAACCCCGTATCTCCCAGACCCAAGCGGTGGACGTTCTGGAGCGACTTATCGATTATGAGGTCATTACAGAACGGGAAGGGAAGATCATGGAAAGCATCATTGACCGTGATGTGCTCAAATTTTCTCTCCCTCTACGCGATGAGATAAGAGCAAGAATCATGACGGCGATGCTGTTCACCCTTAAATATAAATGCTGATTGCGGAAAGGGGAGATTCAGATGGAATGCCAGGAATGTCATCAAAGACAGGCAACCGTTCATTTGACGCAGGTAGTAAATGGGCAAAAGTCGGAGATACATGTGTGTGAAGTATGTGCGAAAGAATATGGATATGTTAATTATGGAGAAGAAAACTTTACTCTGAATGATCTTCTATCCGGACTCTTTCATTCGGATAGTCCTTCTCCATACAGCGATCAGAACAAAGCTGCACCTCAGCAGAAATCTCCATTAAAATGTTCCAACTGTGGTTTGACATATGAAGAGTTTGCAAGGATTGGCAAGTTTGGTTGCGGAAAGTGCTATACCACTTTCGGCGAACGACTGGATCCAATTTTAAGGCGGGTGCACAGTGGAAATACAAGGCATGATGGGAAGATTCCTAAAAGAGAAAGCGGCAATCTCCATTTAAAGAAAGAGATAGAAGAATACAAAGCTAATCTTCGACAATTAATTGAGCAGGAAGAATTTGAAGAGGCAGCGAAAGTTAGAGATAGGATCAGATCTTTGGAAGGGCGTCTTCATAGTGGAGAGGCAGGTGATGAGTAGATGTCGTTACAGAATTTTGTAAATGAGGCTATCAGTCCCTGGATGAAACAGGAGGGGCCGGACAGCGATATTGTGATGAGCAGCCGCATACGTCTTGCCCGGAACTTCTCCCAATATCCATTTCCGATTATTGGATCTGAAGAATCCTTAGAAGAAGTATTGGAATTCTTTCAGAAAGAGTTTCAAGAAGAGTCCTTTAGAGATTATGAAGATTTTGAAATGGTCCGGATGACGGATCTTCAGCCGGTTGAAAAAAGAGTGTTGGTTGAAAAACACTTGATCAGCCCGCATCTCGCTGAAAAATCGGACACCTCGGCTGCGTTGATTTCGCAGAACGAGCAGGTGTCGATTATGGTTAATGAAGAGGATCATATCCGCCTTCAACTTTATTTCCCTGGTTTCCAGCTGGATAAGGCGTTGGAACAGGCATCACAACTCGACGATTGGCTGGAAGAGAAAATTGATTATGCATTTGATGAGAAACGCGGGTATTTGACCGCTTGTCCGACGAATGTCGGCACCGGAATGCGGGCATCAGTTATGATGCACCTGCCGGCATTATCCATGACTCAGCAGATCAATCGTATGATTCCCGCGATCAACCAGCTTGGCTTAGTTGTCCGTGGCATCTATGGGGAAGGAAGCGAAGCACTGGGGAATATTTTTCAAATATCGAACCAGATCACGCTTGGTAAGTCGGAAGGTGACATTGTAGAAGACCTCCACAGTGTGGTAAAGCAGTTGATCGATCAAGAGCGAAGAGCGAGGGAAGTGCTTCTGAGCCGGTCAGGAATTCAACTGGAGGACCGCATTTTTCGATCCTATGGTGTTCTAACCAACAGTCGAATCATAGAGTCTAAAGAGGCAGCAAAATGTTTATCCGATTTACGGTTAGGTATCGATTTGGACTTTATCGACCACATACCACGGACGATCTTGAATGAATTGATGATTTTAACGCAGCCGGGCTTTTTGCAACAGTACGCCAAAGCCAGCTTATCTCCCGATGAACGGGATGTAAGAAGGGCGTCTCTAATCAGGGAAAGACTTCAATTAGAAAACGAAGAATAATGTTAGGAGGGAATGTCCATGATGTTTGGGCGATTTACAGAAAGAGCACAAAAAGTTTTGGCACTGGCACAAGAGGAAGCAGTACGCTTAGGTCATAATAATATCGGGACGGAACACATCCTGCTTGGTTTAGTGAGTGAAGGGGAGGGAATTGCTGCGAAAGCTCTGACAGCTCTCGGCCTTGAATCCTCCAAAATCCAACAGGAAGTGGAGAAACTGATCGGTAAAGGGGAAAAGGTATCCCAAACGATCCACTATACTCCAAGAGCTAAGAAGGTCATAGAATTGTCTATGGATGAAGCTCGTAAGCTGGGACATTCATATGTAGGGACAGAGCACATTCTCCTTGGTTTAATCCGAGAAGGAGAAGGGGTAGCGGCCCGCGTTCTTAACAACCTTGGTGTAAGCCTTAATAAAGCCCGTCAGCAAGTATTGCAGCTGCTTGGGAACAATGAGTCTACAGGCGGTCAAAATCGTCGTGGAGGCGCTTCTGGAGGACAGGCGACGAATGCGAATACACCAACCCTTGACTCCCTGGCCCGTGATTTGACGGCCATAGCTAAAGAAGGAAATATTGATCCTGTAATCGGCCGAAGCAAAGAGATTGAAAGGGTCATTCAAGTCTTGAGCCGCCGTACAAAGAACAACCCGGTGCTTGTAGGTGAACCTGGTGTTGGTAAGACGGCCATCGCAGAGGGCTTGGCTCAGCAGATTATGAACAACGAAGTACCTGAAATTCTGCGTGATAAGCGAGTCATGACGTTGGATATGGGTACAGTCGTCGCGGGAACGAAATACCGCGGGGAGTTTGAAGATCGCTTGAAAAAAGTGATGGAAGAAATCCGCCAGGCGGGTAACATCATTCTATTCATCGATGAACTCCATACATTGATCGGTGCCGGAGGAGCAGAAGGAGCCATTGATGCATCCAATATTCTGAAGCCTTCTCTTGCCCGGGGTGAACTGCAGTGTATCGGTGCGACAACCCTTGATGAGTACCGTAAATATATTGAAAAAGATGCAGCACTTGAGCGTAGATTCCAACCGATTAAGGTGGATGAACCGACGCTTGATGAGTCCATTCAAATTTTGAAAGGTCTGCGTGACCGTTATGAAGCTCACCACCGTGTGACCATTACGGATGATTCTATTGAATCAGCTGTCCGTTTCTCCGACCGGTATATCACGGACCGCTTCCTTCCGGATAAAGCGATTGATTTAATCGATGAGGCAGCTTCCAAGGTGCGCCTGCGCTCCTATACAGCGCCGCCAAATCTTAAAGAGCTGGAACAGAAGCTTGAGGAAGTCCGGAAAGAGAAAGATGCGGCTGTCCAAAGTCAGGAGTTTGAAAAAGCAGCATCCCTTCGTGATAGCGAACAGCGTTTGAGAGATGAGCTGGAGGAGACGAAGGATGAGTGGAAAGAAAAACAAGGCCAGGAGGATTCAGAGGTAACGGTAGAAGATATTGCTTCTGTCGTATCCACTTGGACCGGTGTTCCAGTTTCCAAAATGACGAAGGATGAAAGTGAGCGTCTTCTTAACCTGGAAGAAACGCTTCATAACCGAGTAATCGGTCAGGAAGAAGCGGTCAAAGCTATTTCCAAAGCGATCCGTCGTGCCCGAGCAGGGTTGAAGGATCCGAAACGCCCGATTGGTTCCTTCATATTCCTTGGACCTACCGGTGTAGGTAAAACAGAGCTTGCTCGCGCGCTGGCAGAGAGCATGTTCGGTGAAGAGGATGCCATGATTCGAATCGATATGTCGGAGTACATGGAGAAACACAGCACGTCCCGTCTTGTAGGTTCTCCTCCGGGATATGTAGGATACGATGAAGGCGGTCAGTTGACGGAGAAGGTAAGGAACAAACCATATTCTGTTGTACTTCTTGATGAAATTGAGAAGGCGCACCCGGAAGTCTTCAATATCCTGCTGCAAGTATTGGAGGACGGCCGTCTGACAGACTCTAAAGGACGTCTTGTTGATTTCCGAAATACCGTGTTGATCATGACATCCAACGTGGGTGCTTCCGAATTAAAACAAAACAAATACGTCGGCTTCTCTATGGGTGAAGCGGATCAGGATTATAAAGACATGAAGTCCAAAGTGACAGATGCTTTGAAGAAAGCGTTCCGTCCTGAATTCCTAAACCGTATTGACGAAACAATTGTTTTCCACTCCCTTGAGAAGAAGCACATGAAGGATATTGTCGTTCTTATGGCAGAAGAATTGCGTAAACGTCTGCAGGAGCAGGAGATCGACTTCACACTCTCGGATGCAGCTATCCAGCACATCGCAGATTCCGGATTCGACCCCGAATATGGGGCACGTCCATTGCGCCGTGCTATACAGAAGAATGTCGAAGATCTTCTATCAGAGGAATTGCTTAAAGAGAATATCGCTAAAGGTCAAAAAGTTAAAATTGATCTGGATGAAAACAAGAATTATGTGGTGCATACACAACAAGAATCCACAAATTAACAAGATTTCATCCGGTAAAAGAATCGGAAGGTGTTTGCCTTCCGATTTTTTTCTTATTTAGGTATGATTTCAGTAAGCGATATTTAATATAAATGATATGGATGTGAAACTTATTCACATGTTTTTTCGTATAAAATGAAGGATAGGAGAGATCATCTTGGCAAAAAGAAAAACAAAGTTCGTTTGCCAGGAATGTGGTTATGAAACACCGAAATGGATGGGGAAATGTCCGGGGTGTAATCAGTGGAATACGTTGGTGGAAGAGACGTCTGCTCCGGCAGGAAACTCTCGGCACGTATTTCAGACAAGTTCCACTTCCGCAATGACGAAGCCAGAAAGAATCACACAGATAAAATCACAGAAGGAACCACGCCTCCCGACAAGCATGCCGGAGTTCAACAGAGTGCTCGGCGGCGGGATCGTGGCCGGATCATTAGTTTTAATCGGCGGGGATCCGGGTATCGGGAAGTCAACCTTACTGCTTCAAGTATCTGCTCAGATTGCAAAGAAAGATTTTCCGGTTTTATATATATCAGGAGAAGAATCCTCCAGGCAGACTAAACTCAGGGCCGAACGCCTTGGGGTCATGTCGGATGAACTGTATGTCCTGCCCGAGACGAACCTGCAAGATGTACTGAATCAAATAGATCAGATTGAACCTAAATTTGTAGTGATCGATTCCATTCAGACGATTTTCAAGGAAGATATAACCTCTGCCCCTGGTAGTGTGGCGCAGGTGAGAGAATGTACCAGTCACTTGATGCGAATTGCGAAAACGAAAGGTATTCCGATTTTCATTGTTGGACATGTTACTAAAGAAGGGTCCATTGCCGGCCCTCGTTTACTGGAACATATGGTGGATGCAGTTCTTTATTTTGAGGGAGAGCGGCACCACACTTTCCGTATTCTCCGCAGTGTTAAAAACCGCTTCGGAAGTACACATGAAATGGGTATCTTCGAGATGAAGGAGAAAGGGCTGGAAGAAGTACTTAATCCGTCGGAGATTTTCCTTGAAGAACGTTCTCAGGGAGCGGCAGGCTCTATTGTTGTAGCTTCAATGGAGGGGACAAGGCCGGTGCTGGTAGAGATTCAGGCGCTCATATCCCCGACAGCCTACGGAAACCCCAGAAGGATGGCAACCGGTCTTGACACGAACAGAGTCCCTCTGCTCATGGCTGTGCTCGAGAAACGAGCAGGACTGTTGCTGCAGAATCAGGATGCGTACGTAAAGGTGGCGGGTGGTGTGAAGCTGGATGAGCCTGCAATCGACTTAGCTGTTGCGTTAAGTATCGCATCGAGCTTTCGCAACAAAGTCTCAAACGGTGACGATGTCGTTGTTGGAGAAGTCGGATTGACAGGAGAAATACGGCGGGTTTCCCGTATTGAACAGCGCGTACAGGAAGCGGCTAAACTCGGTTTCAAACGGGCCATCATACCTAAGAAAAATATGGACGGATGGACTCCACCTTCACAAATTGAAGTCATCGGGGTAAGTACAGTACAGGAAGCAATGAAGGTTACATTGGGGGAATCCTAAATGGAATGGCATGAGATGAAAGAAAACGGTATAGGAGAAATTCTCAAGCTTGTGGCACCGGGGACACCGCTCCGGGACGGAATAGACAACGTCCTTCGCGCAAATACCGGAGGGCTTATCGTTTTAGGGTATGGAGAGAGAATAAGGGATCTTGTAGATGGTGGATTCCATATTCAATCCGACTTTACACCGGCTCACCTCTATGAACTCGCCAAAATGGATGGTGCGCTCATTCTGAATGATGAGGGTACAAAAATATTGTACGCGAACGCTCAGTTGATGCCTGACCCTGATATTGTATCGACTGAAACGGGAATGCGCCACCGCACTGCGGAGCGGGTGGCAAAGCAGACAGGAGCGCTCGTTATCGCCATTTCCCAGCGGCGTAATGTTATCACCCTGTATAAAGGGTCCCACCGCTATTCCTTAAAAGAAATCGGCGTCATTTTAACAAAGGCGAACCAGGCAATCCAAACGCTTGAGAAGTATAAGAATGTCCTTGACCAGAGCACGACAAACCTGGGTGCGTTGGAGTTTGAGAATATGGTCTCCTTTTCTGAGGTCGTTCAAGTCGTATCAAGAGTGGAGATGGTCCTGCGTACAAAGACGGAGATTTTGAATTATGTGAATGAATTAGGAACAGAGGGCCGTTTAATCCAACTGCAGCTGACCGAATTAGTTTCCAATATTGAGGAAGAGGCAGCGCTGCTGCTCAGGGATTACAGCAAGCGTCCGGATTACGAACCTTATTATATTTTGAAGAAGATGCAGGAAACGACGAACACAGAGTTATTGTCGGATGAACAAGTGCTTAAGCTGCTTGGCTATTCGACAAACACGAAAATGTCTGATGCCATTCATCCACGTGGTTACCGGATTCTTCATCGAATTCCACGCCTCCCATCCCTTATCATCGATCATCTTGTCGAGAAGTTCGGTATTTTAGAAGATCTCATACAGGCTTCACCTAAACAACTGGTGGAAGTGGATGGCGTAGGAGAAGTAAGAGCTATGAAGATCCGGGATGGTCTGGACCGCATACAGGAACAATTGTTCGTAGACCGACATATTTAAGAAAATTGACTTATTTATCTAATTTATGGTATGATTATACATTTGCAAATTGACTTATATTGGAAGTTGTGCTAAGTTAAGTACCATCATTCCTTGATAAAAGGGTTAATGGTTGTAAGGTTTGGTCATACTGTGATTGAGGGGGTGAAGGAAAGTGCTTAAGCGTATCGTGCAGTTATTTATAGTTATAACTGGTGGAACAATCGGTTACCTCTATCTTCCGGATTTGTTTAAATTGACAGGTCTTACTTGGCCTACTCTGATTCAGTCTGTTTTAGGGGCCGTACTAGGAGCACTTATTTTATTTTTAATTACTTTTTGGGTCGTGGATTATATTGTCGACTTTATCAGATGGGTGGAAGATTCACTCGTACGGGCGCCTGTGGCTGATCTGCTTTTTGGCAGCCTGGGTCTGATCATCGGGCTGATTGTTGCTTATCTGATTAATGTATTTGTACAGGATATCCAGATTCAAGTAGTAAGTCAGGTCGTTCCTATCTTCCTGACGATCCTTCTTGGTTATTTAGGTTTCCAGGTAGGATTCAAGCGTAAAGACGAGTTTTTGAATTTGTTGTCGAAGAAAGACAAGCAGGGCGCTACGGATTCGTCGGACGAAGCAAACAAGGCGGAAGTGGATGCCTCGTTAATACCGAAAGATAAAATTCTCGATACCAGTGTCATTATTGACGGCCGGATCGCAGACATTTGCGAAACTCATTTTTTGGAAGGTACGATTGTTATTCCTCAATTCGTTCTGGAAGAATTGCAGCATATAGCTGATTCTTCGGATGGATTAAAGAGAAACAGAGGTCGCAGAGGTCTTGATATCCTGAATCGACTTCAGAAGGATCTACCTGTAAATGTTGAGATTTATGAAGGAGATTTCGAAGAGATTCAAGAGGTGGACAGCAAGCTTGTTAAGCTGGCAAAAGTCATGAATGGAATCGTCGTTACGAATGATTTCAACTTGAACAAAGTGTGTGAGTTTCAAAATGTTCAAGTGTTGAATATTAATGATTTAGCTAACGCTGTTAAACCTGTCGTTCTTCCTGGAGAAGAGATGTCCATTCAAGTGATTAAAGACGGAAAAGAACAGAATCAAGGTGTCGCCTACTTAGATGATGGCACTATGATTGTTGTAGAAGAAGGAAAAGAGTATATCGGGAAAACTATTGAAGTCGTTGTCACAAGTGTGCTGCAGACTTCTGCCGGACGAATGATTTTTGCGAAGCCGAAATCACTTGAAAAAGCACTTTAAAAACGGTATAAACAAATAAGTAAGACAAAAGTGATAACCAGTGTGTTATCGCTTTTGTTGTTTTATAAGGAAGTAAGTGATCCGAGTTTAATTTAATGTAGGGTGGATGTTATGACGAACTATACAGCTATTATACTTGCCGCCGGTCAAGGGAAGCGGATGCTTGCCGGACGAAACAAACAGTTCCTCACGATAGGCTCCAAACCGCTGATCCGTCACACTATTTCTGTTTTTGAGCAGGATGCATGGTGTGAAGAGATTATTTTGGTGACAAATGAACGTGAGCGCTCAGAAATGGAGAAGATGTTTGCAGAGCACCCTGTGGAAAAAGAAATGACCATGGTTAATGGGGGAGCGGAAAGGCAGGACAGTGTGTACGAAGGTCTGAAAGCCGTCCGCAATCCATCTATTCCTGTTTTCATTCATGATGGGGCGCGTCCATTTGTTTCTGAAACGAATCTGCATGAACTGGCAGAGACGGTACGTGTAGAGCAGGCGGCTTTGTTGGCTGTTCCTGTGACAGATACTATTAAGCAAAAGCGTGATAACGGTTTGACTACACTTGATCGAAAATACTTGTGGGCGGCACAGACGCCTCAGGCATTTTCCTATGAGTGGATTAAAGACGCGCATGACCAAGCAAAGGAACGTGGATACTACGGAACAGACGATGCTTCTTTGGTAGAGGAGACAGGGCGGGATGTTGTAATTGTCCAGGGAAGTTACGATAATTTCAAGCTGACGACACCGGAAGACTTACATAAAGCGGAGTCTTACATCCAAAAACAATTACAAAGAAAGGCAGATGAACCTGCTATGTTTCGAATCGGTCAAGGGTACGATGTTCACCAACTGACGGAAGGCCGTCCTTGTATAATCGGAGGGATCGACATTCCCCATGAGAAAGGTCTGCTCGGGCATTCCGACGCAGATGTTCTTCTTCATACGATTGCAGATGCTTGCTTAGGTGCGATTGGAGAAGGAGATATCGGCAAGCATTTTCCCGATACGGATCCTGAATTTAAGGATGCTGATTCCGGTAAATTGTTGCAGCATGTCTGGAATATTTGCAGAGATCGGGGCTACGAGCTCGGTAATATGGACTGCACGGTCATTGCGCAATCTCCTAAAATGGCTCCATATATCGAGGAGATCCGAAGTAATATTGCGTCTCTTCTCGAAACGGATAAGGTTAAGATTAATGTGAAAGCGACAACGACAGAGAAGCTTGGTTTTACAGGACGGGAAGAAGGAATTGCCGCCCAAGCTGTTGTTTTATTGCAAGAAATTCGGCAAGATTAGTCGAAAAATGATAAAATAAGTCAAGGAAATAGAGCGGAAGTAAGAAAGGAGAACAATTATGTCAAATGAAGTACGTGTGCGTTATGCGCCGAGCCCTACAGGTTTTCTTCACATCGGTAATGCGAGGACAGCCTTGTTTAATTATTTATACGCAAGAAATGCGGGTGGTAAAGTTGTCATCCGTATTGAAGATACAGACGAGAAGCGAAACGTAGAAGGTGGAGAAGAAAGTCAGCTTAACTATTTAAAATGGTTGGGCTTGGATTGGGATGAGAGCCCGGATAAGGGCGGAGAGTATGGTCCTTACCGTCAAATGGAGCGTCTGGATATTTACCAGAAGTATATTGATGAGCTTCTGGAGCGCGACCTTGCTTATAAGTGCTATATGACTGCGGAAGAGCTTGAGCAGGAACGAGAAGCGCAGATGGCGCGTGGAGAAGCCCCGAAATATTCTGGAGCACACCGTAATTTAACGGCTGAGCAAATAGCAGAATTTGAAGCCGAAGGACGCGAACCAAGTATTCGTATCCGCGTACCTGAAAACCATTCCTACACGTTCAACGATATCGTACGCGGCGACATTACGTTCGATTCCAGTGATTTCGGTGATTGGGTTATCGTGAAGAAGAACGGTATCCCTACGTATAATTTCGCTGTAGCGATTGATGACTATCTAATGAAGATTACTCATGTACTGCGCGGGGAAGAGCACATCTCCAACACACCTAAGCAGATGATGGTATATGAAGCGTTTGGATGGGAGCCGCCGAAGTTCGGACACATGACGCTTATCCTTAACGAAGAGCGTAAGAAACTGAGTAAGCGGGATCAGCATATTCTCCAGTTCATCGAGCAGTATAAGAATCTTGGCTATCTGCCGGAAGCGCTGTTCAACTTCATCACGCTTCTTGGTTGGTCCCCTGTCGGTGAAGAAGAGATCTTCACACAAGAGCAGCTGATTGAAATCTTTGACGCGGAACGTCTGACTACGTCCCCGGCTGTTTTTGATCCAGCTAAGCTGAAGTGGATGAATAACCAGTATATTAAAGCTTCGGATCTGGATAAGGTCGTTGAACTTTCTCTTCCTCATTTGGTTGAAGCAGGACGTTTCCCGGAAACGATGACAGAAGAGCAGCAGGAATGGGCACGTGAGCTTATTTCCCTATACCACGAGCAGCTGAACTACGGTGCTGAAATTGTGGAATTGACGGATCTGTTCTTCAAGCAGGAAATTCAATATGACGAAGCTGCGATGGAAGTACTGGAAGGCGAACAAGTTCCGGAGGTATTGGAAACATTCAAGAAGAACCTTCAGCAATTGGACGAGTTCACTCCGGATAACATCAAAGCTCAAATCAAAGCCGTTCAGAAAGAGACCGGCCATAAAGGCAAGAAACTGTTTATGCCTGTTCGCGTGGCAACTACAGGTCAAACTCACGGCCCCGAGCTTCCTAACGCGATCCACCTGCTCGGTTTAGAGACTGTCACAGTACGTCTTGATGATGTACTAAATAAATTGCAGGCTTAATTTATTCACAAGCAGAAGATATTATCATATAGTAGAGTTACCTATACGAAACGTTGATGAGGAGAAGTAAAGGGCTGTCTGCTTACCCAGAGAGAATCACCTAGGCTGGAAGTGATTTTGGGCGGCACCCTGGAAATGCACCTCGGAGTCTCCGGTTGAAAAAAAGTAGGCCGGAGCGGTTCCCTTCCGTTATCGAGGATGAAGTGGGGGAAATTATTTTCCCCAAGCAGAGTGGAACCACGCGGGAAGCGTCTCTGTGCCCAAGGCACAGAGACGTTTTTTTTTATTCTCCGCCTCTGCGCAAGAAAAAGGAGGGAAGCAAGTATGGGGCTTTTTAAAATGTTCAAGGAAGATGTCGATGTAGTGTTCGATCAGGACCCTGCTGCTCGTTCGTATCTGGAAGTTATTCTTACGTATTCCGGTCTGCATGCTATTTGGGCACATCGGGTGGCCCATGCTTGTCATAAGAGGAAATTCTTTTTTCTCGCACGTCTGATCTCTCAGTTCAGCCGTTTTTTTACAGGGATTGAAATCCACCCGGGAGCAAAAATCGGCCGCCGGTTTTTTATAGACCATGGGATGGGAGTCGTCATCGGAGAGACATGTGAGATCGGGGATAACGTAACCATCTTCCAAGGGGTCACCCTAGGTGGTACAGGAAAAGAGAAGGGAAAGCGTCACCCGACTCTGCTTGATAATTCTCTTGTTGCCACAGGTGCAAAAGTGCTTGGTTCTATTACAATCGGGGAACACTCTAAAGTAGGAGCAGGATCCGTCGTTCTGCATGATGTACCAAATAACTCAACCGTCGTCGGTATTCCGGGACACGTCGTCGTACAGGATGGCAAGAAGGTACAGAAAAAAGACTTGGACCACCACAAAATGCCGGATCCTGTTTACGACCGGCTGAACCAGTTGGAAAAGCAGATCGAGGAACTACAGAAGGAATTGAAAGAAGCAAAAGGAGTGAAGCATCATGACTATTAAAATATATAATACCTTGACTCGGAATAAAGAAGTCTTTCAGCCGTTGGAAGAAGGAAAGGTGAAGATGTATGTGTGCGGCCCGACCGTATATAATTACATCCACATTGGGAATGCCCGTCCTGCCATCGTGTTCGATACCGTCCGCAGATATTTCGAATACCGCGGCTACGATGTCCATTATGTACTGAACTTCACAGATGTCGACGATAAATTGATCAAAGCTTCCAAAGAGATGGGCGAAGGTGTGACAGAGATTGCCAATCGTTTCGTCCAGGCTTATAAAGAAGATGTTGCAGCCCTTGGCGTCAAAGAAGCGGTCGATCACCCCCGCGTGACAGAAAACATGGAAGAAATCATCGGATTTGTCCAAGGGTTAGTGGAGAAAGGTTATGCCTATGAAGCAGGAGGAGATGTTTACTTCCGTACACGTGCCTTCGATAATTATGGGAAATTGTCTCAGCAATCAATCAATGAGCTGCAGTCCGGTGCCCGGATCGAGGTTGGTGATAAGAAAGAAGACCCGCTGGACTTCACGTTATGGAAACAGGCCAAGGACGGAGAAATTTCCTGGAAGAGCCCGTGGGGAGAAGGACGCCCGGGCTGGCACATCGAGTGCTCTGCTATGGCGAAGAAATACCTTGGAGACACGATAGATATCCATGCCGGGGGTCAGGATTTGACATTCCCTCACCACGAAAACGAAATCGCACAGTCGGAAGCTCACAACGGGGAAGATTTCGCTCGTTATTGGATGCACAATGGATATATCAACATTGATAATGAGAAGATGTCTAAATCTCTCGGTAACTTTATCCTTGCTCATGATCTTGTAAAGCAACACGATCCACAGGTTATCCGCTTCTTCATGTTGAGTGTCCAATACCGTCATCCAATTAACTTCAGCAATGAGCTTCTGAAGGGCGCCAAAAGCAGTTTTGAGCGGATAAAGAATGCGTATGAGAATCTAAAACACCGTAAAGATACCAGCGTGAGCCTTCAGGAAGATACACAGCCGTGGCTGGATAAAGTAAAAGGCTTTAAAGAGCAGTTTATTAAAGAAATGGACGATGACTTTAACACAGCCAATGCGATTTCTGTTTTGTTCGACATGACCAAGGCTGCGAATCTTTACCTGCAGGAGAAGCAGACACATGAAGATGTTTTGAATGTGTTCATCCAAACGTTTGAAGAACTGACAAGTGTTTTGGGACTGTCCCTTGAGGTTAAAGAAGAATTGCTGGATGAAGAGGTCGATGCTTTAATCGCAGAGCGTAAACAAGCCCGTAAAGACCGCAACTTTGAGCGTGCCGATCAGATCCGTGATGAACTGAAAGCCAGGAACATCATCTTGGAGGACACTTCCCAAGGTACACGCTGGAAGCGAGGGTGACACATGGAACGCACCGACGTGAAACAGATGAAGAGTCTCGCCCTCGCTTATATGGGCGATTCTGTTTATGAATTGTATGTCCGAGAGTACCTATTGGATAAAGGGGAAGTGCAGCCGCAGCACCTCCACAAGGCAGCTGTTCGTTTTGTCTCTGCTGTGTCCCAGGCTCAGTCCGTACGAGCCTGGCAGGAGGCAGAAATACTGACGGAAGAAGAAGAGGGTGTCCTTCGCAGGGGCAGGAATGCGAAATCCGGCTCTGTGCCTAAGAGTACCAATGTGCAAACCTATCGTTATTCGACCGCATTTGAAGCGGTGTTGGGATTTTTATATTTATCCGGTCAGAAACAAAGGCTGGAAGAGTTGGTGCACTATGCTATTAGAGAAGTGGAAGAAAGGAGTGGAGACGAATGAACGGAGAATGGATTATAGGCAAGAATGCTGTACAGGAGGCGATAAGATCCGGACGCTCGATCAACAAAGTCATGGTATCGGATCAGTTACAGTATCAGGCATTTAAAAAGGTAGAGCAGCTGGCTAAGGAACAGGGGGTCCTCATCCAGAAAGTTCCGAAGAAGAAACTGGATCAGCTTGTAGAAGGAACGCACCAAGGTGTTATTGCTTCTGTGGCTGCTTATGAATACAGTGATTTGGAAGATTTATTCGCTAAAGCGGAAGAAAAGGGAGAAGCGCCTTTTTTCATCATATGCGATGAAATTGAAGACCCGCACAACCTTGGTTCGATATTAAGGACGGCAGACGCGGCAGGAGCGCACGGAGTCATCATTCCGAAGCGGAGGTCCGTCGCTCTTACTGCTACAGTTGCAAAGACGTCTACAGGAGCGATCGAGTACATTCCTGTAGCGAGAGTGACCAACCTGGCTAGAACGATAGATGAATTGAAGGAGCGCTTTGTCTGGGTTGTCGGAACAGATGCGGAAGGTACAGAAGACTATCGACAGCTGGATGGCCGGATGCCGCTGGCGCTTGTGATTGGAAGTGAAGGCCGCGGAATGAGTCGATTGACGAAAGAAAAATGTGATTGGACTGTCAGTCTCCCTATGGCCGGACAGGTCACTTCCCTTAATGCCTCAGTAGCAGCCTCCCTTCTCATGTATGAAGTATTCAGGAAGCGTCACCCTGTCGGTGAGTGACAATGAATGTATTAATTGTAGACGGATATAACATGATCGGGGCCTGGCCGGAACTGGTGAAATTAAAGGAGAAAGATCTCGGGCAAGCACGGGATCTTCTCATAGAGATGATGGCAGAATACCAATCCTATACAGGGGATCGTATCATGATCGTCTTTGATGCCTACCATGTCCGGGGACTTGAGAAGAAGCAGCAGAACTACAAAGTGGAAGTCCTTTTCACTAAGGAGAATGAAACGGCAGACGAGCGGATCGAGAAGCTTGCCGGTGAATTGAATGACGTGCGGACACAGGTGTACGTGGCTACATCCGATTATGCAGAGCAGCGGACCATCTTCGGTCAGGGAGCTTTTCGGAAGTCTGCGAGAGAGCTTTACATCGAAGTAAAGAACATTGAGAACCAGATCGAAAAGGACGTAGAAACCCACAATCAGCTTCACTATCAATCTAAAATTCCGATAAACAAAGAGGTGCGGGAATTGTTTGAGAAGTGGCGCCGAGGAGATAAATAATTCTGACAACTTGTTGACGCTTTTCAAACGCTTACTGTATAATATTTCTATATATTGAGATAGCACGGTCGGAGGGATCCTGTGTGAGCATCTTACAAACGGAGAAAAGCACCAATGAGTTGGATCTTAGTAAGCTTGATGATGAAGCAGTCGTAGAACGAATTAATCAGGGACAGGTTCAGGCACTTGATTATTTGATTAACAAGTATAAGAATTTCGTACGCGCCAAAGCCCGCACTTATTTCTTAATCGGGGCTGACCGGGAAGATATTGTTCAAGAAGGAATGATCGGCCTTTATAAGGCTATTCGTGATTATCGAGAAGGAAAACTGTCGTCTTTCAAAGCATTCGCTGAACTGTGTGTCACCCGTCAAATCATTACTGCTATTAAAACCGCCACTAGACAGAAACACATCCCTTTAAACTCCTATGTTTCGCTGGACAAGCCTATCTACGATGAAGAGTCAGACCGTACGCTCCTTGACGTCATCGCAGGTTCAAAAGCAATCGATCCCCAGGAATTGATTGTCAATAAAGAGAAGTTTTCAGATATGGAAGAGAAGATGTCCGAACTTCTCAGCGATCTTGAAAAGCAGGTGCTGACCCTTTATTTGGACGGTCAGTCCTATCAAGAGATTTCCGAGGAATTGAGGCGTCATGTCAAATCGATCGATAACGCTCTGCAACGCGTGAAGCGGAAGCTCGAAAAGTATCTGGAAATCAATGAAATCACACTTTGAACCCACATTGACAGTCTATGGGAAGAGTGCTACATTAATTTAGTATTATACCTCGATGATTTGAGGTGACAGAGAAGTGCGTAAGAAAGTAATATTAGCCTGTACACAATGTTTAAGTCGAAATTACAGTTCATATACAAATCGTTCCAACCAATCCGAACGTCTGGAGGTCCGCAAGTTCTGCAAGAACTGCGGATCCCACACCCTGCACCGGGAGACGAAGTAGATCAGGAAGCCAGTCGGCACAAGTTTGGGGGGTATTACAGCATGTTTAAGTTCTTCAAGAACGTAGCGCGTGAGATGAAAAAGGTCAGCTGGCCGAAGGGGCAGGAACTGACCAGGTACACGATTACCGTACTATTCACCGTCGTCTTCGTAGCTTTGTTCTTTGCTATTGTAGATCTTGGGATCTCCCAAGTGCTTGAACTCATCGCTAAGGAATAGTAGAGTTAATTTTATGCTATAATAGAGATAGACTTACAAAAAACCCGTTCCGCGGGTTTTTTCATGTTGGAAAGAATTTCGATTAACTAAAGCATAAGGGAGGGAAGGGCAAGCACTTGTCCTGCGATAATGGAAAAAAGATGGTATGTTGTTCACACCTATTCAGGTTATGAGAACAAAGTAAAGACCAACCTCGAGAAGCGCGTAGAGTCTATGGGGATGGAAGATAAGATTTTTCGTGTTCTTGTCCCGGAGGACGAAGAGGCGGAAATTAAAAACGGCAAGAAGAAGATTGCCAAAAAGAAAGTTTTCCCAGGATACGTTTTAGCAGAGATGGTAATGACGGATGATTCCTGGTACGTTGTCCGTAACACTCCCGGCGTGACGGGGTTTGTCGGATCTACCGGCTCTGGTTCTAAACCGACCCCTCTCTTACCGGAAGAAGTGGATACGGTGCTTAAGCGTATGGGCATGAAGGAACAGCCGAAGGCAGACATTGATTTCGAAGTGAAAGAAAGTGTTACTGTTACCGACGGACCGTTCGCAAACTTCACTGGTACCATTGAGAATATTGACTTGGACAAACAGAAAGTCAAAGTCCATGTCAACATGTTCGGCCGCGAAACTCCGGTCGAATTGGACTTCACTCAGATCGAAAAATTATAAAAAAACAATCCTCCCCTTGCATATCCGGCACAAAGATGCTAGAATTTTTATGTTCTATATGCGCCCCATAGATGAGGGGCTATTGCTTAACGCAATGGAGTGGGAGGGGTAGAACCCTATTACCACATCACGGACTTTAAGGAGGTGTGTCTCGTGGCTAAAAAAGTTATTAATGTTGTAAAGCTTCAGATCCCTGCAGGAAAAGCTAACCCAGCGCCACCAGTAGGACCGGCACTAGGTCAAGCAGGTATTAATATCATGGGCTTCTGTAAAGAGTTCAACGCTCGTACGCAGGACCAAGCTGGTATGATCATTCCAGTAGAAATCTCGGTTTATGAGGACCGTTCCTTTACATTCGTTACTAAAACTCCACCTGCTGCTGTTCTTCTTAAGAAAGCGGCTGGAATTGAGTCAGGTTCCGGTGAACCAAACCGTAACAAAGTAGCTTCTGTCAAACGCGATCAAGTTCGCGAAATCGCAGAAACGAAAATGCCTGATTTGAACGCTGCTGACGTGGAAGCTGCAATGCGTATGGTCGAAGGTACTGCGCGCAGCATGGGAATCACAATCGAAGATTAATCCCACAGCGTCATTTGGAGATAGGAAAAGGTTGCGGAAATGGAGCTAGTGTCTCTTTCGCAACCTTTATTCGTGGGAGGAAAATCCGTTAAAACCACAACGAGGAGGAAATTTTAAAATGGCTAAGAAAACGAAAAAGCAACAAGAGCTTCTAAAGCTTGTTGATCGTACAAAAGCTTATGATGTGCAGGAAGCCATCAAGCTAGTAAAAGAAACAGCAAAAGCTAACTTTGATGAAACAATCGAAGCAGCTTTCCGTCTTGGGGTTGACCCTAAGAAAGCAGACCAGCAGATCCGTGGAGCAATGGTACTTCCACACGGTACTGGTAAATCTCAGCGTGTGCTTGTTTTCGCTAAAGGTGATAAAGCGAAAGAAGCAGAAGCTGCAGGTGCAGACTACGTAGGTGAGCAGGACCTCATCAACAAAATCAACCAAGGCTGGTTCGATTTTGATGTTGTTGTTGCAACTCCTGACATGATGGCTGAAGTTGGTAAGCTTGGTCGTGTACTAGGGCCAAAAGGTCTTATGCCGAACCCTAAAACAGGTACAGTAACGTTTGAAGTTGAGAAAGCAGTAAACGAAATCAAAGCTGGTAAAGTAGAATACCGCGTTGATAAAGCTGCTAACATCCATGTTCCGATCGGAAAAGCTTCTTTCGATCAAGAGAAACTGGCTGAGAACTTCACAGCGATTACAGAAACTCTTGTGAAAGCTAAACCACAAGCATCTAAAGGAACTTACATGCGTAACGCAGCTGTTTCATCAACAATGGGTCCTGGGATCAAAGTTGATGTTACTGGGTTCTCTAAGTAATATAATTTAGTGTTGACTTTCCGTTTCTGATTGGTTACAATTAGTGACGTTGTATAAATGAATACGTTATACCGTAGACAGCAGGTGCGGCTTCCGCTTAATTTCCTGCCGAGGTGTGTGTGAATATAAATAGAGCAGCGCAGACTGCCCTGCTCTATGATTCGTACCTCCATGTCTACATGGGGGTACTTTTTTATGAACAAAACCTTTGGACGGTATGATGATAAGTCAATAGGAGGTGGAACCGATGAGCAGTGTTATCGAGCAAAAGCAGCAAATTGTATCTGAATTAGCTGACAAGTTCCGTAGCAGTAAGTCTGCTGTAATGGTAGATTACCGCGGTCTTGACGTAGCGGAAGTTACAGAACTTCGTAAACAGCTTCGTGAAGCAGGCGTAGAGTTCAAAGTGTACAAAAACACAATGACTCGCCGTGCTGCGGCAGAAGTAGAGCTTTCTGGTCTTGACGAAGTGCTTCAAGGACCTACAGCCTTGGCCTTCCATGAAGAAGATGCAGTAGCTCCGGCTAAAATTCTTAACAACTTCGCTAAAGATCACGAAAACCTTGAAATTAAAGGTGGCGTAGTTGAAGGACAAGTTGCAACTCTTGAGCAAATCCAAGAACTTGCAAACCTTCCAAACTACGAAGGTCTTGTATCTATGTTCCTAAGCGTACTACAAGCACCTATCCGCAACTTCGCTTATGCTACAAAAGCAGTGGCGGAGCAAAAAGAGGAAGAAAGCGCGTAAGTTCGCGTTCGTTTAAAACTATAACCATAAAAACTAAGGAGGAAATTTCTCATGTCTAACGAACAAATTATCGAAGCGATTAAAGAAATGTCTGTTCTTGAGCTTAACGACCTAGTTAAAGCGATTGAAGAAGAATTTGGTGTATCTGCTGCAGCTCCAGTTGCTGTTGGTGGACCAGCTGCAGGTGGCGAAGCTGCTGAAGAGCAAACAGAATTCAGCGTAGTGCTTGAATCTGCAGGAAGCTCTAAAATCAAAGTGGTTAAAGCAGTACGCGAAATCACTGGTCTTGGTCTTAAAGACGCTAAAGAACTAGTTGACGGTGCTCCAAACCCAATCAAAGAAGGCGTTTCTAAAGAAGAAGCTGAAGAAATGAAATCTCAGCTTGAAGAAGCAGGCGCTACTGTAGAACTTAAGTAAGATATCTTTTTAAAGTAAAGCTCGCTGACTATCGGCGGGCTTTCTTTTTCTTAATAGATCAAAAAAGAAGGTGTTCGGATTATGTCGGAACATTACTATTCCAAGAAGACATCTGCTGCAAGTGAAGAAAGATCGTGGACTTTTCAATTGAAGGGCCATACATTTACGTTCACAACAGACCGCGCCGTTTTCTCTAAAGGCGAGGTGGATTTCGGTTCTCGCGTATTGATTGATTCCTTTCGTGCGCCGGAAGCAGAAGGAGATTTTCTTGACTTAGGCTGTGGATATGGGCCGATTGGTATGTCCTTGGCTAAACACTATCCGGATCGTCACGTATGGATGGTGGATGTGAACGAACGGGCTTTGAATCTGGCGGAAAGAAACGCGGCGGCAAACGGCATCACGAATGTAACCGTACAAGAAAGTGATCGGATGCAGGCGGTAAAAGACCATCGTTTTGCGGCTGTTCTTACTAATCCTCCCATTCGTGCCGGGAAGGAAGTCGTTCACTCTATGTTTGAGGAAGCTGGACAATCCTTGGTAGACCAAGGAGAACTCTGGGTCGTCATACAAAAGAAACAAGGAGCCCCATCAGCGAAAGCCAAGATGGAGGAACTGTTCGGTAACGTGGAAATAGTAGAGAAACAGAAAGGATACTTTATCCTTAAGTCTAAAAAGATTGACTAGCTTGTCCGGTTGTGCTAGTATTGAAAAATGCCAATATATCTGAACGCTGTCAAGTCTTTTTTGCATTTTCTTGTATAAAAAGATGATAGTTGGTCAGAATGGTAAAATCGAACACTGAAAGTAAATGAGGTTTTTATGTATGAAAAGCCTTTTTCTTTTTTGTCTAACGTTAGAGAGAAATGAAGAATCACCATTTGCTATAAGGCGAATGTTTAAATAGCGCTTGTGGCAAGATCAACCGCAAGCCTGTTCGGCATGTCTTGCCGGACCCTTTTTTCGT
Source organism: Bacillus sp. SB49 (assembly GCF_000469135.2). Classification (NCBI taxonomy): domain Bacteria; kingdom Bacillati; phylum Bacillota; class Bacilli; order Caryophanales; family Bacillaceae; genus Bacillus; species Bacillus sp. SB49. The sequence continues at coordinate 162,899 of NZ_CP048117.1, forward strand.
TATTAAAATGCTTGATTTGAGGGGTGAATCAGTTGACAGGTCAACTAGTTCAGTATGGACGACACCGCCAGCGCAGAAGTTATGCACGTATTAGTGAAGTATTGGAATTGCCTAACTTGATTGAGATTCAAACGGCTTCCTATGAGTGGTTCATGGAAGAAGGTTTGAAAGAGATGTTCCAGGACATTTCGCCAATTGAAGATTTCACCGGTAATCTTTCACTTGAATTCGTAGACTACAGCCTTGGCGAACCAAAGTATCCAGTCGATGAGTCAAAGGATCGCGACGTAACATATAACGCACCGCTTCGTGTGAAAGTACGTCTTCTAAATAATGAGACGGGTGAAGTGAAAGAGCAGGAAGTATTCATGGGTGATTTCCCATTGATGACAGACACAGGTACCTTTGTAATCAACGGTGCGGAACGTGTCATCGTATCCCAGCTTGTTCGTTCTCCGAGTGTATATTTCAATAAGAAGATTGATAAGAACGGTAAGCGTGGTTATACCGCTACGGTCATTCCTAACCGTGGAGCATGGTTAGAGTTTGAAACAGATGCCAAAGACGTCGTACACGTCCGCATCGACCGTACGCGTAAGCTTCCTATCACAGTGCTCCTTCGTGCTCTAGGATTCGGTACCGATCAAGAGATCATCGATTTGATCGGAGATAATGAGTACCTGAAGAACACGCTTGAAAAAGACAATACGGAAACGACAGAGAAAGCTTTGCTTGAGATATACGAGCGTCTACGTCCCGGCGAGCCGCCGACCGTAGAAAATGCTAAAAGTCTCCTTGTCTCTCGTTTCTTTGATCCGAAACGCTATGATTTAGCTAGAGTCGGAAGATATAAAATGAACAAGAAGCTTCATATAAAGGATCGTTTGTTTAACCAAACCCTTGCTGAAACATTAGTGGATGAGGAAACAGGGGAAGTTATTGCGGAGAAGGGTGACAAGATTGACCGCCGTCTTCTTAACAAACTGATTCCATTGTTTGATGATGCAGAAGGTACATTGAGCGAGGAAACTCTTGAGCCTGTAGACGGCGTTCTTGAGGACCCGATTCAAGTCCAATCTGTAAAAATTGTAGACCCGACGGATCCGGAAGGGGAACGTTCTATCAACGTTATCGGTAATGCGAACATCGACCGCGACGTTAAGAACATCACTCCGGCTGACATCTTGTCTTCTATCAGTTATTTCTTTAACCTGCTTCATGATGTTGGTGGCACGGACGATATTGACCACCTTGGTAACCGTCGTCTGCGTTCTGTAGGAGAACTTCTTCAGAACCAGTTCCGAATCGGGCTTTCCCGTATGGAGCGTGTGGTACGTGAGCGTATGTCCATTCAGGATACATCATCCATCACACCACAACAGCTGATCAATATCCGTCCGGTTATTGCATCCATTAAAGAGTTCTTCGGAAGCTCCCAACTATCCCAGTTTATGGACCAAACCAACCCGTTAGCAGAATTGACTCACAAACGTCGTCTATCTGCGCTTGGACCGGGTGGTTTAACACGTGAACGTGCAGGATTCGAAGTTCGTGACGTACACTACTCCCACTATGGCCGTATGTGTCCGATCGAAACTCCCGAGGGACCGAACATCGGTTTGATCAACTCCTTGTCTTCCTATGCGAAGGTAAACGAATTCGGCTTTATTGAAACACCATATCGCCGTGTGGATCCGGATACGAACAAAGTAACCGACCAAATTGATTACCTTACTGCTGATGAAGAAGATAACTACGTCGTAGCACAAGCTAACGCGAAGCTTGGTGATGACGGAAGTTTCATGGACGAAGAAGTTATTTCCCGTTTCCGTGGGGAGAACACGGTCGTAAGCCGTGATCGTATTGATTACATGGATGTATCACCTAAGCAGGTTGTATCTGCAGCGACGGCTTGTATTCCTTTCTTGGAAAACGATGACTCCAACCGTTCCTTGATGGGTGCGAACATGCAACGTCAAGCAGTACCATTGCTTAAACCGGATGCACCTTTAGTCGGAACAGGTATGGAATATGTATCCGGTAAAGACTCCGGTGCCGCTGTCATCTGTAGACACGAAGGAATTGTTGAGCGTGTCGAAGCGAAAGAAGTTCGCGTACGCCGCATTTCTGAAGTGGACGGCAAAGAAGTAGAAGGCGACGTGGATCGTTACCGTCTGCAGAAGTTCATCCGTTCCAACCAAGGAAGCTGTTACAACCAGCGTCCGATTGTCGCTAAAGGTGACCGTGTTACAAAAGGAGAAATCCTTGCTGATGGTCCTTCCATGGATATGGGTGAGCTGGCGCTTGGACAGAACCCGCTGGTTGCATTCATGACATGGGATGGTTACAACTATGAGGATGCCATCATCATGAGTGAGCGACTTGTTAAAGATGACGTCTATACGTCGATCCATATTGAAGAATATGAATCGGAAGCTCGTGATACGAAACTTGGACCGGAAGAAATCACTCGTGATATTCCGAACGTCGGGGAAGATGCACTTAAAGATCTTGATGATCGCGGCATCATTCGTGTCGGAGCAGAAGTAAGTGACGGAGATCTTCTTGTTGGTAAAGTTACGCCTAAAGGTGTAACGGAATTGTCGGCAGAAGAACGTTTGCTTCACGCAATCTTCGGAGAGAAAGCCCGTGAAGTCCGGGATACATCCTTGCGTGTACCGCACGGAGCCGGCGGAATCGTTCTTGATGTTAAGATCTTCAATCGCGAAGATGGAGACGAGCTGCCACCAGGGGTCAACCAGTTGATTCGTGTTTATATCGTTCAGAAACGTAAGATTTCTGAAGGGGATAAAATGGCCGGCCGTCACGGTAACAAAGGTGTTATTTCCAAGATTCTTCCAGAAGAAGACATGCCTTTCCTACCGGATGGTACTCCTGTAGACATCATGTTGAACCCGCTTGGTGTACCGTCACGTATGAACATCGGACAAGTGTTGGAACTTCACTTAGGTATGGCGGCCCGTTTGATGGGTCAGAGAGTGGCAACACCAGTATTCGATGGTGCTCGTGAGGAAGACGTTTGGGAAACATTGCAGGAAGCTGGCATGGCACGTGATGCGAAAACGATCCTTTACGACGGACGTACAGGTGAGCCTTTCGATAACCGTGTTTCTGTCGGTGTCATGTACATGATCAAACTGGCGCACATGGTCGACGACAAGCTTCACGCTCGTTCTACCGGACCTTATTCACTTGTTACGCAGCAGCCGCTTGGTGGTAAAGCACAATTCGGTGGACAGCGTTTCGGTGAGATGGAGGTTTGGGCACTGGAAGCATACGGTGCCGCATATACACTTCAAGAAATCTTGACGGTCAAATCCGATGACGTCGTTGGACGTGTGAAAACATACGAAGCTATCGTCAAAGGTGACAATGTTCCAGAACCAGGCGTACCTGAGTCCTTCAAAGTTCTTATTAAAGAGCTTCAAAGTCTCGGTATGGACGTGAAGATTCTAAATGGTGATGAGCAGGAAATCGAAATGCGCGATATTGAAGAAGAAGAAACCAAACAATCCGAGAATTTGAACTTAGACGATTAAGATAGAAACACTGCTGTAGCTCGTGTTCTAAGCTTAGGGAAAACCTGGATACTAAAAGGGAGGTAGGCCCCTTGCTAGATGTAAACAACTTTGAGTATATGAAAATCGGCCTCGCTTCACCGGATAAGATTCGTTCTTGGTCTTATGGAGAAGTGAAGAAGCCGGAAACCATCAACTATCGTACGTTGAAACCCGAGAAAGACGGTCTTTTCTGTGAGCGTATCTTCGGCCCACAAAAAGACTGGGAATGTCACTGTGGGAAATACAAGCGCGTCCGCTATAAAGGCGTCGTTTGTGACCGCTGTGGAGTAGAAGTAACGAAAGCAAAAGTACGTCGTGAGCGTATGGGGCACTTGGAATTAGCTGCCCCTGTCTCTCACATCTGGTACTTCAAAGGAATCCCTAGCCGGATGGGTCTTGTCCTGGACATGTCCCCAAGAGCGCTGGAAGAAGTTATTTACTTCGCAGCCTATATCGTTACAGAACCGGGCGAAACATCTCTTGAGAGAAAGCAGCTGCTTTCTGAGAAAGAGTATCGTACGTACCGTGAGAAGTTCGGTCAAGGTTTCCAGGCCGCTATGGGTGCAGAAGCCATCCGTAAATTACTTTATGATATAGATCTTGACGGTGAAGTTGAAGTGTTGAAAGAAGAGCTCAAAACAGCTCAGGGACAACGCCGCACACGTGCGATCAAGCGCCTTGAAGTGCTTGAGTCTTTCCGTCACTCAGGAAACGATCCATCTTGGATGATCCTTGACGTGCTTCCGGTCATTCCACCGGAACTTCGTCCGATGGTTCAACTGGATGGTGGTCGTTTCGCGACATCTGATTTGAACGACCTTTATCGTCGTGTTATCAACCGTAACAACCGTTTGAAACGTCTGCTTGACCTTGGAGCACCTACGATTATCGTTCAAAACGAGAAACGTATGCTTCAAGAAGCTGTCGATGCTTTGATTGATAACGGCCGTCGCGGCCGTCCGGTAACAGGACCGGGTAACCGTCCGCTTAAATCCCTTTCTCACATGCTGAAAGGTAAGCAGGGTCGTTTCCGTCAAAACCTTCTTGGTAAACGTGTTGACTACTCTGGTCGTTCTGTAATCGTCGTAGGTCCATCTTTGAAAATGTATCAATGTGGACTTCCGAAAGAAATGGCGCTTGAGCTGTTCAAGCCATTCGTAATGAAAGAATTGGTGTCCCGCGGATTAGCACATAACATCAAATCTGCGAAACGTAAGATCGAACGCGTTCACCATGAAGTATGGGACGTCCTCGAAGACGTCATCAAAGAGCACCCGGTTCTGCTTAACCGTGCACCAACGTTGCACCGCCTCGGAATCCAGGCCTTTGAACCAACGCTTGTAGAAGGACGCGCAATCCGTCTTCACCCGCTCGTATGTACAGCATATAATGCCGACTTCGATGGTGACCAAATGGCGGTTCACGTACCATTGTCTTCTGAAGCACAGGCGGAAGCACGTATCTTGATGCTTGCTGCACAGAACATCCTTAACCCTAAGGATGGAAAACCGGTTGTAACTCCTTCACAGGATATGGTACTTGGTAACTACTATCTATCTCTTGAGCGTGAAGGCGCAATTGGAGAAGGTATGGTAGTGAAAGACTTGAACGAAGCGTTGATGGCTTACCAGAATGGATATGCTCATCTGCACACACGTGTAGCCGTTCAAGCGAGCTCCTTGAACAATGAAACATTTACAGAAAAACAAAACGGTCAGCTTCTTCTTACTTCCGTTGGTAAATTGATTTTCAACGAAATGCTTCCGGCTTCGTTCCCATACATGAACGAGCCTACGAAAGAGAACTTGGAAATCAAGACACCAGATCACTACTTCGTGGATAAAGGAACGAATATCCGTGAAGAGATCGCTAAGCGTGAAGAAGTAGCGCCGTTCAAGAAAGGCATCCTTGGAGATATCATCGCAGAAGTATTCAAACGCTTCTCCATCAGTGAAACGTCCAAGATGCTTGATAGAATGAAGGATCTCGGTTTCGCTTATTCTACGAAAGCGGGTATCACTGTCGGTGTATCCGACGTCGTCGTACTTCCTGAGAAACAAGAAATTCTTGATGAAGCTCAGGAGAAAGTCGACAAAGTCTTGAAACAGTTCCGTCGTGGTCTAATTACGGAAGAGGAACGCTATGATCGTGTCATCGACATATGGTCAGCAGCGAAAGATGATATTCAGGGCCGCTTGATGCAGTCACTGGATCCGCGTAACCCGATCTTCATGATGAGTGATTCCGGAGCACGTGGTAACGCATCTAACTTTACGCAGCTTGCGGGTATGCGTGGTCTTATGGCCAACCCGGCTGGTCGTATCATTGAACTTCCAATCAAGTCCAGCTTCCGCGAAGGTCTGACTGTACTTGAATACTTCATCTCTACTCACGGTGCACGTAAAGGTCTTGCCGATACAGCCCTTAAGACTGCCGATTCAGGTTACCTGACTCGTCGTCTTGTTGATGTAGCGCAGGACGTCATCGTTCGTGAAGATGACTGTGGTACAGACAGAGGTCTTCCTGTTACAGCTCTTAAAGAGGGTACAGAAATTATTGAACCCCTCATCGACCGTTTGATCGGACGTACTTCCTTCCAGAAAGTGAAGCACCCGGAAACAGGCGCTGTCCTTGTGGGTCGTAATGAAGTAATCTCTGAAGATGCTGCTCGTCAAATTGTCGAAGCAGGCGTTGAAAGAGTGGTTATCCGTACAGCGTTCACGTGTAACACGAAACACGGAGTGTGTAAGAAGTGTTACGGACGTAACCTGGCAACAGGGGATGAAGTCGAAGTGGGTGAAGCAGTTGGAATCATCGCAGCGCAGTCCATTGGTGAACCAGGTACTCAGCTTACAATGCGTACCTTCCACACAGGTGGGGTAGCCGGAGATGATATTACGCAGGGTCTTCCACGTATCCAGGAGATCGTTGAAGCGCGTAACCCTAAAGGTCAAGCTGTCATCACGGAAATCGACGGAACCGTCCACGAAGTGAATGAAGTGAAAGAGAAGCAGGAAATCGTCATCCAAGGTTCTGTTGAATCACGGTCTTACACAGCACCATACGGCGCTCGTATGAGAGTTGCTGTCGGTGATGAAGTGAAGTCCGGGGAGGCACTTACAGAAGGTTCCATCGATCCGAAAGAGCTTCTTACAGTCAAAGGGCTTGACGGTGTACAGGAATACCTTCTTAAGGAAGTACAGAAAGTTTACCGTATGCAAGGGGTAGAAATTTCTGATAAGCACGTGGAAGTAATGGTACGCCAGATGCTTCGTAAAGTGCGTGTTCTTGATTCTGGAGATACAGATGTATTGCCGGGATCCCTTCTTGAGATACACCAGTTCAAAGAAGCCAACCAAAAAGTGCTTCTCGAAGGCGGACAGCCGGCTGTTGGTCGTCCGGTCATCCTTGGTATTACAAAAGCATCCCTTGAAACAGACAGCTTCTTGTCTGCCGCATCCTTCCAGGAGACAACTCGTGTCTTGACTGATGCAGCAATCAAAGGTAAGCGTGATGAGCTTCTTGGACTGAAGGAGAACGTAATCATCGGTAAACTTGTCCCGGCAGGTACGGGTATGACAAGATACCGTAAGATTCAAGCTCAATCCGAGGCTCAGAAGCAGGGTGCTTCCGAACCAACAGAAGAAGTAACACACTCTTAATAGAGATATACAGGTTAACAAAGGGTAAATTTTAAAGAAGCACCAAAAACTCACCCAGATGCAGTTGACATGCATTTGGGTGAGTGATAATATAATCAAGGTGCTTCCATTTATCCTTGTTACTTTGGAGGATATGCAGATGTCTTATGATAAAGTAGCACAGGCTAAATCCGATATAATCATTGGAACCAAACAGACACTGAAAGCCATGAAAAATGGTGAAGTGGATGAAGTCATAACGGCTGAAGATGCAGATCAGTCGATGACCTTAAAAGTAGCTAAACTGGCCAACCAACTGAACATTCCCCATACGACGGTTCCGTCTATGAAGGAGCTAGGGGATGCGTGCGGTATTGATGTTGGCGCGGCTACAGTGGCGATAAAGCAATAAAGTTTTGGCGTTTTGGCGCGAAAACTTTGTTTTTTGCCTTTTTATGAACCACCTGGATGTGTGGTATTAAGAATGAAGGGAGGATACAATCATGCCAACAATTAACCAATTGGTGCGTAAAGGACGCGTGAGCAAAACGAAGAAGTCTGGTTCACCTGCTTTGAACAAAGGCTACAACAGCTATAAAAAGCGTATGACAGATCTTTCTTCTCCACAAAAACGTGGTGTTTGTACACGTGTTGGTACTATGACACCTAAGAAGCCGAACTCCGCCCTACGTAAGTATGCGCGTGTTCGTCTAACTAACCAACTAGAGGTTAACGCGTACATCCCTGGTATCGGCCACAACCTTCAAGAGCACAGTGTTGTTCTTATCCGTGGCGGTAAAGTTAAAGACTTACCAGGTGTGCGTTATCACATCGTACGTGGTGCTCTTGACACTGCAAGCGTTGATGGACGTATGCAAGGCCGTTCTAAATACGGTACGAAGAAACCTAAAGCTAAAAAATAATCGATATGTAAATATCGCTTAAATAAACCATTTGAGGAAGGGAGGGGAACGTATGCCACGTAAAGGTCCTGTAGCTAAGCGTGATGTGTTGCCTGATCCGATGTACAACTCTAAGCTTGTAACTCGCTTGATCAACCAAATCATGGTCGATGGGCAGCGCGGAAAAGCTCAAAAAATCCTTTATAAAGCGTTCGAACTTGTTCAAGAACGTAGCGGTAACGATGCTATGGAAACATTTGATCAAGCTATGAAGAACGTCATGCCTGTATTGGAGGTACGCGCTCGTCGTGTAGGTGGATCCAACTATCAGGTTCCTGTTGAAGTTCGTCCAGAACGTCGTCAGGCTCTAGGTTTGCGCTTCATTGTTAACTATGCGCGTCTTCGCGGAGAGAAAACAATGGAAGAGCGTCTAGCTAACGAAATTCTAGATGCAGCAAACAACACTGGTGCTTCTGTGAAGCGTCGTGAAGAGATGCACAAAATGGCAGAAGCGAACAAAGCTTTCGCTCACTACCGTTGGTAATAACCACAAAAATAACTGTTCAAACAGGAAGGAGAAAGATGCATGGCTAGAGAGTTCTCCTTGGAAAAGACTCGTAATATCGGGATCATGGCTCACATCGACGCTGGTAAAACAACGGCGACAGAGCGTATTCTTTTCTACACAGGACGTATCCACAAAATTGGTGAAACTCACGAAGGAGCTTCCCAAATGGACTGGATGGAGCAGGAACAGGAGCGCGGAATTACAATTACTTCCGCTGCGACAACTGCTCAGTGGAAAGGCCACCGTATCAACATCATTGACACTCCTGGACACGTAGACTTCACTGTTGAAGTTGAACGTTCTCTTCGTGTACTAGATGGCTCCGTAGCCGTTCTTGATGCACAGTCTGGTGTTGAGCCTCAAACAGAAACTGTTTGGCGTCAGGCTACAACTTACGGTGTTCCACGTATCGTATTCATCAACAAGATGGATAAAATCGGCGCTGACTTCATCTACTCCCTTGGCACGTTGAAAGACCGTCTGGGAGCTAATGCAGCTGCTGTTCAACTTCCTATTGGTGCGGAAGATGACTTCGAAGGAATCATTGACCTTACAACCATGGAAGCATATTTCTACATGGACGATTTGGGAACTCGTGCAGAAGCGCGTGAAATTCCTGATGAGTACAAAGATCAAGCCGAAGAGTACCGCGGCAAGCTTGTAGAAGCTGTTGCAGAACTTGATGAAGACTTGATGATGCAATACCTTGAGGGAGAAGAAATCACGAACGATCAGCTGAAAGAAGCAATTCGTAAAGCGACTCTAAGTGTTGAATTCTACCCTGTGTTCTGTGGTTCTGCCTTCAAGAACAAAGGTGTTCAGCTGTTGATCGACGGTGTCATCGACTACCTTCCATCTCCACTGGATGTTCCTCCAATCGAAGGACACGTTCCACAAACAGAAGAAGAAGTTGTCCGTAAGGCTGACGACAAAGAGCCTTTCTCTGCATTGGCTTTCAAAGTCGCAACAGACCCTTACGTTGGTAAACTTACATTCTTCCGCGTGTACTCTGGTACACTTAACTCTGGATCATACGTTCAGAACTCTACGAAAGGTAAGCGTGAGCGTGTAGGTCGTATCCTACAGATGCACGCCAACTCTCGTGAAGAGATCTCTACTGTATATGCAGGAGATATCGCTGGTGCGGTAGGACTTAAAGATACTGGTACAGGTGACACTCTTTGTGACGAGAAGAACCTAGTTATTCTTGAATCAATGGAATTCCCTGAGCCTGTAATCTCTGTAGCTATCGAACCTAAATCCAAAGCAGACCAAGATAAAATGTCCATTGCCCTTGGTAAACTTGCTGAAGAAGATCCAACGTTCCAAACAGAGACTAACGTGGAAACAGGACAAACAATCATCGCTGGTATGGGTGAGCTTCACCTAGATATCATCGTTGACCGTCTGAAGCGTGAGTTCAAAGTTGAAGCGAACATTGGTGCTCCACAAGTTGCTTACCGCGAAACATTCCGCGGAAGTGCGCAAGTTGAAGGTAAGTTCGTACGTCAATCCGGTGGTCGTGGACAATTCGGTCACGTATGGGTTGAATTCGAGCCTAACGAAGAAGGCGCTGGATTTGAATTCGTCAACAAGATCGTTGGTGGTGTTGTACCACGTGAATACATTCCATCTGTAGAACAAGGTATTAAAGAGTCTATGGAAAATGGTGTATTGGCTGGTTACCCTATGGTAGACATCAAAGCGACTCTTTATGATGGTTCTTATCACGATGTCGACTCCAACGAAATGGCCTTTAAAGTTGCCGCTTCCATGGCACTTAAAGAAGCTAAAAACAAGTGTAAGCCTGTTCTACTTGAACCGATGATGAAAGTAGAAGTTGTTATTCCTGAGGAATACATGGGCGATATCATGGGTGACGTAACATCCCGTCGTGGACGTGTTGATGGTATGGAAACTCGTGGTAATGCACAAGTGGTTAAAGCGTATGTTCCACTATCTGAAATGTTCGGTTACGCTACAGCATTGCGTTCCAACACTCAAGGTCGCGGTACGTACACTATGCACTTCGACCACTACGAAGAAGTTCCTAAGAGCATCTCTGAGGAAATCATCAAGAAAAATGCTGGTCAATAATTGATTTTTTAAACGAGTTAAAGTATAACTTGTATTGTAAGCACAGGAGTGGCTTTCACTCCTTTGCTTCATCATAAATCAAATGAACTTTCACTTATTTTAAAGGAGGAAATATACAATGGCTAAAGAAAAATTCGACCGGTCCAAGTCCCACGTTAACATTGGTACTATCGGACACGTTGACCACGGTAAAACTACTCTAACGGCAGCGATCACTACTGTACTTCACAAGAAATCTGGTTCTGGTGAAGCTATGGCATACGACATGATCGACGGTGCTCCAGAAGAGCGCGAGCGTGGAATCACAATCTCCACTGCACACGTTGAGTACGAAACAGAAACTCGTCACTACGCACACGTTGACTGCCCAGGTCACGCTGACTACGTTAAGAACATGATCACTGGTGCTGCTCAAATGGACGGCGCGATCCTAGTTGTATCTGCAGCTGACGGTCCAATGCCACAAACTCGTGAGCACATCCTACTTTCTAAAAACGTAGGTGTTCCAGCTATCGTTGTATTCTTGAACAAAGTTGACATGGTAGACGACGAAGAGCTTCTTGAACTAGTTGAAATGGAAGTTCGTGATCTTCTTTCTGAGTACGACTTCCCTGGCGATGACGTACCAGTAATCAGCGGTTCTGCTCTTAAAGCCCTAGAAGGCGATGAGAAGTATGAGCAAGCGATCTTCGATCTAATGGATGCTGTTGACGAAAACATCCCAACTCCAGACCGTGACACTGACAAGCCATTCATGATGCCAGTTGAGGACGTATTCTCTATCACTGGTCGTGGTACAGTTGCTACAGGTCGTGTTGAGCGTGGACAAGTTAAAGTCGGTGACGAAATCGAAATCATCGGTATGGCTGAAGAGTCCAGCAAAACTACTGTAACTGGTGTTGAAATGTTCCGTAAGCTTCTTGACTATGCAGAAGCTGGAGACAACATCGGTGCACTTCTTCGTGGTGTAAGCCGTGAAGATATCAACCGTGGACAAGTACTAGCTAAGCCTGGTTCTATCACTCCACACACAAACTTCAAAGCTGAAGTTTATGTACTAGCTAAAGACGAAGGTGGACGTCACACTCCATTCTTCTCTAACTACCGCCCACAGTTCTACTTCCGTACTACGGACGTAACTGGTGTTATTCAACTTCCTGAAGGCGTAGAAATGGTTATGCCTGGGGACAACGTTGAAATGACAGTTGAACTTATCTCCCCAATCGCGATCGAAGACGGTACTCGTTTCTCTATCCGTGAAGGTGGACGTACAGTAGGTTCAGGCGTAGTTTCTACAATTACTAAGTAATTAGAAGCTATGATTACAAGCGAGCATAGGCCTTGGCCTTTGCTCGCTTTTTCTATTCGTGCGCATGTGCTGTCGGGGTTGAATTTGACGCGGTTCGCTAGTATAATGTGAAAAGTGCTTGCGGATAAATTAAATGTTGATTTATCCTTGCAATGACCGCATTTCTTCTATATAATGAATAATGTTGGTCATAAAAGGCGATGAAGCGAAAGGTTGTTGACACACCCGGCCCCTTTGCCATGGCGGGTAGTCAAGTTTTTTTCGCGGAGAATGTCTATTTTAAAAATGGGCGAAGAAGGAGGGAACATAATGGCAAAAGAGAAAATTCGTATTCGTTTAAAAGCGTATGATCACAGAGTGTTGGATCAGTCCGCAGAAAAGATCGTAGACACAGCGAAGCGTTCCGGTGCTAACGTATCAGGTCCGATTCCGCTTCCTACAGAGCGTTCTATCTACACAGTACTTCGTGCGACGCACAAGTATAAAGACTCTCGTGAGCAGTTCGAAATGCGCACACACAAACGTCTTATCGACATTGTTAATCCGACACCACAGACAGTTGATTCATTGATGCGTTTGGATCTACCATCTGGTGTGGATATCGAAATCAAACTATAAATTAATCTGATAAATAATAGGAGGTGTAACGGATGACGAAAGGAATCTTAGGACGTAAAGTCGGTATGACTCAAATCTTCTCCGAAGATGGCGAATTGATCCCAGTAACAGTTGTTCAGGCTGAGCCGAACGTTGTTCTTCAAAAGAAAACAACTGAAAACGACGGTTACGAAGCGATTCAACTAGGTTTTGCTGACGAAAAGTCTAACCGCTTGAAGAAAGCTGCTCAAGGGCACGCTGATAAAGCAAGCACAACACCTAAGCGCTACATTCGTGAATTCCGTAATTCTAACCTTGACGACTTCGAACTAGGTCAAGAGGTTAAAGTAGATATTTTTGAAGCTGGTGACGTAATTGACGTTACAGGAACTTCCAAGGGTAAAGGTTTCCAAGGTGCAATCAAGCGCCACAACCAATCCCGCGGACCAATGAGTCACGGTTCCCGCTACCACCGTCGTTCCGGTTCTATGGGACAAGGTGCAGACCCATCTAAAGTATTCAAAGGTAAAAACCTTGCTGGACAAATGGGTGGCGAACAAGTAACTCTACAAAACCTTGAAGTAGTAAAAGTGGACGCTGAGCGTAATCTACTACTTATCAAAGGTAATGTTCCAGGCGCAAGAAAATCTTACGTTAAGATTACAAGTGCAATTAAGGCTAGCAAATAATAAACGAAGGGAGGATATGTCATGCCTAAAGTAGCACTATTAAACCAAGGCGGATCCAACGTTGGAGAAATCGAACTGAACGATGCCGTTTTTGGTATTGAACCTAATACTCACGTATTACACGAAACTGTGTTGATGCAGCGCGCGAACCTTCGCCAAGGCACACACAAAGTAAAAGGACGTTCTGAGGTATCCGGCGGTGGCCGTAAACCATGGCGTCAAAAAGGTACAGGCCGTGCACGTCAAGGGTCTATCCGTTCACCACAATGGGTTGGCGGTGGAACTGTATTCGGTCCTACACCACGCAGCTACAGCTACACAATGCCTAGAAAAGTACGTCGTCTAGCTCTTCAGTCTGCTTACTCTTCTAAAGTGAAGGAAGAGAACATCATCGTTCTTGAAAGCCTTTCTCTAGAAGCTCCGAAGACTAAAGAGGTAGTAAACATGCTTAAAGCGTTGGACGTCAATGAAAAAGCGTTGATCGTAACGGCTGGCAAAGATGAAAATGTTACTCTATCAGCTAACAACATCCCTACAGTGAAAAGTCTTCCTGTAGAAGAAGTAAGTGTGTTAGACTTGCTAACGCATGACAAGCTGATCCTAACGAAGGAAGCAGCTGAAAAAGCAGGGGAGGTGCTCTCATAATGAAAGAACCACGCGATATTATTAAGCGCCCTGTCATTACTGAACATTCTGCTGATCTTATGGGAGAAAAGAAATATACGTTTGAAGTTAGCACAAAAGCTAACAAGACTGAGATCAAAGATGCAGTCGAAGAAATCTTTGGTGTAAGTGTTGCTTCTGTCAACACAATGAACCTTAAAGGTAAATTCAAGCGTATGGGTCGTTACGGCGGCTATCGTTCTGACCGTAAGAAAGCAATCATTACTTTGACTCAGGACAGCGAAGAACTAGAATTCTTCGAAGTTTAAATAAAACATTTGACTAAAGAAGGAGGGAAAAAAGATGGCGATTAAAAAGTTCCGACCAATTACAAACGGTCGTCGACACATGTCAGTATCTGATTTCGCTGAAATTACAACTGATAAACCTGAACGCTCCCTTGTCGCTCCACTTCACAAAAAAGGTGGACGTAACAACCAAGGTAAGCTGACAGTTCGTCATCAGGGCGGTGGCCACAAGCGTCAATATCGTATCATCGACTTCAAACGTGATAAAGATGGAATACCTGGACGCGTTGCTACAATCGAGTACGATCCAAACCGCTCCGCTAACATTGCACTAATCAACTATGTTGATGGTGAAAAACGTTACATCCTTGCTCCAAAAGGAATCAAGGTAGGAACGGAAATCATTTCTGGTGAAGGCGCGGATATCAAACCAGGTAACGCACTTCAACTGAAAGACATTCCAGTTGGTACTGTCGTACACAACGTAGAATTGAAGCCAGGACGCGGAGGACAGCTTGTACGTTCTGCAGGCGCTTCAGCACAAATCCTTGGTCGTGAAGAGAAGTACACACTAGTACGTCTTACTTCCGGTGAAGTTCGCTTGGTACTAAGCACTTGCCGTGCAACAATCGGTCAAGTTGGTAACCTTGAGCACGAACTTATCAGCGTAGGTAAAGCAGGACGTTCTCGTTGGAAAGGTAAACGCCCTACAGTTCGTGGTTCTGTAATGAACCCTAACGATCACCCACACGGTGGTGGTGAAGGACGTGCGCCAATCGGTCGTCCATCTCCTGTATCTCCATGGGGTAAACCAACGCTTGGATACAAAACGAGAAAACGCAACAAGCCGTCTGATAAATATATCGTACGTAGACGCGGTAAAAAATAACGGGATTGTCGGGCGGGCAATTAAACCCGTCTTCCAATCGCGAAGGGAGGTTATTTCATGGGCCGCAGCTTGAAAAAAGGACCTTTTGTAGATGATCACTTGATGAAGAAAGTCGAAAAGTTGAACGAAGATAGCAAAACACAGGTCGTGAAGACATGGTCTCGCCGTTCTACTATCTTCCCTAACTTTGTGGGACACACAATTGCCGTTTATGACGGTCGTAAACACGTGCCAGTTTATGTGACTGAAGACATGGTAGGTCATAAACTTGGTGAATTCGCGCCAACCCGTACGTTCAAAGGACACTCTGGCGACGATAAGAAAACAAAACGTTAATATAGAGAGGAGGCACTCTAATGCAAGCTAAAGCAGTTGCTAAAACCGTTCGAATCGCTCCTCGTAAAGCTCGTTTGGTAATTGATTTAATTCGAGGAAAAAATGTAGGTGAAGCTCTGGCTACACTTCGTTTGAACAACCGCGGCGCTTCTCCGGTAGTTGAGAAACTTCTTAACTCCGCGATCGCCAACGCAGAACACAACTATGAAATGGACACGGAAAACTTGTACGTTTCCGAAGCGTTTGTAAACGAAGGCGTAACTCTTAAACGTTTCCGCCCTCGCGCAATGGGCCGCGCAAGCCAAATCAACAAACGCACAAGCCACATCACAGTGGTCGTATCAGAAAAAAAGGAGGGATAATCAGTGGGTCAAAAAATTAATCCGATTGGTCTTCGTATCGGCGTAATCCGCGACTGGGAATCCAAGTGGTACGCTGGCAAAGACTATGCAGACTTGTTACATGAAGACATTAAGATTCGTGAATATGTTGAAAACCGTCTTAAAGATGCTGCCCTTTCTAAAGTCGAAATCGAACGCGCAGCTAACCGTGTGAACATTACTGTACACACAGCTAAACCAGGAATGGTTATCGGTAAAGGTGGTTCCGAAGTTGAAGCACTTCGTAAAGCACTAAATCAACTGAGCGGCAAACGTGTTCACATCAACATCGTTGAAGTGAAAAAGCCTGATCTTGACGCTACTCTTGTAGCTGACAATATCGCACGTCAATTGGAAAACCGCGTATCTTTCCGTCGTGCTCAGAAACAAACAATCCAACGCGCTATGCGTGCAGGAGCGAAAGGTATTCGTACTCAAGTATCTGGCCGTCTAGGCGGAGCAGACATCGCTCGTGCTGAATATTACAGTGAAGGAACAGTACCACTACACACACTTCGTGCAGATATCGATTACGGAACTGCAGAAGCTGACACAACTTACGGTAAGCTTGGTGTCAAAGTGTGGATTTATCGTGGCGAAGTCCTTCCAACTAAATCAAACAAGTAAGGAAGGGGGAAAAGCATTATGTTAATGCCTAAACGTGTTAAATATCGTCGTCAACACCGTACAAGCTTAAAAGGCCGTGCAAAAGGCGGTACTGAAGTAGCTTTCGGTGAATATGGTTTGCAAGCAATTGATCGTGCTTGGATCACAGCCCGTCAAATCGAGGCAGCGCGTATCGCGATGACTCGTTACATGAAGCGTGGCGGTAAAGTATGGATTAAAATCTTCCCAGATAAGCCTTATACTGCTAAACCCCTAGAAGTACGTATGGGTTCCGGTAAAGGTGCTCCAGAAGGTTTCGTAGCTGTAGTGAAACCAGGGAAAATTATGTTCGAGATCGCAGGTGTATCAGAAGAAGTTGCACGCGAAGCGTTGCGTCTTGCTTCACACAAGCTGCCGATCCGTACGAAGTTCGTAAAACGTGAAGAAATTGGTGGTGAAATCAATGAAGGCTAATGAGATCCGTGAATTAACCACTGCCGAAATTGAACAAAAAGTTAAGTCTCTTAAAGAAGAACTTTTCAACCTACGCTTCCAATTGGCAACAGGTCAACTTGAGAACACTGCACGTATCCGTGAGGTTCGTAAGTCTATCGCTCGTATGAAGACTGTTGCTCGTGAACGTGAGCTAGGCGTAAATAACTAATAGATGAGAGGAGGTCACCCTCACATGACTGAACGTAATAATCGTAAAGTTTATACTGGCCGTGTCGTATCTGACAAAATGGACAAAACGATCACAGTTTTAGTAGAAACTTATAAGTTCCACAAGCTTTACGGCAAGCGCGTAAAGTACTCTAAAAAGCTTAAAGCACATGACGAAAACAACCAAGCTAAAAACGGCGATATCGTGCGTATTATGGAAACTCGTCCACTATCCGCATCCAAGCGTTTCCGTTTGCTAGACGTTGTTGAAGAGTCTGTCATTATCTAATAAAAGTTCGCTCGGATTTAATCCGAAGGGAGGTTACATGGTATGATTCAACAGGAATCTCGTCTTAAAGTTGCAGATAACTCCGGCGCTCGTGAAATCCAAACCATCAAAGTTTTGGGTGGATCAGGTCGTAAAACAGCCAACATCGGTGATATCATCACTGCTACTGTGAAACAAGCAACACCAGGGGGCGTTGTTAAAAAAGGTGAGGTAGTTAAAGCCGTCATCGTCCGTACTAAGAGTGGAGTTCGCCGTAAAGATGGTTCTTACATCCGTTTTGATGAAAACGCAGCAGTAATCGTGCGTGATGATAAAGGCCCACGCGGTACTCGTATCTTCGGACCGGTAGCTCGTGAACTTCGTGATGCTAAATTCATGAAGATTGTATCTCTAGCTCCAGAAGTATTGTAAAACCTGAATGAAATGCCTTGTTAAGGAGGTGCGCGAAGCATGCACGTAAAAAAAGGTGACAAAGTAATGGTTATTACTGGTAAGGATAAAGGCAAGCAAGGTACAATCCTTGAAGCTTATCCAAAGAAAGATCGTGTCCTTGTTGAGGGTGTGAACGAAGTTAAGAAACACGCTAAACCTTCTCAAGATAACCCACAGGGGGGTATCTTGACACAAGAAGCACCGATCCACGTATCAAACGTTATGCCAATCGATCCAAAGACTGGCGAGCCAACACGTGTTGGATACAAAGTCGAGGACGGCAAAAAAGTTCGTATCGCGAAAAAATCTGGTGAAGCGCTAGATAAATAACCCATAGAGGAAAGGAGGGCCACACGATGAACGAACTAAAGAAACAATATAAAGAAGAAATTGTTCCATCGTTGATGAACAAATTTGAATATGAATCTATTATGCAAACACCTAAGATCGAGAAGATCGTTATCAACATGGGTGTTGGTGATGCGGTTCAGAACGCAAAAGCACTGGATACAGCAGTAGAAGAGTTGACTCTAATCACTGGTCAGAAGCCAGTTATCACTAAAGCTAAGAAATCAATTGCAGGATTCCGTCTGCGTGAAGGTATGCCGATCGGTGCGAAGGTTACACTTCGCGGTGAGCGCATGTACGAATTCTTCCACAAGCTAGTCGCAGTATCTCTACCGCGTGTGCGTGACTTCCGTGGTATTTCTAAGAAAGCTTTCGACGGTCGTGGAAACTACACACTAGGTGTTAAAGAGCAATTGATTTTCCCAGAAATCGACTACGATAAAGTAAGTAAAGTGCGCGGCATGGACATCGTTATCGTTACAACTGCTGATTCCGATGAAGAAGCGCGCGAACTATTAGCTCAATTCGGAATGCCGTTCCAAAAATAATGAGCTAACATTAAGGAGGGAAAATAGTGGCTAAAAAATCAATGGTCGCGAAGCAACAGCGTAAATCGAAGTACCAAGTACAAGAATACACTCGCTGTGAACGTTGCGGACGTCCACACTCCGTACTTCGTAAGTTTAAGCTTTGCCGTATTTGTTTCCGTGAACTTGCATATAAAGGACAAATCCCTGGTGTCAAAAAAGCCAGCTGGTAAACCCCTAACAGGGAAGGAGGTAAATGAGTTATGACAATGACAGATCCAATTGCAGATATGCTGACACGTATTCGTAACGCTAACATGGTGCGTCACGAGAAGCTTGAGCTTCCAGCTTCCAACGTGAAAAAAGAAATCGCTGATATCCTTAAGCGTGAAGGTTTTGTACGTGACTACGAATTTGTTGAAGACAACAAGCAAGGCGTCCTTCGCATCTTCCTTAAGTACGGTCAAAACAACGAGCGCGTAATTACTGGTGTGAAGCGTATCAGTAAACCAGGTCTTCGCGTTTACGCTAATGCTGAAGAACTTCCAAAAGTTCTTAACGGTCTTGGTGTAGCCGTCGTATCTACTTCTAAAGGTGTATTGACAGACAAAGAAGCTCGTGAACAAGCCATCGGTGGCGAAGTTCTAGCTTACGTCTGGTAAAAAAACAGATCAGACAGGAGGTGCAACAATATGTCTCGCGTAGGTTTAAAAACACTTGAAATTCCTGAAGGTGTAGAAATCACTCAGGATAACAATACAATCACAGTGAAAGGTCCTAAAGGGGAATTGACTCGTACATTCCACCAGGACATCACAGTTAAGATCGAGGACAACGTACTAAGCGTATCTCGTCCAAGCGATCATAAAGATCACCGTGCACTTCACGGAACTACACGCAGCCTGATCGGAAACATGGTTGAAGGTGTATCTAAAGGTTACGAAAAGAGCCTTGAAATCATCGGTGTAGGTTACCGTGCCCAGAAACAGGGTCAGACAGTAGTCATCAACGCTGGTTACTCTCACCCGGTTGAAGTGGAAAACCGTGAAGGCATCGAAATCGAAGTACCGACGAACACGAAAGTAATCGTTAAAGGTATCGATAAAGAACTAGTCGGCGCTGTTGCAGCGAAGATTCGTGCAATCCGTCCTCCAGAGCCTTACAAAGGTAAAGGAATTCGCTACGAAGGCGAACATGTACGCAGAAAAGAAGGTAAGACAGCTAAGTAAGTCTTAATGTAACGTATAGAAAGGAGTGACCCAGATGATCACGAAGGCAGACAAGAATGTCGTACGTAAGAAGCGTCATGCTCGCGTACGTAAGAATGTTTTCGGTACAGCAGAACGTCCTCGTTTGAACGTGTACCGCTCTAACAACCACATTTACGCTCAGCTTATCAACGATGAAGCACAAGTTACAGTTGCTAGCGCATCTACTGTAGACAAAGGATTCGATCTTGATAACACAAGCAACGTAGAAGCTGCACAAAAAGTCGGTGAAATGGTAGCGAAACGTGCGATCGACAACGGTTTTAAAGTTGTTGTATTCGACCGTGGCGGTTACTTGTATCATGGACGTGTGAAAGCTCTAGCTGAAGCCGCTCGCGAAGCAGGCCTAGAATTTTAATAGCCAAAGGAGGGACATAAATGATTACAAACATCGACCCTAACAAACTTGATCTTGAAGAACGCGTAGTTACGATCAACCGCGTAGCTAAAGTAGTAAAAGGTGGACGTCGCTTCCGTTTTGCTGCACTAGTAGTAGTCGGAGATAAAAATGGTCATGTAGGTTTTGGTACAGGTAAAGCCCAAGAGGTACCAGAAGCTATCAAGAAGGCCATCGATGACGCGAAGAAAAATCTAATTACAGTTCCAGTTAAGGACACGACAATCCCACACGAAATCACTGGACGCTTCGGCGCTGGAAGCATTCTTATGAAACCAGCTGCAGAAGGTACAGGAGTTATCGCAGGTGGACCAGTACGTGCGGTACTTGAGCTTGCAGGTGTTCAAGACATCCTTTCTAAGTCACTTGGTTCTAACACACCAATCAACATGGTGCGTGCTACAATCACTGGACTTAGCGAGCTTAAGCGTGCGGAAGACGTCGCTAGACTTCGTGGTAAGTCTGTAGAAGAACTGTAGGATAAGGAGGGAAATAAAATGGCTAAACAGTTAGAAATTACCCTCACGCGCAGTGTTATTGGTAGACCGCAGGATCAGCGCTCTACTGTCAAGGCGCTAGGTCTGAATAAGATCCGTCAAACTGTCGTACTTGAAGATAACCCAGCGATCCGAGGTATGGCTAAAAAGGTGTCTCACCTAGTTACAGTTAAAGAAGTATAATCAAACAAAAGTAATAAGGAGGTGCAACGAATGAAACTGCATGAACTTAAACCTGCTCAAGGTACTCGTAAAGAACGCAACCGTGTAGGACGCGGAATGGCTTCCGGTAACGGTAAAACTTCTGGACGTGGACATAAAGGTCAAGGTCAACGTTCTGGTAGCAAAACACGCCCAGGCTTCGAAGGTGGTCAAATGCCATTGTTCCAACGTCTGCCTAAGCGTGGTTTCACTAACGTTCACCGTAAGGAATTCGCGATCATCAACCTTGATGCATTGAATCGTTTTGAAGAAGGCACAGAGGTTACTCCAGAACTATTGCTTGAAACTGGCGTGGTAAGCAACCAAAAAGCCGGCATTAAAGTACTAGCTAAAGGAAGCATCGAGAAGAAACTTACAGTGAAAGCTCACAAATTCTCTGCTTCTGCTAAAGAAGCTATTGAAGCTGCGGGCGGTCAAACTGAGGTGATTTAATGTTCCGGACAATCTCCAATTTTATGCGCGTAGGTGATATTCGACGCAAGATCATCTTCACTTTGTTGATGCTTGTAGTATTTCGCCTTGGAACATTCATCCCGGTCCCTTTTACCAACAGAGACGCCATCAACTTCATGGATGATCAGAATGCGTTCGGATTTCTGAACACATTCGGAGGCGGGGCATTGCAGAACTTCTCCATCTTTGCTATGGGGATCATGCCCTACATTACTGCCTCCATCATCATGCAGTTATTGCAGATGGACGTTGTTCCGAAATTTGCGGAATGGAAGAAACAAGGTGAAGTTGGCCGTCGAAAGTTAGCTCAGTTTACCCGCTATGGAACCATCGTTCTTGCCTTTATTCAGGCTATTGGTATGTCTATCGGTTTCAATGCTCTCGCAGGTGGTCAATTGATCACAAACCCGGGAGTAGGGAAATTCTTAGTCATTGCCGTTGTTCTGACTGGCGGAACGGCATTCCTTATGTGGCTTGGTGAGCAAATCACTGCACATGGTGTCGGAAACGGGATATCCATCCTGATTTTCGCAGGAATCGTTGCAGCAATCCCGACGGGTGTCAATCAATTGTATGATCAGTACATTTCCGGTGCCGGAGAAGAGCTGTTCATCAATCTGATTATTATCGCGTTGATTTTGCTTGTCATCGTGGCGGTCATTGTCGGAGTTATCTTCATCCAACAGGCCCTGCGTAAAATACCGATCCAATATGCTAAACGATTAGTAAATCGTTCACCTGTAGGCGGGCATTCCACCCACTTACCGATAAAAGTGAATGCGGCAGGAGTTATTCCCGTTATCTTTGCGATATCCTTTATCATCGCACCGAGAACGGTCGCTGGATTCTTCGAAGACAGTGAAGTAGCCTCCGTCATTCAATATATCTTTGATTATCAAAACTGGCCTGGAATGATTATCTATGTTGCGTTAATCATTGCTTTCACTTATTTCTATACATTTGTTCAGGTAAACCCGGAACAAATGGCGGATAATTTGAAGAAGCAAGGCGGCTACATCCCGGGGATCCGTCCTGGTGCCAATACGGAAACGTACTTGACACGTGTGATGTACCGATTGACTTTCGTAGGTTCCATCTTCCTAGCAGCTGTTGCTATCCTTCCAATCATATTAGGTTCTGTGGCTAATCTGCCTGCGAGCGTACAAATTGGAGGCACCAGCCTGCTCATCGTAGTCGGGGTTGCCCTCGAAATGATGAAGCAACTGGAGAGCCAGCTTGTGAAACGCCATTACTCAGGATTTATTAAATAATTAGCTTCAACCGCTAATGAAAATGAGAGCGAGGGGAACACGTTGAATTTAATTCTGATGGGTCTCCCTGGGGCAGGTAAAGGTACTCAGGCTGAGAAGATAGTCGAAAAATATGACATCCCTCATATCTCAACTGGAGATATGTTCCGTTTAGCTATCAAAGAAGGAACAGCACTTGGCAATGAAGCCAAATCATATATGGACAAAGGCGAATTGGTTCCGGATGAAGTTACCATCGGAATCGTTCGCGAACGTCTGAGCAAGCCGGATTGCAATCAAGGCTTCCTGCTCGATGGTTTCCCTAGAACCATTGCACAGGCAGAAGCTCTTGAAAATCTGCTGAACGATATGGATGCATCATTGGATTATGTGCTTCATATCGATGTTCCACAAGACCAACTCATCGAGCGTCTGACTGGACGACGCGTCTGCCCGACTTGCGGCGCTACGTATCACGTAATCTTCAATCCTCCACAAGAGGAAGGGAAATGTGATCACGACGGCTCCGAGTTGATTCAGCGTGAAGACGACCAGCCGGCAACTGTGAAGAAGCGTTTAGAGGTTAATGTTGAACAAACTCAGCCACTCATCGATTTCTACCAGGATAAAGGCTACCTCGTATCCTTTGAAGGTGACAAAGATATCAACGAAGTTTTTCAGGACATCGATCAGAAGCTGGGAGCCCTGGCTGAATGATTATATGTAAAACACCACGGGAGTTAGACATCATGCGTGAAGCAGGCAGAATTGTTGCCTTAACGCACCAAAAGTTGAAAGAAAACATTCGACCTGGTATAACGACGGGCGAATTGGATAAGATTGCAGATAAGTTCATACGCAGTATGGATGCAATCCCTTCTTTTAAAGGTTATAATGGATTCCGTGGCAGTATATGTGCATCTGTTAACGAAGAACTTGTTCATGGTATTCCTGGTGACAGGGTCCTGAACAACGGAGATATCATCAGCATCGACATAGGTGCGAAGTATAAAGGTTATCACGGGGATTCGGCCTGGACGTATCCGGTCGGTACCGTCGATGACGATACAATGGAGTTGCTGAGAGTTACAGAACAATCACTGTTTAAGGGACTTGATGAAGCAAAACCAGGTGTACGCCTTTCAAATATATCGCATGCCATTCAGAGCTGTGTAGAGCCGGAAGGGTTCTCCATTGTTCGTGAATATGTCGGGCACGGCGTCGGCAGGGAACTTCATGAGGATCCGCAGATCCCTCATTATGGTCCGCCGAACAAAGGCCCGCGTTTGAAACCAGGAATGGTTTTGGCAGTTGAGCCGATGGTTAACGCAGGTTCACGCTATGTGAAGACACTGGGTGACCGTTGGACGGTAGTTACTCAAGATGGAAAGATGTGCGCACACTTTGAGCACACCATCGCGATAACGGATGAGGGTTATGAGATTTTAACAAAATCCTAAATGAAGGTGATCGTTTTTGAACGAATCTGAGTCGAGTCCTCGAATAGGTCAAATTGTTCGTATTGTGCAGGGGCGAGAGGCAGGACAGTATGCGGTTGTGATCGATGTGCTGGATGGCCGCTTTGTGCTGCTTGCCGACGGAGAGAAACGTAAGTATGATCGACCAAAGAGAAAGAATTTGCAACATGTTGAGCTTATGGATTTCATCTCTCCGGAAGTCCAGGACAGCCTTCTGGAAACTGGTCGTGTCACAAATGGCAAGCTTCGATTTGCCGTATCAAAATATGTCAATGAAGCAGTGACTGATTTGAAGAAGGGAGATCAACTCGATGGCGAAAGACGATGTAATTGAAGTAGAAGGGACCGTCGTTGAAACCTTACCGAACGCACAGTTCAAGGTTGAACTCGAGAACGGTCACTCCGTTTTAGCTCACGTATCCGGTAAAATTCGCATGCACTTCATCCGAATCTTACCAGGAGATAAGGTAACGGTAGAACTTTCCCCTTATGATTTAACTAAAGGACGTATTACGTACCGTTATAAATAAAACTCCGATCTAAAAGGAGGTATGGATGATGAAGGTAAGACCTTCTGTAAAACCAATTTGCGAAAAATGCAAAGTCATCAAACGAAAAGGTAAAGTCATGGTTATCTGTGAAAACCCTAAGCATAAACAAAAACAAGGCTAAACTGAAGGAGGTGCACGTACCATATGGCACGTATCGCAGGAGTAGATATTCCGCGTGACAAACGCGTGGTAATTTCATTAACTTATGTATATGGAATCGGTAATTCCCTTGCTAAAGACGTACTGGCTGAAGCCGGCGTATCTGAGGATACACGTGTTCGCGATCTTACAGAGGACGAACTAGCGCAAATCCGTCAAGCAGTGGAACAGTACAACGTTGAAGGTGACCTTCGTCGTGAGAACTCTCTAAACATCAAACGTTTGATTGAGATCGGTTCTTACCGTGGTATCCGTCATCGTCGCGGTCTTCCACTTCGTGGACAAAGAACGAAAAACAACTCTCGTACACGTAAAGGCCCACGTCGTACAGTGGCTAACAAACGTAAATAATAAGCAACACAAAGGAGGTAAGCAAACTATATGGCACGTAAAGGAAACACTCGTAGTCGTAAACGCCGCGTGAAAAAGAATATTGAGTCCGGTGTGGCACACATCCGCTCTACATTCAACAACACAATCGTAACAGTCACTGATGTCCAAGGTAACGTAATCAGCTGGAGCAGTGCTGGAGCTCTTGGTTTCAAAGGTTCCCGTAAATCTACTCCATTCGCTGCTCAAATGGCTTCTGAAGCTGCAGCGAAAGATGCTATGGACAACGGTATGAAAACTCTTGAAGTTACAGTTAAAGGCCCTGGTGCTGGTCGTGAAGCAGCAATCCGTTCTCTACAAGCAGCAGGTCTTGAAATCACGGCAATCCGTGACGTAACACCAGTACCACACAATGGTTGCCGCCCACCAAAACGTCGTCGCGTATAATAAGTTCTGAATAGAATTTGTCACCCTGTCTATAATGGGTTATGATAGCTTTTATCATCACCGCAGTAGACAGAGAAAATATGCAGTTGTCTTTTTATCGGGACTGCCTACCTGAGGAATTTCGGTTAGACCGTTTGTCTAACCGGGGTTTCGACGTTTTGAAGGAGGGTTTAGTGTAAATGATCGAAATTGAAAAGCCAAAGATTGAAACGGTCGAGATCAGCGATGAGTCTACTTTTGGTAAGTTCGTCGTCGAACCGCTTGAGCGTGGGTATGGTACAACTCTAGGGAACTCCTTGCGTCGTATCCTATTATCCTCACTTCCTGGCTCTGCAGTCACATCTGTTCAGATTGATGGTGTTCTTCATGAATTCTCCACTATTGATGGAGTAGTAGAAGATGTTACAACTGTCATTCTGAATCTGAAGAAACTAGCTTTGAAGGTTTACTCCGACGAAGAAAAGACTTTGGAAATTGATGTACAGGGTGAAGGAAAAGTTACAGCGGCTGACATCACGCACGATAGTGATGTGGAAATTCTTAACCCGGATCTCCATATCGCTACACTGGACAGCAGTGCCAGCTTCCGTGCGCGCATCACTGCGGAACGCGGCCGAGGATATCGTCCGGCAGAAGGAAACAACCACGAGGATCTACCAATCGGCGTTATTCCGGTTGATTCTATCTTTACACCGGTATCCCGTGTAACGTATCAAGTAGAGAACACAAGAATTGGTCAAACGTCTAATTTTGACAAGTTGACATTAGACGTGTGGACGGATGGCAGCATCCGCCCAGAAGAAGCAATCTCCTTAGGGGCTAAAATCTATATGGAACACCTCAATATCTTTGTCAGCCTTACTGATGAAGCTCAAAAAGCTGAAATCATGGTTGAGAAAGAAGAGGACCAAAAAGAGAAAGTCCTTGAGATGACGATTGAAGAACTTGACCTGTCTGTACGTTCCTATAACTGCTTGAAGCGTGCTGGTATCAACACCGTGCAGGAGCTTGCGAATAAATCTGAAGAAGATATGATGAAGGTCCGTAACCTTGGTCGCAAGTCACTTGAAGAAGTGAAGCACAAGTTGGACGAGTTGGGATTAGGTCTAAGAAAAGAAGATTAATCGATATAGAACATCTAAGAGATTCAGTTAAGGGAGGGATTATCAATGGCTAGAAAACTAGGACGTACAACAGATCAGCGCATGGCGTTGCTTCGCAACCTGGCGACTGACCTGATTGTTCACGAACGTTTGGAGACAACAGAAGCTAAAGCGAAAGAACTTCGCTCTGTAGTAGAGAAAATGATTACTCTTGGTAAACGCGGCGATCTTCATGCCCGTCGTCAAGCTGAAGCATTCCTTTACAACGTGAAGGCGGAAGGCGAAGAGCAAACAGCTTTGCAGAAGCTATTCTCTGAAATCGGCCCACGCTACGAAGACCGCCAAGGTGGTTATACTCGCGTGCTTAAGCTAGGCGAGCGTAAAGGCGATGGAGCGAAAATGGCGATCATTGAACTAGTTTAATGAATACCATTGGGGTAAAAGGGCAGGAGTGAATCTCATCGCGAGGTTACATCCAGCCCTTTTTTTATACACAATTATCGCTTGCTGACGAATAGGAGACTACTCGTCAGCAGTCGTTTGCGGGGAATAGTGTCATATTTCCTGGGAAATAGTCAGTTGAGCAGAGGAGGAACACAGATGGGAGAGAGACAAGTCGAGTTTCGGAATGTATCCTTTCGTTATCAGGAGGACATGCCGTGGGTTTTAAATGACGTTAGCTTCACGCTTGGCCCGAATGAATGGGTAGCCATTATCGGACATAACGGCTCCGGGAAATCGACGATTGCCAAGCTTATGAACGGGCTATTATTTCCTCAAGAAGGGGAAATATTAGTGGATGGTCAGGCGGTAACGCAGGAGAGCGTATGGGAAGTCAGGAAGAAGGTCGGTATGGTCTTCCAAAACCCTGATAACCAATTCGTTGGAACCACGGTTCGTGATGATGTCGCTTTCGGGATGGAGAATCACGGTATGCCCAGAGATTTGATGCAGCAGAGAATCAAAGACAGCCTTGCTTCAGTCCGTATGCAGGAGTATGAGCGTCACGAGCCCCACCGTTTGTCCGGAGGGCAGAAGCAGCGCGTGGCGATTGCGAGTGTGCTTGCTGTATCACCGGCTTTCATCATCCTGGATGAAGCGACCGCTATGCTGGATCCGAAAGGTCGGAAAGAGATCATGGAAACGGTCCGTGATGTTCAACGGGAAAGAGACTTATCCTTGATCACTATAACGCACGACCTTCATGAGGTGACCCAGGCATCCCGGGTAATCGTCATGAATAAAGGACAGGTATGGATGGAAGGAACTCCGAGAGAGGTCTTTTCAAAGAAAGATAACTTAACCGAAATTGGCTTAGATACTCCATTTGTCAGTAAATTGGCAGATCACCTGAAGACAGAAGGTGTGATGCTTTCTCGTGAGCCACTCAATCACCAGGAGTTATTGGAGGAATTATGGACATCACGTTCGACCATGTAAGTTACGTCTATCAACCGAACAGCCCGTTCGAGCATAAAGCATTGGATGATCTATCCTTCGAAATACCTTCCGGCTCTTTTGTCGCCGTCATCGGTCATACAGGATCGGGGAAATCCACGCTGATCCAACACTTAAATGGACTGCTTCAGCCTACGAGCGGAAACGTTCAAATCGGCGACTACAAGCTTACGGCTGGAGAGAAGAATAAAGATTTGAGAAATCTGCGGGAGAGTGTCGGAGTTGTGTTCCAGTATCCCGAACATCAGTTGTTTGAAGAAACGGTTGCGAAGGATATCGCGTTCGGTCCCCAGAACTTCGGGGTGGAACAGAAAGAAATCGATCGCAGAATCAAGGAAGCTGTAGAAGCTACCCATCTCCCGGAGGAATTGTTGGAACGTTCTCCTTTCGATTTAAGTGGTGGACAGATGCGCAGGGTGGCCATATCCGGGGTGCTCGCAATGAATCCGCGTGTCCTTGTATTGGATGAACCGACGGCCGGGCTCGACCCGCGCGGGCAGAAGGAAATTATGAATATGTTTTCCAATCTCCATAAAGAGAAGGAATTGACGACGATCCTCGTCACTCACAGTATGGAAGACGCGCTCTCCTATGCGGATTACATTCTTATTATGAATCACGGGAAGCTCTATATGGAAGGTGCCCCGTTGGATATATTTAAGCAGAAGGACGCTTTGGAGCAGGTGCAGCTCGATGTACCGGAAGTGATTCAGTTCCTTGCCAAAGTTAATGAGAAGTTCGGATGGGATATGGAATACAAAGGAGAAACCATGGAGGAATTGGCAGCTCTTCTTGCTGATAAAGGGAGAGGGGGTGCCGCTCGTGAGTAGTTCGATGATCATCGGGCAGTACATTCCTACGGATTCCTTTATCCACCGGCTGGACCCCCGCTCGAAAATCGCGTTGATCTTCTTTTTTGTCATCGTTGTATTTTTTGCTAATTCTGTTTGGAGTTACGGGGTTCTTGCTGTCTTTGCTGTCGGGAGCGCTCTCCTGTCTAAAGTGCCGTTTCGGTATATTATGAAAGGGTTGAAGCCGGTTTGGTTCCTGATTATTTTCACGTTCCTGCTCCACTTGTTTGTCACGAGACAAGGGGAGGTCGCTTTTTCTGTGTTCGGATGGAACGTGTATGAAGAAGGATTGATCCAAGGGGCAGCTATCTCTCTTCGATTCTTTCTTTTGATTCTGGTCACATCCCTGCTTACATTGACAACGACACCGATTGAAATAACCGATGCTATTGAAGATCTACTCGGTCCTTTGAAGAAGGTTCGATTCCCTGTCCATGAGCTGGCGTTAATGATGTCCATTTCCCTGCGTTTTATCCCGACACTTATGCAGGAAACAGAAAAAATATCAAAAGCACAGGCTTCCAGAGGAGTAGACTTCCGTACAGGTCGTTTTAAGGACCGTGTAAAGGCTGTCGTCCCTTTGCTTGTCCCACTATTCGTCAGCGCTTTTAAGCGTGCAGAAGAGCTCGCTATGGCGATGGAAGCAAGAGGATACCAGGGCGGTGAAGGCAGGACGAAGCTGAGGGAACTCCGCATCGGCCGAATCGACGTCTTTACGTATGTCGTTTTTGCTGTTGTGGTCCTTGTGCTCTTCCTCACCAGAAGCTGAAAAGGGAGGACTGGAAGATGCAGCGTATGAAGTTCACCCTGCAGTATGACGGTACGGCCTATGCCGGGTATCAGGTACAGCCGAACGGTAATACGATTCAGGCGGAGCTGGAGAAAGCACTGGCAAAAATCCATAAAGGAGAAACGGTCAAAGTGACTGCCTCCGGAAGGACCGATGCCGGCGTTCATGCCATGGGGCAGGTTATACATTTCGACACACCGCTTTCCATTCCGGATGAGAATTGGAAGAGGGCCGTCAACTCTCTGCTTCCGGATGATATTATGATCACTCATTCAGAAGCAGTTCCGGAGGATTTCCATGCCCGTTACGGGACCGTAGGGAAAGAATACCGGTACTATGTATGGAATGACAGGGACAGACAGCTGTTCAAGCGCCATCATACGTATCACGTGAAGGCAGAGCTTGATATGGCTGCGATGAAGGAGGCGTGCCGGCTGTTGGAGGGAGAACATGACTTTACGTCTTTTTGTTCTCCGAAGACAGATATTAAAGGCGACAAAGTCCGGACGATTTATGAAGCATCCATCCGGAAAGAAGGGGCAGAGATCGTGTTCCTGTTCCGAGGCTCCGGCTTCCTTTATAATATGGTCCGGATTCTTGTCGGTACACTTTTGGAGGTAGGGCGGCATGAGAGAGAGCCTGCTTCCATCCCAAGAATTCTTGCTGCAATGGATCGGGCTGCCGCCGGGAAAACAGCTCCTCCACAAGGGTTATTTCTCTGGGAAGTTTTTTACCAATAAAAGTTATTAAAAAAACAACGATTCCAGGTGTGCACGCCCTTGACATTTGGCTGTAGGGTGTTATATTATATTCTATGGCATTTTATTTCTATACCACGGTTAGCCCCGGAAATCTAATCGTATTTGAGATAAATGATAAAGTAGTTACGAAGTCTATGTGAAATTAAACAATTCAGGAGGGAAACAGATATGCGCACAACTTTCATGGCAAATGAAAACAACGTTGAACGTAAATGGTATGTTGTGGATGCTGCAGGGCAAACACTTGGCCGTTTAGCGAGCGAAGTTGCTGCGATCCTTCGCGGTAAACATAAACCAACTTACACACCACACGTTGATACAGGTGATCATGTCATTATCATCAACGCAGGTGAAATCCAACTTACAGGTAACAAGATCAACGATAAGATCTACTACCGTCACTCCAACCACCCAGGTGGATTGAAGTCCCGTACAGCTAACGAAATGCGTACGAAATACCCTGAGCAAATGCTTGAGCTTGCTGTTAAAGGTATGCTTCCTAAAGGAAGTCTTGGACGTAAAATGGGCAAGAAACTTCATGTTTTCGCTGGAGCTGAGCACAAGCATGAAGCACAAAAACCAGAAGTTTATGAACTTCGCGGATAATTAAAGGAGGTAATCTAAAGTGGCACAAGTACAATATACAGGTACTGGACGTCGTAAGAGCTCCACTGCTCGCGTACGCCTTGTTCCAGGAACTGGTCGTGTAGTAGTAAACAAACGTGATGCTGAAGACTTTTTCCCATACGAAACACTTCGTGTAATTCTGAAGCAGCCTCTAGCTGTTACGGAAACAGAAGGTAACTACGATGTACACGTAAACGTACATGGTGGTGGATTCACTGGACAAGCTGGTGCGATCCGTCACGGAATCGCTCGTGCTCTTTTACAAGCGGATCCTGAATACCGTACAACACTTAAACGCGCTGGTCTATTGACTCGTGACGCACGTATGAAAGAACGTAAGAAATACGGTCTTAAAGGTGCACGTCGCGCTCCACAATTCTCCAAGCGTTAATCGTACGAACGTACAAAAGCCATCTTTCCCAAGAGGAAGGATGGCTTTTTTTTGTTTGCAAACTTTCTGTATTTACGTTCGTTTGCTTTAGGATTAATCATCGTAACTCAATTGTGTTCATCCCTATGATGTACATGAACAGCTCACTATCTTGGGATGAAAGCGGATACAACGCGGTTGTTTCAGGTGCTACAATGAAATCGTGGAGGGAGGATAGATGGTGGAACTCAATGAGAGAAGTCACAGGATTCTTCAAGAAATAGTAGGCAACCCCAGGGTCACCAGTACGACGCTCGAAAAGAAATACCAACTGACAAGAAGGCAGCTTGGCTACAGTTTCAATAAGATTAATGATTGGCTTGCATCACACCGCCTTCCTGAAATAGAGCGTACCAGACAAGGACAGTTCATTATCGACCACTCGATTTTCGCGCAGGTCAATAAGGATCAGAAACCTGAAATGGATGCCGTCGTCTTGTCTGAGGAGCAGCGCGTTTCCTTGATTATTCTCATGCTCCTTACTCGGAGGGAGCTGTCGTTGAATCACTTCACCTATGAACTCGACTTCAGTAAGAATACCATCTTGAGTGATATGAAACAGGCGCAGTCATTCCTTGACAGGTACCATATAACCATTAACTATTCGAGGAAGTCTGGATACGTATTGGAAGGACCGGAAATTCAGATTCGCCGTGTTCTCCATAAGGTTGTTAGTGACTGGATAGCCTTGAATGGTTCAGGAAAAGTGGAAGCCATGACTTTGTTGTCACCGGATGATTTGAGCAGATATAAGGATATCATTGATGCGTTTGAAGAAAAGCTCAACATTCAGTTTACAGACGAAAAAATGGAAGCGCTACCTTATTTGCTGGCACTAAACATTAGAAGAATGGAAGACGGATATATCATTGAGTCTTTATCCGGGAACCATCAAGACATCATCCGGTCTGAAGAATATCGAGCGGTCGGAGATATATTGAAAGAGCATATCACCCATGAAGAGCGTCTCCTCTTAAGTCTCTATCTCTTAACCACCAATGTGTATCGATCCGAAGAGCTTGCACCGACAGATCCATTAACGACGCTGCCCCCGGTTATAGAACAAATGATCCGTCTTTTTGAACGGGGCGCCTGCGTTCATTTTCATAATAGAAGCCTTTTATCGGATAAGCTGTTCCAGCACATCCGACCTGCTTATTACAGGATCAAGTATGGACTGACAGAGACGCAGGTGATTCATGATTCGATTACGGAAGAATTAAAAGAAGTGCACCATTTGGTCAGACGCTCTGTGCGTCCATTGGAGAGGTACATCGGGGCCGACATTCCTGATAATGAATTGTCTTTTATGACGATGTTAATCGGCGGTTGGATGACGCGGCAGGGAGAGAGCATGAAAGAGAAAGTAAAAGCTGTTGTCGTCTGTCCTCAAGGCGTGTCCGTCTCACGACTGTTGTTTAATCAATTGTCGGAGTTGTTTCCTGAATTTGTTTTCCTCGACTCTTTGTCGGTCCGAGAGTATTGGAGGTGTGAGTTGGATTACACGCTTGTTTTCTCTACCTCACCGCTAGAAGGAGAGGATAAAGTCATTCAATGCAAACCATACCTTGATCAGGACGATCGACTGCGGTTAAGAAAGCAGGTCATGATGGAGGTTCAAGGTTATGTGATGAATGATATCCGTGTGGATCACTTGATGGATATTATCCGCAATCACACAACGATCCACGATGAGAAAGCTTTGAAGGAAACGTTGAGCGTTTATGTGCATCGAGAAGAGGAATCAGTAATCAAGCAGAGGGTGGAGAGCGTTCCGCTTCACCTGGAAGATTTCCTTCCGATCGATCACATTCAAGTAGTGGAATATGTGGACTCTTGGGAGAAAGCACTGTCTATTGCATCCGAACCGTTGATCAGGCATGGCTTTATCAAACAAAGTTATGTCGAGGCGATGCGGCAGCAGGTGAGAGATCCATACATCATCATCGCCCCGCACGTTGCTATTCCCCATGCAGCGCCTGAAGATGGTGTAGCACGAACCGGAATGAGTTTGTTGGTCGTCCGTTCAGGTGTTTCGTTTAATACAGAGGAGACCGTTCATATGATGGTCGTGATCGCGGCGGTGGATAAGAAGAAGCATATGAACGGTTTGATGCAGTTATTGAGCTTAGCCGGGCAGGAGGAAGATCGGGAACGCCTCATTCGTGAGGGGAAACCTAAAGATATACAGGAAGTGATCATGCGTCATTCTGTGTAGTGTCCGGAACAATATTTTATGGATAATGTGGTGAATAGGATGAGTAATGTTTATTTTAATGAATCAGTCATTTTATTAGATCTGGATGCGGGATGCAAGGAAGAAGTGCTCGAGGCAATGAGTAGGAACCTTGTGGATTTAAAGTTGGTCAAGGAGAGTTTTCCACCCGCCATCATCCGAAGGGAAGAGGAATATGCAACAGGGTTACCGACTGCCGGAGTCGCTGTCGCTATTCCGCATACCGATGTGGAGCATGTGCTCCGGAAGACGATAAGTGTGGGAGTACTGAAAGAAGCAGTGGAGTTCGGTGTAATGGGGGATGGAGAGGAAACGATCCCAGTCCGTATTGTCTTTCTGTTGGCTATGGACGAAGCCCACTCCCAGCTTTCTTTGCTTCAACAGCTCATGGGAGTTTTTCAAAACGAAGAAATTTTACGATTGATCCTGGAAGAAAAAAACAAATCAGGCATCCGGCGTTTATTGGAACAGAAACTTGCGTTTGATGCTATAGAAGGAGAGAAATCATAATGGCGAAAAAACAAGTATTGGTAGCATGTGGAGCGGGGATTGCAACATCGACGGTCGTGAACGGGGCCATTGAAGAAATGGCGAAGGAAAACAATTTGAGCGTAGACCTGGTTCAAATAAAAATTGCGGAAGTAGGCGGCTATGTCGATACAGCAGATCTGCTTGTCACAACAGCTATGACTCAGAAAGAATACCCTTTTCCGGTAATTAATGCACGTTCCTTCCTGACTGGAATTGGAACAGAGGCGACGAAGAAAGAAATTTTACAGGAGTTGCAGAAGTAACCGGCATGCTCGCCGGTGGATAGAATCGAGGGAGGACTTTACATGCAGGGTTTCGTCGACATCGTACAAGGATTTTTGGATTTGGGGGCAACAGTCATTCTTCCTGTTGCCATCTTCTTACTAGGTTTACTGTTCGGACAAAAGCCAGGAAAAGCGTTCCGTTCCGGACTGACGATAGGAGTAGCTTTTGTAGGTATATTCCTCGTCGTCGATCTCCTTGTTAACAACCTGGGGCCGGCAGCGCAGGGGATGGTCGATCGGCTTGGAGTGGAATTGAACGTCATTGATGTAGGATGGCCGGCTTCTTCATCTATTGCGTGGGCCTCCATCGTAGCTGCGTTTATCATTCCGCTCGGCCTTGTCGTTAATGTCATCATGCTGGTGACGAAGACGACGAAAACGATGAACGTGGATATTTGGAATTTCTGGCATTATACATTCATGGCTGCCATGGTCTATGCCATTTCCGGCAGCATCGTGCAAGGCTTGATCGCCGCAGTTATCTTCCAGGTTGTTTGTTTGAAAGTAGCAGACTGGACAGCTCCGATGGTCAGTAAATTTTTCGACCTTCCCGGTGTTTCGGTCGCTACAGGCAGTACGATTTCCTACGCGCCGGGAATTTTCCTGGTACAGTTGTTGAATAAAGTGCCGGTAGTGAAGAATTGGAATGCCGACCCGGAGACGATTCAGAAGCGTTTTGGAATCTTCGGTGAATCGATTTTCATCGGACTCTTTCTAGGGGCGGCAATCGGAATATTGGCTGGATACAGTGTTGGGGATGTCATCGAAATCGGCATGGCGATGGCGGCCGTCATGGTTCTTATGCCACGTATGGTCAAAATCTTGATGGAAGGCCTTATGCCTGTATCAGAATCTGCACGGGAATGGCTGTCCAAACGCTTTGGTGACAGAGAGATTTACATAGGCCTTGATGCTGCGGTCGCACTCGGGCATCCAGCAGTCATTTCAACAGCCCTTATTCTTGTGCCGATCACTGTGGCGCTTGCAGTCATCCTTCCGGGAAATGCGCTCCTTCCTTTCGGAGACTTGGCTACCATACCGTTTGTCGTTGCTTTCATTGTCGGTGCAGCCAAGGGGAATATCGTCCACTCCGTCATCGTCGGTACGGTGATGATTGCTTTATCCCTTTATATGGCGACCGATGTGGCCCCGGTATTCACGGAAATGGCAGTGAATTCTAATTTTGACATGCCGGAAGG
Organism: Bacillus sp. SB49; assembly: GCF_000469135.2. Taxonomy (NCBI): domain Bacteria; kingdom Bacillati; phylum Bacillota; class Bacilli; order Caryophanales; family Bacillaceae; genus Bacillus; species Bacillus sp. SB49. Next base: position 198,986 of record NZ_CP048117.1, read on the forward strand.
ATCAGCAAAGATATCGAGCATTGACCAAGGGGGAAACCTGGTGAACTGGGTCATCTTTAAAGTATTCAGCGTCTTCAATTAATGGAGGGATAAAAGGTGAAAGCACTTGTGAAAACAGAACTGGGCCATGGCCACCTGCTCGTTCAGGATAAACAGGAACCGTCGGTTGGACCTGGCCAAGTGAAAATTGAAGTGAAATATACCGGAATATGCGGTTCTGATATACACACGTATGAAGGTCACTATAAAGTAGGCGTTCCAGTTACACTGGGTCATGAATTTTCCGGGGTCGTCGTTGATGTCGGTGATGGAGTGACATCATTTCAGGAGGGTGATCGAGTCACGTCAGAGACCACCTTCTATATCTGTGGGGAATGCAAATACTGCAGGAGTGGTGATTACAATCTTTGCAATCACCGAAAAGGTCTGGGGACACAGCAGGATGGAGGATTTGCCAAGTATTTAATTGCGAGGGAAGAAAGCGTCCACCATCTCCCCGACCATGTAGATTTTCGATCTGGTGCGATGACAGAACCGCTCGCCTGTACCTATCATGCCGTTGCAAAAACGGAAATCACCAAAGGGGATGTTGTGGTCGTGATCGGTCCGGGGCCAATTGGGTTGTTCACCGCCCAAGTTGCAAAGAGCCGGGGGGCCGTCGTTATAGCAGCTGGACTATCCCACGATAAGATAAGGCTTGATAAAGCACAGGAGCTGGGAATCGATTACTCGATTAATATTCAGGAGAGTAATTTGAAGGAACTGGTCGAAGATTTGACCGGTGGATATGGTGCAGACGTCGTATATGAATGCTCCGGAGCGGTGCCGGCTGCGAACATGGCATTGGATTTACTGAAGAAAAAAGGGCAGTACGGACAAATTGGAATTTTTGCGAAACCTGAGATTCCATTTAATTTGGAGAAGATCATTCAGAAGGAGATTCGTGTCGTAGGAAGCCGAAGTCAGAAGTCGGCGGATTGGGAACCTTCCCTTGAGTTGATGAACAGTGGCAGCGTAAACGCGCAGTCATTGGTGACACATGAATTCCCCATTACGGAATGGGATCAAGCATATGATGTGATAAAAAAAGGAGAAGCGATCAAGGTTCTTCTGACGCCGGTTGATTAAGGAAGAAAGGTGGGGGATGCAATGGTCGATGCATGGCTGGATTTTATGCTGGGCCCGATGCGGTCGGTCGGCGACGTCTACTTCGAGCATCAAATGATTTTTAACACGCTCATCGTTGCGGCAGCTGTTTGGCAAGTAAGGAAGAAGCGGCCGTCCAGATCCGTAGAAAAAACGGAAAATCTATAGATGAAAAAGGTGACTTCAATGAAAACCTTGAATCTTTATGGAACCCAGGATATCCGATATGAAGAGAGGCCTGCTCCAGTATTGAACAGGGAAGATCACGTCGTCATTAAAGTAAAGGCTGTAGGCGTATGCGGATCTGATATATCAAGATATAAGAAGCTGGGTCCTTATGTAGAAGGAATGACGTTCGGTCATGAGTTTGCAGGGGAAGTAGTGGAAGTGGGCAGTGATGTCAATACTATGGTTCCCGGAGACCGTGTGGCAGCTTGTCCGACTTTCTGCTGTGGGGAATGTGTCAGCTGTTTGAAGGGCGACTTGAGCCAATGCGAGCATTTGACTCTCATAGGGGCCCGGCATCCAGGAGCATATGCCGAATATGTAACACTTCCTGCTTCTAATGTCCTTCCCCTTCCTGAGGGAGTCGATTATGATGCCGCTGCAATGATTGAACCCTCATCTGTTGTGGCTCATGGTTTCTACAGAACCAGTCTTCAGCCCGGATCAAGTGTGGCTGTCGTAGGATGTGGGAGTATTGGTCTGCTTGCAATACAATGGGCGAAGATATTTGGAGCAGCTAAAGTGATTGCGATTGATATTGATGATCAGAAGCTTACCGTTGCGAAACGTGTAGGAGCGGATGAAGTAGTCCATTCAAGAAACGCGGTTGCTCACGAACAAACAGCTGATTGGACAGGCGGGCAAGGTGTCGATCTTGCTGTAGAATGTGCCGGTTCTCCAATAACTTCTGAACAGGTTCTTGCTCTTCCGAAAAAAGGAGGAGAGGTTCTCTATATGGGAATTCCCTATGCCGATGTAGAGCTGAAGCGGTTTTATTTTGAAAAGATTGTCCGGAATGAGCTGAAAGTGATCGGATCCTGGAACGCCATTTCCAGTCCTTTTCCCGGGAAAGAATGGGATGCTACCCTGCACTATATGCAGACAGGGCAGTTGAACGTTAAACCGCTTATCTCTCATCGTCTCGCACTCGAAGAAGGGCCGCTCTTATTTGAACATCTCATTGAGAATAGCAGTGATCAATCGTTTATTAAGGTGCTTTTCCATCCGGATGGGCAACCTTAAATGAAAAGGGCCGCTTCCTGCGGTCCTTTTGCTGTTTATTGAGGAAAGGGATTTTGAGGTTCAGGTGGTACTGCACATTTATGTGGGAGTCTGTATCTCCGTCTTTATTTGCTTCCTTTACATAATCCCTGTTCTCGTCCCATATAGTTGATGTAGGGAGGAGTACAAGGGAGTGAGAGCGCAATGATACGAAGAATGAAGACATTTTTTTGGTTGGCAGGGATCGTTATTCTTGTCTGTGCCGTTTCCTATCCGCTGCAGGAAGCGAAGGATGCTTGGACAGTCTGGTCTTCTCCACTGTCTGGCAAAGTGGTCGTCCTTGATCCGGGCCACGGGGGACCGGACGGAGGAGCAGAGGGGACAGATGGGACACAGGAAAAAGAAATTACCCTCCGGCTGGCGGAATACGTCCGTGATTATCTGCAGCAAGCAGGTGCCATCGTCTATTTGACAAGGTATGATGATGAGGATTTATCCTCAGAAGCGGCCGGAAGTTTATCGCGAAGGAAAGCGGAGGATATTAAGAAGCGGGTACAATTTGTAAAGGATAAAGATGCGGACTTTTATTTGAGCTTACATTTGAATGCTATTCCTTCCCCCAAATGGAAAGGTGCACAAACCTTCTATAATCCGGACGTTTCAGAGAGTGAACAATTAGCAAAATTTATTCAGGACGAAATCCGTTCGAATATCGGTAATACGACGAGAGAAGCTATGGGGTTAACCAACATTTACATTTTAAAGCACATAGAAGCACCGGGGGCACTGGTAGAGGCGGGCTTCTTGTCCAATGAACAAGAGCGGGAACTGTTAAAGACGGAAGACTATCAGAGAAAGGTGGCTGCATCTGTCTACCAAGGTGTGCTCCGCTTCGTGACGGAACGTGAATATCCTTCTCCTGACTGATATAGGCAAATCCCTTAGAAAGCGTTTCACATATGTTATACTAACAACAGGAAACATTTTTTAAGGGATGGTGAAACGGTTTGTTGACTCAAGAAAAAGTACTCGAAGTCCTTCACTCAATCGAAGATCCGTTTTTACATAAAACGCTGGAAGAAACCGGTGGAGTCGAAGAAATAAAAATTAAAGAAGAAAAGAACCACGTCAGCGTCAAGCTGTTAATCGGCAAGACGAATACCGCTGAACAGATGGAGCTGCAGCAGCAGATCGTCAACGCTTTGAAGAAAGAAGGCGCGGCAACTGTCGGCCTCCGATTCGATCAGCTGCCGGAAGAGGTACTGAACAGATTCCAGCCGGAAGCGGAAAAAGCAAAAGAGCAGTCCCTATTGGGAAATGATGCGGACACGAAGTTCATTTCCGTTGCCAGCGGAAAAGGCGGCGTCGGGAAATCGACAGTTACTGTCAACCTCGCTGTCGCACTGGCTCGTCTCGGGAAAAAAGTCGGGATTATCGATGCTGATATATATGGTTTCAGCGTTCCTGATATGATGGGCGTGGAAGAACGCCCGGTCGTCCGCGGGGAAAAAATCATCCCGGTTGAACGCTTCGGCGTCAAAGTCGTGTCCATGGGATTCTTCGTTGAAGATAACTCTCCGATCATCTGGCGTGGTCCGATGCTTGGTAAAATGCTTACAAGCTTCTTTAAAGAGGTGGAGTGGGGCGATCTGGATTACTTGCTTCTCGATCTTCCGCCTGGAACCGGGGATGTTGCGCTTGATGTACACGCGCTGCTTCCTTCCTCTAAGGAGATTATTGTAACGACACCGCACCCGACTGCAGCTTTCGTTGCTGCTCGTGCAGGGCAGATGGCATTGAAGACAGAGCATGAAATATTAGGAGTCGTCGAGAATATGGCGTACTTTGAAAGCAAAGAAACCGGAAATAAAGAATTCGTCTTCGGACGTGGAGGCGGGGTTAAGCTGGCAGAAACGCTGCAAACAGCTGTTCTTGGCCACATACCACTTCAACAGCCGTACGAAGAAGAAGATGTATTTGCACCTTCTGTGTACCAAACAGATCATCCAATCGGTATGATTTATCGGAATATGGCTGCTAAAGTAATCGATAAGTATTAACAGAAAAACCACACGACCTGTTAGGTCGTGTGGTTTTTACTGCGTTAAGACGAGGACTGCGAATTATCTTCACTTTGCTTTTCGCCTTCGGTTTGACCGCTTTGCTCCTGACCTGAAGACCCGGATCCGGAAGACCCGGCCGATTCTTCGCTCTTCATCTTCTCAGCAGCTTTCAACAGCGTATCGCTCATTTTCGCTTGGAAAACCGGACTGTTGATGGTTTCCTCTATTGTTTTCTGCAAATGCTCACGGAATTTCTGTCCTTCCATGACGGTAACCATTTGATCCATCATTTCAGGGTTCTTATAAAGCTCGATCATCAGCTTTTGGTATTCCGGGTCCTTCATGAGACCTTTCATTAAATCCTTCTGCTGTTCTTCAAGGACTTTGCTGAATTCCTGAACGAATTTAGGGTCGGAAAACAATTTGCTCCAGAAGGCTTTTCCTTCTTCTGAAACAAGTGTCTGTTGAACAGCTTTCGATACAACCTCCGAATCGAGTGCCATAGACTGCTGCATCTTTTCATCAGAAAGTACTTCCTGCATCGCTTTTTTACCGTCATCAGACTTCAATATATCAACCATCATTTTCTTGGTTGTGTCATAATCCGCCTGTTCGCTCGCTCCGGAAGCACCGCTGCAAGCGGCCAGAACAGAGAGAAGCAGGACGGTACACAAAATGCGGAGTCTGGACATAAGGAATGTCCCCTTTCATAAGTTCTCCTTGTGTTTACTATTTACTTTTCGACTATTTTTATGCGGCTGGGCAAAAATGGAGGTTTTTCATGATAAAATGAATTTGGAAATGACTTGATATAGGGGGATCATTTAGTGAATAGTCGCAAGTGGGTCCGGTTATTTTTTACGACTTTAATGATTGGTGGAGGGTTAACGCTTCTCCTTAGCTTCTTGATCAAGAGGGAATCTTATGCAGAGGTACTTCAGCCTTTTCAGCTGTTTGAGTTGTTCGGTTTGCTGTTGTTTTTCAGTGGACTCGGGTTTATATTCAGTGTTATCAGTCAAATGGGCTTCTTTGCATACTTGACGGTCAACCAATTCGGTAAAGGCTTCTTCCGTAGTTTATGGGTTCCGGCGCAAGTATTTTTGATTGCGTTTACATTATTTGACCTGGTATATTTCCGCTACCAGGGGTCGGATTCAGGTGATTCGATTTGGTTTTACATAGGAACGGCTGCAGGGTTATTTACTGCCGGAGCAATTATTGCGTATATTAAAGCAAAAGAGACAAACCGTACGGCTTTCATACCTGGTTTGTTCTTTATGGTAGTCGTGACCTCCATTGAATGGGTGCCGGCATTAAATGCAGGGGGGAAGGATTATATATGGCTTATGATTTTTCCGCTATTCGTCTGTAATGCCTATCAACTTCTGCTGTTGCACCGTTTAACACGCAGCACGGATGAGAATATGTCTTAATGAAAGAGGGCCGCTGTTCATCCAGCGGCCTTCTTTTATTCCACCTGAGTCGTTTCTGATTCTCCGCCGCTGACCATTTCGGTGATACTTACAAATTTAAGGCCCTTTTGCTTTAACCCCGGAAGTATTACTTCCAGCGCTTTCGGTGTCTGTTTGACGGAATCGGAAGCGTGCAGAAGGATAATATCTCCTTTAGAACTTTCCTTTAGAACTTGATCAATGATTGCGTTCGTTCCCGGGTTCTCCCAATCCCTTGGGTTTAGACTCCATTGAACGGCCTGCATTCCCGATTTCTCAATTAAAGATAGAACTTCTTTATCTATGTGGCCGTGCGGGGGACGGATCCATTTTACTTCGCCCAAACCAAGCTTTTCAAATACCGCATCTGCTTGTTGGAGATCGGATGTTACTTGTTCAGGTTCCTTTTCCACGTAACTCTGATAGGTGTAGCCCATCATTCCGATTTCGTGGTTTCCTTCTTGGATTTCTGCAACGATGTCGGGATGCCTTTCCGCCCATTCTCCACTTAAGAAGAAGGTGGCCTGTACCTCGTGCGCCTTCAATTGTTCCAGTATGTCGTGCACTTTATCCGTACCCCAGCTGATGTTGAAAGTCAAAGCAACATGGGACTGTTCTTCACTCCCTTGAGTTAAGGCTCGTGCCTCCCCTTTGTTGGAAAACACAGCAAGTTGGCTCCACTGCCCGACCCAAAGCAGAAGGGCGCAGAACAGAGCAAGGACAACAACGATTCCATAACGTTTGAGACGTTCTGCTTTCCATGTGTAGAAGCTCATTGCAGGTATCTCCTTCCTTCCAATATGTTCTATACATATGAAAAAAAGGACAACCTATGCTAAAAGTAATGAAAAAGGGGTAAAAATAAAGAGAGTTGCTAATAGGGAGGTTTCTGCATGCACGGTCTAATGATTGATGAACAAGAGAAACGGGAGATTGAATATTTATTGAAGCGGGAAATGGATGAGATCATATTCGATCTTGGCGATCACCGTATTGATCAAGGACTTAAGAGAGCGATGGAGGACCGGTATGAAGTTCTGTTTCAAATCTTTCGTCGGTTTGCCACAAGACAGGAATGTATGCAATATATGCCCAGGAAGAAAAAACACAACTAGTCTAAGAGCCCTTCTATTAAAGGGCTTTTCTTATTTCGTGCGATCATTACAGTTTTTTGATGAAATTTCAAAAAAGCTATTGCCATCCTTTTGAATTATGTGCTATATTATTAAACGTTGTCGGGAAAACAACAACGAAAAATCAATTTTAAAAACATTGAAAAAAGTTGTTGACGAAACAAGGCAGGCATGATAAATTATTACTTGTCGCCAAAACGACATCAAACAAAACATTGAAAAAGTTGTTGACACAAACAACATTCGATGATAAGATAATAAAGTCGCTCCGAACAGAGCAGACAACGTAATTCGATCTTTGAAAACTGAACGAACCAACCAGTACGTCAAACATTCTTTCTATTATATAGAGGGAATTCAAACAAGCACATTCGGTGTGCAAAATGAGCAAGTCAAACACTTTTATGGAGAGTTTGATCCTGGCTCAGGACGAACGCTGGCGGCGTGCCTAATACATGCAAGTCGAGCGCGGGAAGCGAGCTGATCCCTTCGGGGTGACGCTCGTGGAACGAGCGGCGGACGGGTGAGTAACACGTGGGCAACCTGCCTGTAAGATCGGGATAACTCCGGGAAACCGGGGCTAATACCGGGTAATACTTTCTTTCGCATGAAGGAAAGTTGAAAGATGGCTTCTCGCTATCACTTACAGATGGGCCCGCGGCGCATTAGCTAGTTGGTGAGGTAACGGCTCACCAAGGCGACGATGCGTAGCCGACCTGAGAGGGTGATCGGCCACACTGGGACTGAGACACGGCCCAGACTCCTACGGGAGGCAGCAGTAGGGAATCTTCCGCAATGGACGAAAGTCTGACGGAGCAACGCCGCGTGAACGATGAAGGTCTTCGGATCGTAAAGTTCTGTTGTTAGGGAAGAACAAGTACCGTGCGAATAGAGCGGTACCTTGACGGTACCTAACGAGGAAGCCCCGGCTAACTACGTGCCAGCAGCCGCGGTAATACGTAGGGGGCAAGCGTTGTCCGGAATTATTGGGCGTAAAGCGCGCGCAGGCGGTTCCTTAAGTCTGATGTGAAAGCCCACGGCTCAACCGTGGAGGGTCATTGGAAACTGGGGAACTTGAGGACAGAAGAGGAGAGTGGAATTCCACGTGTAGCGGTGAAATGCGTAGATATGTGGAGGAACACCAGTGGCGAAGGCGACTCTCTGGTCTGTTTCTGACGCTGAGGTGCGAAAGCGTGGGTAGCAAACAGGATTAGATACCCTGGTAGTCCACGCCGTAAACGATGAGTGCTAGGTGTTAGGGGGCTTCCACCCCTTAGTGCTGAAGTTAACGCATTAAGCACTCCGCCTGGGGAGTACGGCCGCAAGGCTGAAACTCAAAGGAATTGACGGGGGCCCGCACAAGCGGTGGAGCATGTGGTTTAATTCGAAGCAACGCGAAGAACCTTACCAGGTCTTGACATCCTTGGACCTCCCTAGAGATAGGGATTTCCCTTCGGGGACCAAGTGACAGGTGGTGCATGGTTGTCGTCAGCTCGTGTCGTGAGATGTTGGGTTAAGTCCCGCAACGAGCGCAACCCCTGATCTTAGTTGCCAGCATTCAGTTGGGCACTCTAAGGTGACTGCCGGTGACAAACCGGAGGAAGGCGGGGATGACGTCAAATCATCATGCCCCTTATGACCTGGGCTACACACGTGCTACAATGGATGGTACAAAGGGCAGCGAAGCCGCGAGGTGTAGCAAATCCCATAAAACCATTCTCAGTTCGGATTGCAGGCTGCAACTCGCCTGCATGAAGCCGGAATCGCTAGTAATCGCGGATCAGCATGCCGCGGTGAATACGTTCCCGGGCCTTGTACACACCGCCCGTCACACCACGAGAGTTGGTAACACCCGAAGTCGGTGAGGTAACCTTTTGGAGCCAGCCGCCGAAGGTGGGACCAATGATTGGGGTGAAGTCGTAACAAGGTAGCCGTATCGGAAGGTGCGGCTGGATCACCTCCTTTCTAAGGATTTAGAACGGAAGCGTACTTGGTTGGTTGTTCAGTTTTGAGAGATCGAAAGATTTCTCTGAACTACGTGAACCTTGAAAACTGGATAAGGAATCATCGTATCATCTAACGATGAAACGATTGATGACAAGACATCAAACATCGAAAGTTTTAAACAAACGTCTTTTCACGACGATAGTTAAGTGAATAAGGGCGCACGGTGGATGCCTTGGTACTAGGAGCCGATGAAGGACGGGACTAACACCGATATGCTCCGGCGAGCCGTAAGTAGGCTTTGACCCGGAGATTTCCGAATGGGGAAACCCACTGTTCGTAATGGAGCAGGATCTTATGCTGAATACATAGGTATAAGAAGGCAGACCCGGGGAACTGAAACATCTAAGTACCCGGAGGAAGAGAAAGCAAATGCGATTTCCCAAGTAGCGGCGAGCGAAACGGAATCAGCCCAAACCAAGAGGCTTGCCTCTTGGGGTTGTAGGACACTCCTTTGGAGTTACCAAGGAGGAAGGTAGATGAATCGATCTGGAACGATCAGCCAGAGCAGGTAACAGCCCTGTAGTCGAAACCTTTCTCCCTCCGGAGTGTATCCTGAGTACGGCGGAACACGTGAAATTCCGTCGGAATCCGGGAGGACCATCTCCCAAGGCTAAATACTCCCTAGTGACCGATAGTGAACCAGTACCGTGAGGGAAAGGTGAAAAGCACCCCGGAAGGGGAGTGAAAGAGATCCTGAAACCGTGTGCCTACAAGTAGTCAGAGCCCGTTAATGGGTGATGGCGTGCCTTTTGTAGAATGAACCGGCGAGTTACGACCGTATGCAAGGTTAAGCAGCAGAAGCGGAGCCGCAGCGAAAGCGAGTCTGAATAGGGCGAGTGAGTATGCGGTCGTAGACCCGAAACCGTGTGATCTACCCATGTCCAGGGTGAAGGTCAGGTAACACTGACTGGAGGCCCGAACCCACGCAAGTTGAAAATTGCGGGGATGAGGTGTGGGTAGGGGTGAAATGCCAATCGAACACGGAGATAGCTGGTTCTCTCCGAAATAGCTTTAGGGCTAGCCTCAGAATAGAAAGTCATGGAGGTAGAGCACTGATTGGACGAGGGGCCCCTATCGGGTTACCGAATTCAGTCAAACTCCGAATGCCATAGACTTTGTTCTGGGAGTCAGACTGTGGGTGATAAGGTTCATAGTCGAGAGGGAAACAGCCCAGACCGCCAGCTAAGGTCCCAAAGTGTGTGTTAAGTGGAAAAGGATGTGGAGTTGCTTAGACAACCAGGATGTTGGCTTAGAAGCAGCCATCATTTAAAGAGTGCGTAATAGCTCACTGGTCGAGTGACTCTGCGCCGAAAATGTACCGGGGCTAAACACACCACCGAAGCTGCGGATTGATCGTAGGATCAATGGTAGGAGAGCGTTCTAAGGGCCGTGAAGTCAGACCGTAAGGACTGGTGGAGCGCTTAGAAGTGAGAATGCCGGTATGAGTAGCGAAAAAAGAGTGAGAATCTCTTTCACCGAATGCCTAAGGTTTCCTGAGGAAGGCTCGTCCTCTCAGGGTTAGTCGGGACCTAAGCCGAGGCCGAAAGGCGTAGGCGATGGACAACAGGTTGATATTCCTGTACCACCTCCTTTCCGTTTGAACGACGGGGGGACGCAGGAGGATAAGGAGAGCGTGCCATTGGATGTGCACGTCCAAGCAGTGAGACGGTCGGATAGGCAAATCCGTCCGGCATAACGTCAAGCTGTGATGGGGAGGGAACTATAGTACCGAAGCTCCTGAGTTCACACTGCCAAGAAAATCCTCTAGTGAGGAAAGAGGTGCCCGTACCGCAAACCGACACAGGTAGGCGAGGAGAGGATCCTAAGGTGAGCGGGAGAACTCTCGTTAAGGAACTCGGCAAAATGACCCCGTAACTTCGGGAGAAGGGGTGCTCCTCTGCCGAGGAGCCGCAGTGAAAAGGCCCAAGCGACTGTTTACCAAAAACACAGGTCTCTGCGAAGCCGTAAGGCGAAGTATAGGGGCTGACACCTGCCCGGTGCTGGAAGGTTAAGGGGATGCGTTAGCGTAAGCGAAGCGTTGAACCGAAGCCCCAGTAAACGGCGGCCGTAACTATAACGGTCCTAAGGTAGCGAAATTCCTTGTCGGGTAAGTTCCGACCCGCACGAAAGGTGCAACGACTTGGGCACTGTCTCAACGAGAGACCCGGTGAAATTATACTATGTGTGAAGATGCACATTACCCGCGACAGGACGGAAAGACCCCGTGGAGCTTTACTGTAGCCTGATATTGAATGTTGGTACAGCTTGTACAGGATAGGTAGGAGCCTTAGAAGCCGGAGCGCTAGCTTCGGTGGAGGCGCTGGTGGGATACTACCCTGGCTGTACGGACATTCTAACCCAGGACCGTGATCCGGTCCGGAGACAGTGTCAGGTGGGCAGTTTGACTGGGGCGGTCGCCTCCCAAAGAGTAACGGAGGCGCCCAAAGGTTCCCTCAGAATGGTTGGAAATCATTCGCAGAGTGTAAAGGCACAAGGGAGCTTGACTGCGAGACCTACAAGTCGAGCAGGGACGAAAGTCGGGCTTAGTGATCCGGCGGTACCGCATGGAAGGGCCGTCGCTCAACGGATAAAAGCTACCCCGGGGATAACAGGCTTATCTCCCCCAAGAGTCCACATCGACGGGGAGGTTTGGCACCTCGATGTCGGCTCATCGCATCCTGGGGCTGTAGTCGGTCCCAAGGGTTGGGCTGTTCGCCCATTAAAGCGGTACGCGAGCTGGGTTCAGAACGTCGTGAGACAGTTCGGTCCCTATCCGTCGTGGGCGTTGGAAATTTGAAAGGAGCTGTCCTTAGTACGAGAGGACCGGGATGGACACACCGCTGGTGTACCAGTTGTTCCGCCAGGAGCATAGCTGGGTAGCTACGTGTGGTCGGGATAAGTGCTGAAAGCATCTAAGCATGAAGCCCCCCTTGAGATGAGATTTCCCTTTGCCTTCGAGCAAATAAGATCCCTCAGAGACGATGAGGTTGATAGGTCCGAGGTGGAAGCGTGGTGACACGTGGAGCTGACGGATACTAATGGATCGATGACTTATCTATCTGATCATAGATCGCGTGAAAAACGTTTCTTTCGATAAAGATGTTTCCTTATCCAGTTTTGAGGGTTTACCTCAATAGAATATTGATGTGGTGGTGAAGGCGAAGAGGTCACACCTGTTCCCATGCCGAACACAGCAGTTAAGCTCTTCAGCGCCGATGGTAGTCGGGTAGATCCCCGTGAGAGTAGGACGCTGCCACATCAATTCTCTTTCCTTATTGCTTTATTTGAAAAAGTTTTTCAATTATTCCAACGTAGCTCAGTGGTAGAGCAATCGGCTGTTAACCGATCGGTCGTAGGTTCGAATCCTACCGTTGGAGCCACTTGCTTCCATAGCTCAGTGGTAGAGCACTTCCATGGTAAGGAAGGGGTCGCCGGTTCAAATCCGGCTGGAAGCTCTGTAGAATGTTTTAATGGCCCGTTGGTCAAGCGGTTAAGACACCGCCCTTTCACGGCGGTAACACGGGTTCGAATCCCGTACGGGTCACCACTCGGAGGATTAGCTCAGCTGGGAGAGCACTTGCCTTACAAGCAAGGGGTCGCAGGTTCGAACCCTGCATCCTCCACCATTAACTTTATATCGCCGGCCTAGCTCAACTGGCAGAGCAACTGATTTGTAATCAGTAGGTTGGGGGTTCAAGTCCTCTGGCCGGCACCACTTAATATTTAGTGGAGGGATAGCGAAGTTGGCCAAACGCGGCGGACTGTAAATCCGCTCCCATCGGGTTCGTAGGTTCGAGTCCTACTCCCTCCACCATTTTATTTCTGTGTGATAGTTGCTGATAGCTATTTGTCAGCTTATTTTTATGAAATTAAATAGACATGATGTATAAGATGAAGAAGAACGTTTATACTATTTCTATACTCATTGGGCCATAGCCAAGCGGTAAGGCAACGGTTTTTGGTACCGTCATGCGCTGGTTCGAATCCAGCTGGCCCAGCCATTTTCAATTAGTGTCTTTCGTATAGTAAGATCCTCTACTAATTGTAAGCACACATTTTGACATCATGAGCCATTAGCTCAGCTGGTAGAGCATCTGACTTTTAATCAGAGGGTCGAAGGTTCGAATCCTTCATGGCTCATTCTTATTTGCGGGAGTAGTTCAGTGGTAGAACACCACCTTGCCAAGGTGGGGGTCGCGGGTTCGAATCCCGTCTCCCGCTCCATATTAAAGGGGCCTTAGCTCAGCTGGGAGAGCGCCTGCTTTGCACGCAGGAGGTCAGCGGTTCGATCCCGCTAGGCTCCACCATTTAAATAATAAACTAACGTGATATTTCATACATAACCTGACAGGTGATTGTCAGGTTTTTTTGTGTGGAGAAACGGGATACCTCTTTTCTTGGATAGACTTGTAAACATGCAGAAGGAACCCCTGATTACCCGGTATATGCGTATATATATACATAATGATGTCTGGTTGAGTCATTGCTGTAAAAACGGATACAATTGGTATAGAGTATAAAGGAGGAGCTTTGATGAATAAACAACTTTCAGTTATTGGTGTTCCGATGGATCTTGGTCAAATGCGCAGAGGTGTGGATATGGGACCCAGCGCCATCCGATACGCAGGAATGATTGAACGGCTGGAGAAATTAAACTACGATATTAAAGATCTCGGGGACATCGAGATTCCTCGTCCGACATATAAACAAGAAGTAAAACAGGATAACTTGAGAAACTTGGATGAAATTACAGAAGGAAGTAAGCGTTTGGCTTCGGAAGTAGATGAGGTAATTAAAGGGGAGCGCTTCCCACTCGTGCTGGGTGGCGATCATAGTATAGCGATGGGCACACTGGCGGGCGTGGCAAAGCATTATGAGAACCTTGGTGTCATCTGGTACGATGCACACGGTGACCTTAATACAGCGGATAGTTCCCCATCCGGAAATATTCACGGTATGCCGCTGGCAGTGAGTCTTGGTATCGGTCATGAAAAGCTGACAGGTATCCACGGGTATGAGCCTAAGATCAAGCCGGAAAACATCGTTATCATCGGAGCTCGTTCCCTTGATGAAGGAGAGCGTGTATTAATTAAAGAAAAAGGAATCAAGGTGTACACGATGCACGAAGTGGATCGAATGGGCATGACAAAAGTGATGGAAGAAACAATAGAATACCTGCAGGATCATACGGATGGTGTCCATTTGAGTTTGGATTTGGATGGATTGGACCCAAATGATGCACCAGGTGTAGGTACTCCGGTTATCGGTGGGTTGAGCTACAGGGAGAGCCACTTAGCTATGGAAATGCTGCATCAATCGAGTATGATTACGTCTGCAGAGTTTGTGGAGGTCAACCCAATTTTAGATGAAAAAAATAAAACCGCTAGCGTAGCGGTAGGGTTGATGGGATCTCTATTTGGTGAAAGCTTAAAGTAACATACATTATCCTTAACAGTAGCTGGCCTTCTTTAAGGCTGGCTGCTGTTTTTTATTATGGAGCAGTTCATACTCGTTAAGTAGATGATCGAGCTGCACGCTGACACGCACAACCTCTGGAGAGCTTAATTGATGGGAACGGGCAAGGCGTGTCATTTCCAGGCGGCAGGCTTCAATTTCCTCTGTCAGAGCGGTCAAACGCTTTATCATTATTTGTCCTCCTAAATTTTTTACATTTACAGCTTTATAACCGATAGTAAAAAAAGTTAAACTTATATTAGACAAAAAAATGTATTTTTTTTTGAAACTTTAGGGCGAGGTCATCCGTAAAGGGTATCGACCGCAGATGCAGCGGAGGTATAGTAGATGGAAACCATGATCAAACAGAAAATAAAACAGGTGAAAAAGGGCGATCAGGCAGCTTTTGAAGATATCGTATCTTTTTACCAGAACAAAGTGTATCACATATGTCTCAGGATGATAGGGAATTCTTATGAAGCGGAAGATTTGGCACAGGAAGCATTCATACGTGCTTACACCAATATTCATAAATTTGATGAGAACCGTAAATTTTCGACATGGCTCTATCGAATTGCTACGAACTTATCCATTGACCGCATCCGTAAGAAAAAACCCGATTACCATCTCGATGCCGAAGTGAGGGGAACGGATGGACTGGATATGTACTCCCAGCTTGCCGCTGATCAGGCGCTGCCTGAAGAAGAGGTGGAGACTATGGAGCTTCAATCCTACATCCACAAAGAAATACTTGCACTGCCTCCGAAGTATAGAAGTGTCATTGTCCTGCGTTATCTTGATGAGATGGCGCTCCAGGAAATTGCAGAAGTATTGGATATTCCTGTAGGAACAGTGAAGACAAGGGTCCATCGGGGTAGAGAAGCGTTACGTAAGAAGCTTCGACATGTGTGAAGGAGTTGAGAGGGAATGAGTTGTAATAAAGAAGCAGTGCTACTCATGCATCAGTATCTGGATGGAGAATTAAATAAAGAAGATGAACGACGACTGAGAGACCATCTGCAGGGCTGCGAAGCTTGTCAGCATCACTTTCATGAATTGAAGAAGACAACGACGTTGATACAGAACAGTACACCGGTTTCTGCTCCTCCAAGGTTTACTGCGAATGTCATGGCGAACCTTCCAAAAGAGAAGAAGCGGAAAGGATACTTGCGGAAACTTCAGCAGCATCCTATTTTAACGGCTGCTGCCGTGTTTTTCCTTCTGATGTTCAGCGGGATCTTTACGGCATGGAATCAGGATCAGCAAGTAACCGTGTCCAAGCAGGAGAACTTGGAGATTCGTGATCAAACCGTGATCGTACCAGAAGGAGTAACCGTAGACGGGGACCTCGTTGTGCGAAATGGAGATCTGCAGATAGATGGAAAGATTAACGGTGATGTAACAATCATCAATGGAGACATTCTCGAGGGAAATCCGAAAGGGAAAGTTGATTCCGGGTTGGATTCCAATAATCTGCGTGCGTACTCTGGAGAACTCACAGAAGTCAATCAGGTGTATGAGTGGGTTTGGTACCACACGAAAGAAACGGTGGAAGATATTTTCTCATTTAATTCTGATGAGCAGTGAGACAGCATGACACCAGTCATGCTGTTTTTTATAGGTGTGGAAAAGTCGCTGGTCACGACGGGATTATATATTAGCAAAAAGTTATGTGATATAATGGGAACCGTGAAAAAATTTAAAAAGCTTTATCTTATATAAAAGGAAGTGTAGGCATGCTTGATGGGGGATTAGATGTGTTAGATTACCTTCTGATTACTGTTGATATCGCCCTTGTCTGGTTTGTTGTATATAAATTAATCATGCTGATTCAGGGGACGAAGGCTGTTCAGTTGTTGAAAGGGATCTTCGTTGTCCTTGGAATCTGGTTGCTGAGTAATTTATTTGGGCTTACCACGTTAAGATGGTTGATGTCGCAGGCAATTACATGGGGATTCCTGGCTATAATCATACTGTTCCAGCCGGAATTGAGAAGAGCATTGGAGCAGCTCGGCCGCGGCAGTTTCTTCAGTCGGAATAATTCAGAAGAAGAAGACGCGGAGAAGACGCTGCAGGCGATTATCAAGTCATGTAATTACATGGCAAAACGTAGAATTGGTGCCTTGATTACTATTGAAAGAGACACGGGGATGAACGATTATGTGGAGACAGGTATTCGTGTCGGCGGCCACTTGTCGAGCGAGTTGTTAACCAACATATTTATTCCTAACACTCCGCTTCATGACGGAGCGGTCATACTTAAAAGCAATGAGATCGTTGCCGCTGCCTGTTATCTTCCATTGTCGGAGAGTCCATTCATCTCCAAAGAGCTTGGAACGAGACACCGCGCGGCGATGGGAATCTCTGAAGTGACCGATGCACTTACAATCGTCGTATCGGAAGAAACAGGGGCTATATCCTGCACCAAAAACGGTGAACTGCACCGTGACCTCGATCAGGTCAAACTGGAAGAGATATTACGAACAGAATTGGATCATTCATCCCCCGCGGTGAAAAGCTGGAACTGGAGGGGGAAAAAGAATGGATAATTGGCTGAAAAGTGTCTGGTTTATCCGGATTATTTCGTTGATTCTGGCCGTGCTGCTTTGGGTGACAGTCAATGTCGAAAGTAACATGGATTCTGATTCTCTTTTCTTTAATCAGACATCGTCGGATATGAAAGTGATGGATGACGTACCACTGGAGATCCGGTTTGATAGTGAAGAGTATGTAGTCAGCGGCCTGCCTCAGGAAGTCTCTGTTAGGGTGGAAGGTCCTGCAGGAGCAGTTGCTCCCGTCGAAAGACAGAGGAACTTCACTGTCTTTGCAGATTTAAACGGTCTTGGTCCAGGTACGCATGAAGTTTCTCTTCAACATTCCGGTATTTCAAATCAGTTGGCTGTAACGCTGGATCCGAAGATGATAGAAGTGACCATTGAAGAGAAGGCTACCGAAGATTATGAGGTCAATGTCGATTACATTAATGAACGTGAGATGAACCCGGGCTTGGAAATTGGAGAAGCGGAAGTCGATCCTGCTGCTGTCTCCATTACCGGTGCCTCTTCCGTCATGGAAAGAGTCGCTTCCGTTAAAGCAATTATAGACGTGGGAGACGCTTCTGAGACTATTGAAAATCAGGAAGCTCCTGTTAAAGTGTATGACAACCAAGGAAATGAATTGAATGTCCTTGTCGAACCGACGACAGTTAATGTGACCGTGCCGATTGCAAAACGGCAGAAAGAGGTCGGTGTGAATGTCGTTCCAGAGGGCGAAGCGCCGGATGGTGTCGTGGTTAATTCTGTTACGACAGAGACAGAGACCGTTACCGTTTCCGGTTCAAAAGAGGCGTTGGACAGCATGGAAGAACTGCCGGACATTCCAGTGGATGTGTCTGATATTACAGAGGACGATACTGTTGAAGTAGAAATCCCGGTACCTGAAGGGGTGACAGAGGTCAGCCCCGGGAATCTGGAAGTTCAGGTGGATGTGGATACTTCAACAGACTCGGGCGACTGAAGCTCTGAAAGCATGAGTAAAAGAAAAATAATTCGTAGAAAATAAAGAATCGGTAAGAATAGAAAGAGGGGTCTTGAAATGGGTAAATATTTTGGTACGGACGGCGTCCGCGGCGTCGCCAACAAAGAGTTGACGCCTGAGCTGGCTTTTAAATTGGGGCGTTACGGTGGATATGTAGTGACGAAAGGTGCGGAGAGGCCGAAAGTGTTGATCGGCCGTGATACAAGGATTTCAGGAGAAATGCTGGAAGGGGCGCTTGCGGCAGGTTTACTCTCCATTGGAGCGGAAGTCATGCGTCTCGGTGTCATTTCTACACCAGGTGTCGCTTACTTGACGAGGGCACTTCAAGCGGAAGCGGGAATCATGATTTCTGCTTCTCACAACCCTGTACAGGATAACGGAATCAAGTTCTTCGGTCCGGACGGCTTCAAGCTGACGGATGAACAGGAGAAAGAAATTGAAGCATTGATAGATGCGGAAGAGGACAACCTCCCACGTCCTTCTGGTGCAGACCTTGGACAAATCAATGATTACTTTGAAGGTGGACAGAAATATTTGCAGCATTTGAAACAGACGGTGGACTATGATTTTGATGGTCTTCACATTGCGCTGGATTGCGCTCACGGAGCTACGTCTTCGCTTGCGTCCCACTTGTTCGCGGACTTGGAAGCAGACATCACGTCCATCGGTTCGTCCCCGGACGGTCTGAACATTAACGAAGGTGTCGGATCGACTCATCCGGAACTGCTTCAGGACCTGGTCAAAGAAAAGAAAGCGGATGTGGGACTGGCTTTCGATGGAGACGGTGACCGTTTGATTGCAGTCGATGAGAAAGGGAATATCGTAGATGGCGACCGTATCATGTACATATGTGCTAAACATATGAATGGAAATGGAACGCTTAACCATTCCACTGTCGTATCCACGGTCATGAGTAACCTTGGTTTCTACAAAGCTGTAGAAGCAAATGGTATGAAGAGTGACAAGACGGCAGTAGGCGACCGTTATGTCATGGAGGAGATGCGTCGCGGCGGCTATAACCTTGGAGGTGAACAATCCGGTCATATCATCTTCCTTGATCATATAACTACCGGTGACGGAATGCTTTCTGCACTTCAATTGGTCAACGTCATGAAAGAAACAGGCAAGCCTCTTTCTGAGCTTGCTGGTGAAATGGAACAGTTCCCGCAAGTATTGAAAAACGTACGAGTTATCGACAAGAACCGTGTTCAGACCCATCCGCGTATTCAAGACGCTATTCAAGCTGTAGAAGAAGAGATGGGCGGCAGCGGCCGCGTACTTGTAAGGCCTTCCGGTACGGAACCACTTGTCCGGATCATGGTTGAGGCACCGACGGAAGAACAATGTGAAACATATGTAGACAGAGTAGTCCAAGTCGTTCAAGAAGAACTTGGAATGGAAGAGTAAGATGAATGATGCGCAGGTTTCACAATGGTGGAGCCTGCGCATATGTTATTACAGAGAACTTACATTTCTGTAACGGTCTAATAATTATATTGACCAATTGATGTTCTCTCAGGTAAAATGAACGAAGTCCTTGAATTTTGAAAAAAAGTAGGGGAATACCCAATTCCTGGACGTCCGAATTTAGAGATAGATAAGGAGGATTGTCAGGTTGAGAATCACAATAAAGCGCCAGGACTGTGTAGGACGAACGAAGCAAACACAGTTGACGAGGTGGAGGTTCATCGATGTTTCGGCGGATGCCTCCCGGTTGCGTACTTCGACCGTCTGTTTCCGTGTAAACCGTAGAGGTGACTCTTCGAACAACACATGGGAACCAAGTACATCATAAAAAAACAATGATCGGGAGAGGGGCAGCGAATCGCCCCTTGGATTATAGACGGCATATTCGTTGCCCTTCTTCTTTTTATAGGAGGATAACAATTATGTGTGGAATTGTAGGATATATTGGACAAGAAGATACGAAGGAAATTCTTTTGACTGGTCTTGAGAAGCTTGAGTACCGCGGATATGACTCTGCTGGTATCGCTACTTTAAATAATGATGGTGTGGAAGTGACGAAGGTGAAAGGCCGTATCGCTGCGTTGAGAGAAGCAGTCGACGGAGATGTGAAGGCGACAATGGGGATCGGGCATACGCGTTGGGCGACACACGGTGCGCCAAGCGTAGAGAACGCACACCCTCACCAAAGTACTTCCGGCCGTTTTACTATCGTACACAACGGTGTCATCGAGAACTATGTGGAAGTCCGCGATGAATACTTGACGGATGTTGAGTTGAAGAGTGAGACCGATACTGAAATCATCGTACAATTGATCGAAGTGCTGTATAACGACATGAAAGACGTAGCAGCTGCTTTCCGTAAAGCGGTTGAACTGCTCACAGGTTCTTATGCAGTAGCGATGATCGATCGTGAGAATGAAGATACCATTTACGTAGCGAAGAACAAGAGCCCGCTTCTAGTCGGTCTTGGTGAAGGCTTCAATGTCGTAGCCAGTGACTCCATGGCTGCTTTGCATGTGACGAATGAATTCATGGAATTGATGGATAAAGAAACAGTTATTCTTCACCGCGGCGGTGTAGAAATCCAGAAGCTTGACGGCTCTACTGTTTCCCGTGAATCATTTACAGCAGAATTGGATGCTACAGACATCGAAAAAGGTACTTATCCTCACTTCATGTTGAAAGAGATCGATGAGCAGCCTTTCGTAATCCGTAAAATCATCCAGGAATACCAGAACGAAAATGATGAAATCAAATTGGATCCGGAAATCCGCGGGGCAATGAAAGCATGTGACCGCATTTATATCATTGCTGCGGGTACCAGCTATCATGCCGGTCTCCTTGGAAAAGAATTCATCGAGAAATTGGCCAACATTCCGGTAGAGGTACATGTAGCGAGTGAATTCTCCTATAACATGCCGCTTCTATCAGAAAAACCGTTGTTCATTTTCATTTCTCAATCTGGAGAAACAGCAGACAGTCGTTCTGTCCTTGTCCAAACGAAGAAACTTGGTCATCCGGCGTTGACGGTTACAAACGTCCCTGGATCCACCCTTTCCCGTGAAGCGGATTATACCCTGCACTTACATGCAGGTCCTGAGATTGCCGTTGCATCAACGAAAGCATATACGGCACAAATGGCTGTCCTTGCTATCCTTGCCGTGGATACTGCCCGTGCGAAAGGATTGAAGCTTGATTTCGATCCGATGCAGGAGCTTGGTATCGTAGCTAACACAATGGAGGCATTGACAGAGCAGAAAGAGAAGATGGAAGAATTAGCTCGTGATTACCTTGCGACAACGCGTAACTGTTTCTTCATCGGCCGTGGTTTGGATTACCACGTAGGCTTGGAAGGGTCCTTGAAATTGAAAGAGATTTCTTACATCCAGGCGGAAGGTTTTGCAGGTGGAGAGTTGAAGCACGGTACCATTGCTTTAATTGAAGAAGGTACACCGGTTATCGCATTGGCTACCCAGGAGAACGTGAACCTTTCCATCCGTGGTAACGTTCAGGAAGTAGAAGCACGTGGGGCTAACAGCATGATTATCAGTATGAAGGGCTTGGATAAATCCGGCGATGCATTCGTCATCCCGCATGTCCACGAATTACTGACACCACTTGTGTCTGTAATCCCGATGCAGCTGATTTCTTACTATGCTGCTTTACACCGTGATTGTGACGTTGATAAACCGCGTAACCTTGCGAAGAGTGTAACAGTAGAATAAAACAAAAAGCTTCGGAAGCATTTGCTTCCGAAGCTTTTTTTAATCTCCAAACATATAGGTTCGATGGTGGTACGATATAGAAAATGCAACACCTAGTGCAATCAGATTCCCAAGCAGGGCACTACCTCCATAACTGATGAATGGAAGCGGGATACCCGTAATCGGCAGGAGCTGCACGCTCATTCCGATGTTTTGGAATACGTGAAAGGCAATCATAGCAATGATACCGACCATGACGTAGGAACTATAGTTGCTGTTGGCGCGGAACGCAATCGTCGTGAATCTATAGATCAGGAAAAAGAACAGAATGATGACGATACAAGAACCGAGAAAACCGTATTCTTCTGCAATAATACTGAAAATGAAATCCGTCTGTGATTCCGGCAGATATACTTCCCGTTCTCCAAATCCCTTTCCATACAACTGACCGGAACCGATTGCCCTCATCGCTTTGACGAGCTGGTAACCGGTTGAATCTTCGTATTTCGTAGGTTGGAACCAGGAATAAATCCTTCCCAACTGGTATGATTTTACTCCTAAGTATTTGTCCAAGATCTGTGGTGCCTGCAGAGCGAGCCAGATCAACGTCGTTCCCAGTGCAGCAATGGATCCGAAAATAGGAAGAATGATTTTCCATTGAATGCCGGAAATAAGAATAAATCCGGACAAGATGGCGATGAACACAAGGCCTGTCCCTAAATCGGGCTGCTGCATGATCAACAGTAATGGAAGACCTGTCGTCGCAACGAGCTTCAGCAGGAGAATACCATCACTTTTTAATGTAGATACACGGTGTATTTGGTTGTGGTTGACGGCGACTCTGCCGAGGGCAAGAATCGTAAAGATCTTCATCAGCTCGGCCGGCTGCATCGATCCTAAACCAGGAAGAACAAACCAGCTTTTTTGTCCTTTGATCACGGGTGCGATTGATGGAGGAGCAATAACGAGAAGAAACAGCAGGAGCACGCCGAATGCGTATAAATACCAGCTGATGTTCTTGAAATCCTCCGGGTCAGCGAGGAGCATGAAGCCGATAACGACAGCTCCCAGTCCATACCACAGCAATTGTTTAAGGACAAAGTTTTCATTATATTGTCCACTTTGCTGGGCGCTGTATAAGGCGACGATACTGACAACGACAAAACAACAAGCAATAAAGAAGAGCTGCCAATCAAACCTTTCTTCAAACTTCATATTGAGTTATACATCCTCTCGTGTTGACGAAACCAAATCATTCAAAAATATGCATACTGATTTCTATTATAAGCACTTCTTTCCTTTTTGAAAAGTAGGCTCGTTTCTCCTTCTTCTATTATAGTTGATAATTTTGTGAAGAGGAGACGCAATAAAAAAAGACAGGACCACATTTCCGGCTCCTGCCTTTAGAAACAAGTGAATGTCTTCTGAACCTTCATATATTGATACAAGGTATGAGCATGTCTGCCTTCCTGCGTTTCCGGTGTTTGAAGTTTTTTTAATCGTTTCAGAAATGCACGGTCACAAGCGCAGTAGTCTTTTTTTATCCGGTAGCACTCATCGTGCGCTCTGCAGGCGGCATCGACGGCATTGATGGGCTCTCCCGGTCCGCTGCACCCCGGACCGCAGTACCTGTATCCTGGAAAAACGCAAAACCCCGGCCTTCGAATCCTGCGATCTTTTCTTTTTCTTGGCATACTTTTCTCCTCCAAGTCTCGGGTCTTCCTTCCCAATATATGAAAATAGAGGCGGGATGCATGGTCATTCGTCATTGGTATAAACGGTTGACGGAGGGGTCTTTTCCTTTTCAGATGCATACATTAATTCTGATGAGGTTCATATTGGAATCGTGGACAAAAAGGAAAAGAAGAGGGGGAGCATTCATGACGTATCAAGCAATAATATTAGGCACAGGACCTGCAGGGTTGACCGCTGCCGTCTATTTGGCGAGAGCGAACATGAAGCCGCTTGTCATAGAAGGTCCGGAGCCGGGGGGACAGCTTACCATGACAACGGAAGTGGAAAATTTCCCAGGGTTCCCGGATGGAATTATGGGACCTGTTCTCATGGACCATATGAGGAAACAGGCGGAACGGTTCGGCGCAACTTTCCAGCAGGGATGGGTTACAAATGTGGAAGTGGATCAGAAGCCGTTTAAGCTGCAAGTGAGCGGAATAGGAGAATTGGAGACAGAGGTATTGATTGTGTCCACAGGCGCTTCTGCCAAGCTGCTTGGAATTCCTGGAGAGAAAGAGAACATCGGTCGAGGGGTCAGTACGTGTGCCACGTGTGACGGTTTCTTTTTCAGAGGCAAGAAGGTACTCATTATCGGCGGGGGGGATTCCGCCATGGAAGAGGCCGCTTTTCTTACGAAATTTGCGGATCACGTCCAAGTCGTTCACCGACGGGAAGAACTGCGGGCATCGAAGATTATGCAGACCCGGGCGAAAGAGAATGCAAAAGTAACATGGGCGCTGAATAAGACACCGGTGGAGATGATCTCGGACGGGGCCAAAATTACCGGCATGAAAGTGAAGGATAACGAATCAGGCAAGGAGGAAATGATCGAAGCGGACGGAATATTTGTGGCGATCGGACACCATCCTAACACCGATTTCCTGCATGGAAAATTGGATATGGATGAGAAGGGGTATTTGCTGGTTGAGCCTGGAACGACAAAGACGAATGTTCCGGGAATATTCGCATGCGGTGATGTGCAGGATCAGAAATACCGTCAGGCCATAACGGCGGCAGGAACCGGCTGCATGGCGGCCCTTGATGCCGAACGTTTCCTGGAGGCGGAATTACGAGAAACTTCTTGTAATAGGACGGAGGAACCTTCTCGAACCGGAGACTCTTCCACATAAAGAATGATACAATGATGACAGAATGTGGGAGCGGAGGAGGAGCTGTCATGATTGTAGAGAATGCGCATGGGTTATTTCTTCAAAGGTACGACGGATTGGGAGAAAGAAGTTGGAGGAGAGACGATTGTTATAAGTTTGTCTTCTCTCCATATGGGCAGAGCTGCTACCAGACAGAATCGGGTGACTTGGTCATTGATAAGGAGCAGTTTGTCCTGTTTAATCCAACTATGAAACATAAGCAGTGGAAGGCAGATGAAGAAAAGTTCCTTGTAGAAATCCGTCCTGAATTTTTGATGGAGACCGCTAGAGAGCTTGGCTACCCATCGGAATCCCCGGAATTCGCCGCTCTTCCTTATCGGCAGGAGCCCGTTCATCAGTGGGTATCATTCGTCCGGTCATTTTTGAAGTCGGAGGGGGGAGATTCCAGCTCCCTGTTTGTGGAAAACAGTATGGTGCAGCTTGCCATCCTCCTGCTCAAGTATGGACTTGGCTCTCACCGACATGACGTAGTTTTAACACAAAGCGTTGATCCGTTAAACCGGGTGATGGATGCACTGAAGGAAGGCTACCGCGAGAACTGGACGCTTGGAGATATAGCGGAAGTCGCTCGTATGGATAAATACCAGCTCTCTCATCTATTTAAGCGGGAGAGCGGGGTCTCTCCTTATTCATGGCTTCAGATGTACCGCTTGTTCAGAAGTCAGCAGGATCTGCTTCATACGAAACGATCCGTCTTAACGATAGCAACGGAACACGGGTTTTCAAGCATTGCGGTTTATAATCAATTATTTAGACGTATTTATCATCAGACGCCGACGCAGTTTCGTAAACGGCACGCCTTTACCTAACCACGAAGCCACACATAAAAAGACGATACAGCAGCCACTTATAATCATAAGTGTCTGAATGGACAGGAAAGTCGAGAGCAGTCCAAAGAAGGCAAGGGAAATGGTATTTGCGGCATACAGTAGAACGGCATTTGTACTGAATGCCCTTCCCATCTTGGACTCCGGCACGTATTTCTGCAGTAAATAGACCCGGGAAAGGCTTGCAACAGGAATACCGATGCCGATAAGGATCGTGCCAATGACAAACTGCTCCGGTTTATAGAAAGCGCCGTAATACAAAATACCGGTTCCCCAAACGGCTGCACCGATTACATAGTGGTGCAGCCCCCATTTCTGAATGAATAGCGGGGCGAGAAGATTGGTTATAATGACGACTGCACCGAATACTCCTTGAATTCCGCTGTACCACAGCTCCCCGTCCGGTCCTGCCTCCATAAGGGCGAGCAGCAATCCCACCTGCCATACCCACGTATTCATAAACACCGTATAAAACGTGAAGAAAAAAAGGCTTCGGATAGTCGGCATTCTTCCCGCCCACTTAAGAAAGGACCCGACAGAAGGCGCGATGGAACGGATCGAGAACTTTGTACTTCGCTTTTCTACCATTATGATCTGCGCAAGGCATAGGACACTCCATACATAGGTCAACGCATCTAAACTGAAGAAGTGGACCACTCCCATGGTTTCAATGATGAGGATCGATAGAAGAGGCGTCCCTATTGTAACGCCTCTAGTCATGGTGTCGTAAAGGCTGTTGGCGGCAGAACGTTCTTCCTCCTTTGTAATCATAGGCAGGACAGCACGGTGTGCCGGATTGAAGAAACAGCCGATTGACTGGAGAAGAAAGCTGATGATAAGAAGGGCGCCGAAGGACAACGCATCTGCATAATGGAGCAGCAGGATGGACGCGACCAAGGGAATACGGAGGAGATCCAGGATGATCAACAGCTTCTTCTTGGGCAGGGCATCCGCTATTGCTCCGCCGATTAATCCGAAAAGTAAATAGGGAGCGGTTTCTGCTGCTGCCATGGCTGTCGTATGGGCCGCGGACCCCGTCAGGTCATGGGCAAGAAACAAAAAGGCCATTGCAGCTAAGCTGTCGCCAAGTCGTGATATGCTTCCGCCTAATAAATAAAAACGCACATTTCTGTTTTTCCATAGTATTCGATACATAACTTCACCTCATCTCCATCATAAGAAAGAGTGGAGTGGGCGTCTGTATGTATATTGGTGGGATATGTTCAATATTTCATCAGGTGATATAAAAAAGCACCCGGAAACCCGGGTGCTTCTGTTGTTACGCGTTATTTTCTTGTCGTTTGTGTTCCGGCAGGATGAGTGACCGCGGAGCACATTTCTTCTTCGTCAATTCAGAGACGATGAAGATCATAAGGAAGGCCGCGATACATGCTGTCGTACGGAATGGGAAGAGGACGATGCCGTCTTCGATCATCGGGTACGGTAGGAATGCCGGGAGACCTAGTGCTGGCTCTCCGCCTCCAAGACGAAGGAAGAGGGAAACCGCAAAACCGGCGATCGATCCGTAAAGGTTGGCATTCTTATAAAACAATGCCATTGTCAGTTGAGGGAACAAGATTGTGTAAACAAGGTCGGAGGCCAGATACCAGAGAGTGTAGACACTCTTTACGTTCAAGGCGATAATCATGGATCCGACACCAACGATGATGATGGTACGCTTAATGACTTTCTTCAGTTTGTCTGAGTCTGCATTTGGGTTGATCAATGGACGATACACGTTCCAGGATGCCATAGAAGAGGCAGATAGGATCGAGGAGTCCATGGATGACATAACAGCAGCTGCAAGTGCACCAAGTCCGATGGCTGATACCAGTTCAGGAGTCAGATATCGAAGAACGTGCGGCAAAATGACAGATGCGTTTTCAGGCGTTGGGATACCCATGGATGCCCAGTCGATATTGACTCCAACGACACCGATCAACACAGCTGGAATGGCAGCGATGATACAGATGACCCCTGCTGTGATGGAAAGCCACATAGCTGTCTTCTCACTTTTAGCGGAAAGGACACGCTGGAAATATACCTGCCAGGCAATTCCACCGAATATAAGCAGCAATGCGTAGTCGATCCAGTTCCAGAAGTAATTGCCCCATTCAGGGTCCTGCCAGCCGTTCAGTGGAGGGAACAGGTTGGCGTAACTTCCGAACTCTGTTTTGTAACCGCTCCATGCGGCATCCAGTCCACCTACATGTCCTAATGTGAAAGGCACGACCAGGATAAGACCGATAAGCAGGATAGCCATTTGGAACACGTCTGTATAAGCAACGGCCCACATACCTCCGGCTACAGTATAAGCGATAGCGATGATACCGGAAAGAATGATAGAGGTAGTGAAGTCGATATTCAGAATGGTTCCAAACGTTGTACCAAGTGCTGTCAGGATAGCGGCACTCCAGAACATCTCACCAAGGAGCGCAGGTAGGTACAGAACACCTGCCATTTTCTTACCAAAACGTTGTTCAAGTGGATCGAGGATGGTCATGAATTCATAACGGCGCATCTTACGGGCATAGAAGATACCACCAATGATCAAACTTAGTGCATAGCCCCAAGGCGCCTGGGCCCATACGATTCCGTCGGCATAAGTGGATTCCGCCGTCCCGTTGATGTAACCACCACCGACCCAGGTAGCGGCCATTGTAAACATGGCGACGCCGAGCGGCATGCTGCGGTCAGCGACCATCATGTCTTCGAGAGATCCGGATTTTTTAGTAGCGAAGATAGCACCGATGTAGTAAACGAGGGCATAAAAGGCAATCATGGCGATGAATCCGCCCCATTGGATGTTTTCATTTGTGAAGGCGATGTAGAGGACAAATATACCTAATAGTGTTGCAAGCAAAATAGCCGGTCCGTTCTTAGCCAAGAAGGACTTCGATTGATTTGACGGTTGCAATGATATCACTCCTTGTAGTTTTTTGAATTTTCTGCAAATAACAGCGCGCATACGTCTCCCCTGAAATAACATGTTCTGTTATTTTTGAGAGGCGCATAGAAACAATTATTCTTCAGAATCAATAGGGATGTACTCGAAAATCTCTCCACTTTCTATGGAATCGACTAACTTCAACAGCCATTTATAATAAGGCTTGGATCCTTCCAACTGACGGTGGATCCGCTCTGCTTCAAATCTGGTGTCCTCATCAATATCCGTAGAATTCATGATCATTTCCAGTTCAGCTTGTGCCTTTTTTACGGCATCCATATTGATCTTCGCTTCTCTGATCCATTTTCTTGAGAAGAAATTGGAGAAGAAGTTGAAGAAATCTTTTTCTGCGACAAATGTCTGACGGCGTGTTCCTTTTCGGAATGTCTGCTTGACGATGCTGTAGCTTTGGAGCTTCTTCACTCCTGTGCTCATGCTCGGCTTACTCATTCCGAGTTTCTCACGCATTTCATCGAGGGTCATGTCCTTTTCGAAGTACATCGTTCCATAAAGGGTTCCGGCACTCCGCGTCACGCCATACAAATCCATCGTTTCTGCTATGGAGTCGATGACTAAGGCTTTGGCATTCTCGATGACGTCTCTGGAGTCATCTTCATGATTCTTGGTCATTAAAAACCTCCTCGCCACGCATGCAGTAAAGTTCATTAAATTTTTTCTTTACAAACTTATCTTAACGAATATAATCTGCTTGTCAAAATTTAATCTTTTTTGAATATGTACTGAGCCTTGCTATCCCATAGGTTATACAAGATTCATTTTTATTTTTCCTTTGACAGCAAATTATAAACATGTTAATGTTGAAAATTTGCAAAAAAATAGCTGATAATGTCGAAAAGAATAGGGAATAGTCGAAAAAAGCATGAAAAATCATAAAAAAAGATAAATACTTCCTGTAGAATGACCTCCCATTCCCCCTTTTATTCGTAAAGGGAAAAGAAAGGTATGACAGTGTTTGGAAAAGGGGACGATGATACAGAATTGTCACAAAATCCGGCGCCTTTTCTTTAGAAACCGTCAAAGATATGAATTATAATGTAGATAATGTGAAGTTTTTCACAAAAATGCATATAAGGAGCTAATGAACAGCTATGAAGCAACTAAGCCGTGTAGCTTTTCGTAATAAAGGTGTGCTATGGGCATTGATTGTAACCTCCTTCCTGATCGGGGCAACCATTATTGGTCAATCCTATTTCTTCGTAGCGATTGTCGACCGGATCTTTCTCGGTAACGAAAGCTTCGGGGAGATTGTGCCGCTTCTTGCGGGCTTATTACTGGTGTTGGCAGGACGCACATTCTTCACATGGTGGAACGGAAGAATTGGAGTGAAAATGGCAGCAGATTCGAAACGATATTTTCGCAGGCAGGTGCTGTCTAAGTTCACCAGGAATCCGCTGCAGTCCGCAATGGAAGGTCAATCCGGGCGTAAAGTAAGTGTCCTTATGGATTCCGTAGATGAAATCGACGGTTATTATAGTAGTTATCTGCCACAAATGATTCAGACGATGATTATTCCTTTTATGATCTTGATTGTTGTATTTGCGGAACATTTATATTCTGGATTGATCATGATCATTACCGCACCGTTTATTCCATTATTTATGGCGATTATCGGCGTGATGACGAAGAAGAAATCGGAAGAACAAATGGAGAAGCTGTCTGCCTTCTCCGGGAAATTCCTCGATACACTGCAGGGTCTTACAACGCTTAAATTGTTTGGACGTTCCAAACAGCAGGTGAAGGAAATTGAAACAAGCAGTCACGGTTTTCGGGATGCCACGATGGAAGTATTGAAGGTGGCGTTTGTATCCTCTTTGATGCTCGAATTTATTTCTATGTTAAGCATTGGACTGATTGCATTGGAAATTGCAATTCGATTGGTCGTTTATGAACAAATATCCTTCTTCTCCAGTTTCTTCATTCTTATACTTGCTCCGGAGTTTTACTTAACATTAAAAGATTTCGGCAGCGCGTTCCATACAGGGAGAGGGAGTGCCGGTGCCGCCAATCAACTGGCTGCGGAACTGGAAAAAGAGGAAGAGGATTTGAACTGGGGAGAAGAAAGGCTGGTCACTGATGCTCCTCCGCTTATAGAGTTCAAAGAGGTCTCTTTTCAATACGGGGAAGGGTTCTCTCTCCAGGACCTTAACTTAAAATTACCCTCAGGAACGCAATTGGCGATCGTGGGAAAGAGTGGCGCAGGAAAGACGACCGCTCTCCATATGTTTGCGGGTCTCGTAAAACCTCAGAAGGGCGAAATTATTGTTAATGGAAAATCATTATTTTCTTATCATGAGGAAGATTGGTTCAGACGTGTCAGTTACATTTCCCAGAATCCGTATCTATTCTCCGGGACAATGGCAGAGAATATCGCAATCGGTGACAACGGTCGTCACTCGATGGAAGAGATCAGGGAAGCGGCGCGTAAGGCCGGTATATCAGATTTAATTGAATCGCTGGATCAAGGGTATGACACTCCTGTTGGAGAGGGAGGGCGCGGCCTTTCCGGCGGGGAAAAACAGAGGCTGGCAATCGCACGGGCTTTTCTGAAGAAACCATCGATCATCTTGTTTGATGAACCGACAACCGGCCTTGACCTAAAGACGGAACGGGTTCTTCAGCATTCCATAGCTGCATTGGCAGAGTACTCTACGATCATTACAGTGGCCCACCGTCTGCACACCATCAAAAACGCTGACCAAATTTTATTTCTTGATAAAGGGGAACAGGTTGGCCTCGGGACCCATGAAGCGCTGCTTCAAGAGGTTCCTGAATATAGACGGATGGTGACTGTACAGAAAGGAGACAGCACGTGATGAAAGAATTGAGAGAAGTCATCCACCTGGTCGTCAAGGAAAAGAGAGACATCGTCTTATCTGTTCTTTTCGGATTTCTTGCCGGAATGTCCGCGGTGGGTCTGTTTGCCTCAAGCGGCTATCTAATTTCCCGTGCAGCACTGATTCCACCGTTGTACGCCTTGACTGTCATGATTGCTTTCTTGAAACTGTTCGGCTTCGCCAGAGCGCTTGGCAGGTATGCAGAGCGGTATTTTTCACACAGGGCTACGTTTACCATATTGAGTAATATCCGTTTGGCATTCTATAAAAAACTGGAGCCTCATGCACCCCGGATTTTTCGGAGATATCGGAGTGGAGACTTATTAGCCAGAATAGTCGGGGACGTTGAAAGCCTGCAGAACTTCTTTCTGCGCGTTTACTATCCGCCGGTCGTCCTTGTGATTATCTTCCTTGCAACAATCGTATTCACGGCTATTTTCAGCTTGCCTGTGGCGCTTGTTCTGTTGGGTGGCCTTGTTGTCACCGGCCTCTTCATCCCGTCCTGGTATGCAGTAAAGCAGCGGAAGTTAGGGAGCCGTGTGCGAACCGCTCGCGGGGCTCTGTCCACTGAAGCGACAGAATTTCTGTATGGATTCCGGGATTTAAAGATTTATCAGCAATTGGAAGGAAGAGAGAACAGCTTGCGTGAGGCAGCGGGAACGTATATTCATGAACAGGAACGGGACGGAAAAGCGATGCTTGCCAGTCTGTCATGGAACACAGGAGTATCCCTTATCGTCTCCTGGGTTGTGCTAGGCGTCGGGGCATATCTTGTTGCCCGAGGGGATCTCAATGGTCTTTTCCTTGCCATGCTTGTCATGATATCGTTGACGGTTTTTGAAAATGCGACACCAATGGCCGTTCTACCTTCGCATCTGGATGACAGCAAGCGTGCAGCGGAACGACTCTTTACCATCACAGAGGAAGAGAGTGTACCTACTACGTCCGAGTTAAACGTTGAATCAGGTGCTCCAGCCATCGAATTTGAACATGTCGATTACACGTTTCCTAATGAAGAAAGAAAGGCTTTATCCGACGTGTCCCTCTCTATTCCGGCCGGATCCAAGACGGCCATCGTTGGAGCGAGTGGGTCGGGGAAGTCTACATTACTGCAGCTTATGCTTCACTTTCAGCTGCCAGATCAGGGGAGTGTAAAAGTGAACGGCGTGCCGATCGAGCAGGTTAAGGAAGAAAGCGTATGGGCGCGGAGTAATGTGGTTCTTCAAGAAAACCACTACTTTTATGGCACAATCGAAGAGAACTTGGCCATTGCAAGGGACGGTTTGACACAGTTGGAGATGAAGCAGGCTTTGAAAGATGTCGGGCTGGATTTTTCTCTTGAACAGGTCGTTCTTGAAAAAGGGGAAAACTTGTCCGGCGGAGAGAAACAGCGTCTTGCAATTGCCAGAGCATTTTTGAAAGGGGAGAAGTGGTGGATGCTTGATGAACCAACCTCTTCCGTTGATGCTTTGACAGAACAATCTATTTATAAGCATCTCTATCAGAAAGCCGAGCGTGATACGGTCATCCTTGTTAGCCATCGTCTGTCCGGCCTGGAGAAGATGGATCAAATCATAGTGATGGACCAGGGTATGGTGATAGAAACAGGGTCTTATGAGACATTAATGAGAAAACGCGGACATTTTTACGAATGGAAGCAGGTAGAGAAGGACATCTTTTTGTAATACCAAAAAAACCCCCTCCGGCTTTGGAAGCGGAGGGGGTTTATAATGGAGATAAGATTCATAGGACGAGATAGGTCAATAATAGTATGGGTACGGGTAGGAATAATAAGGATACGGTGCGTAATAGGGTATAAGCGCGAGGGTAGCGAGTCCGGCCAATGGAAGCAGGACATTTTGGAAGCGGCGGGCTCTCCAATAGCCGTACTGGCGTTCACCGGTGTTGTCCTTCCCCTCATTCCTATCCACATCTTCACTGACAAGCATCGCCACCTGATCCGGAGTGACGTCGGTGATGATCCCGTTTAACGTTCTTCCGTCCTTCAGTTTGACGTTGACGTGATAGTACTGGTACCTCGTGCATTGTTCGTAAGTAGGTTTCATTTGCTCGGGGGAGGACATGTTCTGATTTTGCTTCACTTTCACCAACTCCTCAGAAACCATGATATTCACCTAGTTCGGGAAGTGTGACACGTATTCTGAGAGAAAACGTTACCAATGTGACATGGTTTTTTGTAGAATGGAAGTGATTGGAAGGGAGAGGGGTAAATGAAGATTCCATGGAAACTTGCAGAAGATACGTATCTCATTGATGGTATGGATATGGGATTGGAAGGTCGCACAGGTACATATGTGCTGACAGGAGAAAACATCGTCTTAGTTGAAACAGGAGCCAGCTTGTCCGTAAAGGAAGTCAAGGCGGGGCTGCAGGAGTTGAATATTTCCCTGGATCGTGTGAAGACCATCATACTTACACATATTCATTTGGACCATGCAGGTGGGGCAGGACTCCTGTTGCAAGACTGCCCGAATGCGGAAGTGATCGTCCATGAGAAAGGGAAACGACACCTGATCGATCCATCCCGATTGATCCAAGGTGCAAAAATGGTCTATGGAACCAAGTTTAATGAGTTGTTCGATCCTATCGTACCAATACCGGAAAATCGTTTGTGTGTAAAAAAAGAAGGAGAAACAATGCCCCTGTCGCCCGAACGGGTGTTGACCTTCTACGATACACCGGGACATGCCAAACATCATCTTGGTATTCACGATTCGCTGACGAACGGAATATTTACCGGCGATACATGCGGGATTCGTTACCACCAAACAGATGATCACGGATTGATCTTTCACTTACCGACGACCTCTCCGAATCAGTTCGACCCTGGAGCGATGGAGCAATCTATAAGAATGTTTCGGGATGTAAATCCAGACAGGCTTTATTTCGGCCATTTCGGGATGGGGGAAGATCCTGATCAAACGTTTGACCAAGTGCTTGAATGGCTTCCCGTATTTACGAATACTTCCTATGAGATTCTTAGTGATGGAGGAGGAGTACTGGACATTCAAACCTCCTTGATGAATAAAGTTTCATCATTCTTAAAAGAACACGGCATACCTGACGATCATCACATCTATACTATATTGAAATTGGATATGGAAGTATGCGCCATGGGACTGGCTGACTATTGGATGAATACAGGGAAACAAACAGGTTCTTCTTAATGGCGATAATCCGAACGGTCCTTCCAATTCGCAAAAAAGTGGGCGGCCGTTCGGATTTTTCGTACTTGCTTTCATGTGAAAAGTGAAACTTCATGGAGGGATGAAACGTAAAGAAATATATAAAAGGGGGAAGTACATATGCTTGGTATGTTACTTGCGTCGGTATTATCATTTATTCTCTATTTCATACTGACGATCATTGCTTATTTCAAAAACAGAATGCGTAGAACGAAGATTATGAAAACAGGCATCGGCCTGTTCGTGTTCGGTATGGTTGTTATGGTCATCGTTGTTTATGTTTTCATGCCTACGATTACGATTCCAAATCTATTAGTACTGAATGCGATTGTCGCCATCGTACTCGTACCTCTTGTCTATGGGGGAGCGAAAATACCGGTTTCTATGCCGGCAGCAACCCGGTCGCTTACCGGAGGAGTCGTTCTCCTCGTTGCTGTGGCCATCCTTGCTGTATTCGTATACAGCATCATCGCTTTGCAGACGTCTCACGATACGATCACGCAGTCCCAAGAGGAAGAAGCGAAGCCGTTGAATGAAGAAAACACGCCGATTTCCGTAGCACCTGAATCGGCGCGGAACAAAGTTCAAAAAGCGATGAGTGTCGTTCCGAACACACAGTTTTATGATCTTGGAAAACTACAGGCTCAACAGGTAGATGGAGAAATCGTTTATATCGCACCTGTCGAATTCTCGAGTTTCTGGAGATACTTCCGAGGAAAAGAAACGGAAGGCTACTTCTCTATCTCAGCGACGAACATCAATGCGCAGCCGGAATTTGTGGAAAGTAAGATGCGGTACACGAACTCCAGCTATTTCCAACACAACGTGCAGCGGGCGGTATATAATAAACACCCGAATTACATTCAGAGTGGAGAAGCGCAAATCGAGGTGGACGATGAAGGGAAACCTTGGTATGTCCAAACCATATACAAACCGTTGTTCTTCTCGAATCGTCCGGATATGGACGAGATTAAAGTAGCAGTTGTCGATCCGGTATCCGGTAATGTGAAAACCTATGACTCGGCAAAAGCGCCGGAATTCATAGAGGGATCTGTCAGCTCGGAGTTAGCGGCATTGGAGAACGAATACTTCGGTAAATACATTAATGGTTGGTTAAACTCAATTTTCGGCAAGAAAGATGTCAAAATCCCGAATGAATCCGGAACAGAAAGCAGCGTCACTCCGATCTTTAACGAGCAGGGAGAAATGTTCTATTTCACCGACATGGCCTCACCGAAAGAAAACATCGACTCCGCGCTTGGTTATACGCTTATTCATGCCAGGACCGGTGAGCTGACTTACTACAATGGTCAAAAAAATCAAGGGATCATGGACAGCAAAGGTGCTATTCAAATTGTAGATAAGCAGTATCCGGAGAAGAAATGGACCGGAACCATGCCGGTGCTCTATAACGTAGACGGAGAACCAACCTGGATCGTCAACGTATTGGATCCGAACGGTTTGTTCAAACAGTATGCGTACATCAAAGCATCTGATTCCGATTTTGCCGTTTTCGGTGATACAGCGAAGCAGACCTTGAATGCATATCGTCTGCAGGTTGCACAGGATCCAAGTAATGTGGAGGGAAGCGAAGCGGTTGATTTGTCAGAAAAGAGCGGTGTCATCAACCGGGTCTTGGTTACCTCCACGGAGTCCCGTCAATCGGTGCAATTCCTTCTAGAAGGCGATACGACGATTTATACCGTTACGACGAGCAAAGCGCCTCTCGCCATATTCCTGAAAGAGGGAGACCAGGTCGAGATGCAGGTGCGTGTTCGTGAGAATGGTACAGGAACCGTAGAAGAGATGCAGATCGAGGGAATTACACAATAAACGGAAGCAGCAGGTTGATCGTACCTGCTGCTTTTTTTATGTGGTAAAATGGGTAACAGATAACTATAGGAGGGATTTGTATGTCAGAATTTGCTACAGCAATAAATTGTATGGATGGAAGAGTTCAACTTCCTGTCATCAAATGGATGCAGGAACAGTATGGTGCTCCGTATATCGACATGATTACAGAAGCTGGACCGACCAAATACCTGTTAGAAGGGACAGAAGACCAGCTGGCTGCCGTTAAGTCCAAGCTTCGCATTTCTGCAGAAAACCATGGTTCCGGAGTACTTGCCATCGTAGGTCACCATGACTGTGCCGGTAACCCTTGCCCTCGTGAAGAGAAGGAAGAACAGATTAAGAAGGCTGTGGATTTGGTTCATTCTTGGGACCTCCAGTTGAAAGTAATCGGCCTGTTCGTCAATGATCAATGGCAGGTAGAAACAGTAACGGAATAAAAGAAATGCTGAAAACCCGGAATCCTCCGGGTTTTTTGTTCGCCTGCATTGGAGCAGGTTCCCATCCTCTTATACAATGGGGGTGGTTTTAATAAAAGAGGAAAAAGGTGTTGGAGGAATGAAAAAATACATTGTTGTAGGCGGCGGGGTCCTTGGTGCCTCGACGGCCTATCATTTAGCAGCGGCCGGTGCAGATGTGAAGATTGTAGATCGGAAGGACCGTGGGCAGGCGACGGATGCTGCGGCCGGGATCGTTTGTCCGTGGCTTGCTCAAAGAAGAAATAAACGATGGTATAAACTTGTTAAGGGCGGTGCCGCCTATTATCCGGAATTGATCCGTCGTCTGGAAGCGGATGGGCAGACAGAAACCGGGTACCGTCGTGTCGGGGCAATCGGTCTGCACACTGACGAAGAAAAACTGCAAAAAACGTTGGATCGAGCATTGAAAAGAAGAGAAGATGCTCCTGAAATGGGGGAAGTTACAATCATTTCCGAGGAAGAGACGAAGCGTCTGTTTCCACCCCTTAAAGATGGATACAAAGCCGTTCATGTAAGTGGAGCAGCGCGGGTGGACGGGCGTGCTCTGCGTGATGCTCTGCTTGCTTCGGCAGAAAAGCATGGAGCGGAGTGGATCAAAGGTGAGGCACAACTGTCTTATGATGAGCAGCGTGTGGATGGTGTACACGTGAATGGTGATTTCCACGAGGCCGATGCTGTACTCGTTACGGCCGGTGTATGGGCGAAGGACCTGCTCGAACCGCTGGGGATCGACTTTCTCGTGCATCCCCAGAAAGCACAGATTGTTCATTTAAAGCTCAGCGAGGAGAGAACGGAGGACTGGCCTGTGGTCATGCCGCCAAACAATCAATACATGCTTTCTTTCGGAGCTGGAAAATTGGTCGTTGGTGCTACGCATGAAACGAAAGCAGGCTTCGATCCGCGGGTCACTGCAGGGGGGCTTCACTATATCTTCGATAAAGCGCTTGACGTAGCACCCGGCCTTTATGATGGAACCGTAGTGGAGACAAGAGTCGGTTTCCGCCCGTTCACGCCGGACTCTCTGCCTGTATTCGGTGCCCTGCCTTCGCACGAAGGATTGTATGCAGCTAATGGCCTTGGAGCCTCAGGTCTTACCTCAGGTCCTTACCTCGGAGCTGAGCTTGCACGCCTTGTCTTAGGAGAGCAGACAGAGCTGGATCCTGCAGATTTTGATGTCCAAGGTGCAATCGGCGAAAAATAAAAAAAGAAACCCCTGTGCCGTTCGAAACGGCGCGGGGGTTATTTTGTGTCTGGATAATCACAATACTCAATAATGGTACCTTCTGTATCCACCGGGTTTAAGTAGATTAAGCGGCGACCGTGCTTGTTTGTCCGCATCGTCCCATCCAGAGTGCGGATTCCCTGCTGCTCTAATTCCTTCAATGCAGCGTCCAGATCGCCGACATCATAGGCAACATGATGAACGCCTTTTCCCTTTTGTTTAATGAAGCGTGCGATGGGAGAAGTAGTGTTGTTCGTAGGCATTAAAAGCTCTGTGCGCTGCCCGTGAATATCAATGATTGCAATTTCACTCTCCACGCCTTCTGCTTCGTTACGATACCGATCTATGAGCTTTCCCCCAAGGGTTTCTGTATGGAAAGTTATACTGTCCTCGATGTTTCGTACGGCTATACCGATATGATCGAAACGTTTCTCCATGTGTCATTCTCCTTTATGTATGCTGATGATGCTTATTATTCTACCATATTCGAATGACCCGCCTCTTTTACGAGAAGGAAGCACAAACGTACAAGCTGATTAGTTCTATCTACATAGAGTAGGGTATGGGAGGTGAATAGTTATGCCTGCCTGGATCAATCGTAGTTTGAAAATTGTTTCTTCGGCGGTCTTTTATATTGTCGTGACGATAACGCTGCTTGGTGCAGTCTTTCACACATTGGTAACCGGATGGACGATTTGGAAAGCTGTGATGGTCGTCAGCCTGTTCGTTCTTTGGCTGCTTTCTTATATCATTCTCATCCAGAAACTGTATGGGTACTTGTTTGGTAAGCGGCAATAGACGGGCATCATAAGGAAGAGGCACCCTCGTTTAAGGATGGTGCCTCTTCAACACTTTGAAAAAAGGCATCCCAATGGGATGCCTTTTTGTCTTATTTGTTAAGGTGTTTGACTACTTCTTTAGCTACTGCCTCGGTAGATTGTGGGTTCTGACCTGTGATCAGATTGCCGTCTACTTCAACATGAGTGGACCAATTCGGGCCGGTTAACACCGTAGCTCCAAGCTCGTTCAACTTGCTTTCAAGCAGGAACGGCATGTACGCATCAAGCGTAGTGTCTGCTTCTTCTGCATCTGTAAATGCGCTGACACGCTTCCCTTTTACAAGAGGCTCACCACTGGACAAGGTCGCTCCTACAAGTCCCGCCGGGCCGTGGCAGACAGCTGCGACTGTCTTATCCGATTCATAAAAGCTGCGTAGTAGTTGCTGCAGCTTCTCATTGTCCGGGAAGTCAAACATCGTCCCGTGTCCCCCCGGAAGAAAGACAGCATCAAAACCGTCCGCTTCTACGTCGGAAAGTGGTAGTGTATCCTCCAGATGCGGTTTCGTATCAAGGATTTCCTGTGGCTCATCCTCACTGACACTTGCCGGGTCTACTGGAGAAAGGCCGCCTTTCGGACTGGCTACAGTCACTTCATATCCTTGTTTTTTAAATTCGTTATATGCTTCACCGAACTCGGATAACCAAATGCCGGTGGTTTTTCCTTCTGTAATTTGATCGTGGTTCGTTACAATCATTAAAACTTTTTTAGACATTTTCCATTTCCTCCTTCTTTGGTAGCGAATGGACTTCATATTCTAATCCCAAACTCTATTCTATGACAAATGATTTGTTTGAACAGGTGGGGCTGTTCTATTTTTACCCGGTAACAGCAATTATAAAACAGGCTCGTACCGCATTGACAAAAATGGAGAGCCGGCATACGATGAGTATATGAATATATGCGCATATAAGGAAGGTGTCGAATAGTGAGCAAAGAACATAATAAAGAAACCGCTCCTGATAAAGAGGTGGAGGAACTGGATGATGAAACGCTTTTTGTTGTTTCCCAGACGTTTAAGGCGTTATCTGATCCTACCCGCATCCGCATTCTCCATCTGCTTTGTGAACAGGAAATGCCCGTAAACCAAATCGCAGAAACATTGGAATTAAGACAGTCGACCGTTTCTCATCAACTGCGTTTTTTAAAAAATCTGCGTCTGGTGAAGTATAGGAGATCGGGAACTACGCTTTTCTATTCAAATGATGATGAACACGTGATCGACCTCCTGCAGCAAACGATCAACCATGCGCTTCACCATTAAAGGGGAGTTTGATAATGAAGGAATACAAGTTGCAGGGTTTATCCTGCGCCAACTGTGCCGCGGAAATGGAAGCAGAGATAAAGAAGCTGGATAAAGGTCAGGATGCACAGCTTCTATTTAATTCGAGTAAGCTGGTCGTCAGTGAACAGGTCGATTTGGATCGTGTCAGAAAAATACTCCGGTCGGACGGTGCGTCCATGATGGAAGATGGAAAACAGGAGTCCTCCGGTCCCAACATGCTGCACCTCGTCCTCCTTTCGAGCTTCATCTTTGCGGCAGCGCTTGCCGGAGGCAGCGTTCTTCCTCCTGCTCTATTGACTTTCTTATACTTGGCAGCCATAGCGGTCAGCGGGTACAGGACGTTCTTTAAAGGAGCGCAAAACCTGGTTAAGCTGAAGTTCAACATTGATACATTGATGACCATCGCTTTAGTCGGAGCGGTTGCTATTGGAGAATGGAAGGAAGCGACCCTTGTTGCAATTCTGTTTGGTTTGAATGAGTATCTGGAAGGCCTTGGGATGGAGAAGGCCAGAAATTCGATGGAACAATTGCTGAAGGTTGCCCCGAAACAGGCGACGCTGTTGATGGAGGATGGTTCTGAACAGGTCGTTTCAATTGAAGACTTGGTAAAGGGGGACCGGGTTATTGTTAAGGCCGGTGAGAAAATACCTTCTGACGGTAAGGTCCTCTCCGGATACAGCTCCGTCAACGAGGCAGCCATCACCGGTGAGTCGCTGCCTGTTGAGAAGGAAGCGGACCATCTGGTCTATGGCGGGAGTATCAACAATGAAGGGGCATTGATGATTGAAATCACGAAAAGCTATGATCAGTCCTCCTTAGCTAAGATTCTTCAGTTGGTGGAGAAAGCACAGGAAAATAAGACACCCACAGAGCTCTTCATCAATCGTTTTGCAAAATATTACACCCCTCTGATCATGGCTGTTTCTTTGCTTGTGATGATTGTTCCACCTGTTTTGTTCTCCGTTGCCTGGGGAGATGCATTCTACCAGGGGCTGGCCGTACTGATCGTAGGATGTCCGTGTGCCCTCATTTTATCTTCCCCGATTGCCATTCTATCGGGGATAACAAAGAACGCCCGAAACGGAATATTAATTAAAGGCGGAGCCATTCTGGAACAGCTCGGAAATGTCACCAGTATCGCTTTTGATAAAACGGGAACGCTGACGAAAGGAGAGCCGACGGTACAGTCAGTCAAGGTGTATGACGAGGAACGCTTCTATAAGATTGCCCGTGCAGTGGAGTCGCAGTCCTCGCACCCGATTGCTCGTGCCGTTTTGGCCGATCCCAAGGTTCGCGAAGCCCGAGGTTTAGAACCATCTTCTGTAGAGGCCGTTCCTGGAAAAGGCGTTTATGCCATGATTGAAGGCAGGGGGTACTATGTAGGTAGTGAAAAGACGCTTCGGGAACTGGATGTCACCCGGCAGCAGAAGGATGACATAGAAGAGTGTAAGCGCTCCGGTTACTCGCTTGTGATCATCTCTGATGAAAAATCCATTTTAGGCATGTTCGGTGTAGCGGATGAAGTCAGAGAGGAAAGCAGAAGTCTTATCCGCAAGCTTCACAAACTAGGCATTAAACACACAATCATGCTGACAGGGGACCATGAACAGACGGCCCGTAAAGTCGCAGCACAAGTAGGGGTCACCGATGTTCATGCCG
The DNA here is from genome assembly GCF_000469135.2 of Bacillus sp. SB49. Lineage (NCBI taxonomy): Bacteria > Bacillati > Bacillota > Bacilli > Caryophanales > Bacillaceae > Bacillus > Bacillus sp. SB49. The sequence goes on from NZ_CP048117.1 coordinate 240,746, forward strand.
AACTGCTGCCGGAACATAAAGTAGAGAAAGTGGAGGCTTGGAAACAGTCAAGCAAAGTAGCTATGGTTGGTGACGGTATCAATGATGCCCCTGCACTTGCCGTTTCGGATCTTGGTATAGCTATGGGGAAAGGGACGGACAGTGCTATTGAAACAGCGGATATCGTGTTGATGCAGGACCATTTAGGCAAACTGCCGAACGCTGTCAGGATAGCCAAGAAGGTGAACCGGATCGTGAAAACGAACATAAGTATTGCTCTCGGCCTTAAGTTGATCGCTCTCTTGTTAACGATCCCGGGATGGCTGACCTTATGGGTGGCTATATTGTCGGATATGGGTGCAACGATCCTGGTGACATTGATCAGTTTGACCGTTCTTATTACAAAGGATTGAACAGGACCCGCTGCCGGGACGTGCAGCGGGATTTTTATATCCGCGGAAAATAGTGGGGAGGTTTCCGCTTATTCTACGCTCCTTCTGTACATACTTTTCACACGAAAAGACGACGATAAAGCATATAACATTTTGTGAGGAAATGAAGCGATGATTATACGAAGGGACCATCTCAAACAATTAAATATACTCGAATGGTACGGACCGGAGGAAGCAATGGTGTCTTCTCTTGCTTTCCACTCTCAGCAAGTAAAGGAGAATACGGCTTTTTTCTGTATTAGAGGGGAGAACTTTAATGGGCATGCTTATATAGAGGATGCGTTGAATTCAGGAGCTTCCATGATTATAGGCAGTGCCCCCTTATTGTTAAAACAGTGGCAGGGAAAGGCGCCGTCTGTCATTTTCGTGGTGTTGGAAGAAGTTCGTTCTGCTATGGCCGTGGCAGCGAAAGTATTTTATAACCACGCTGATCAAGAGTTGAAGACAATCGGTGTGACGGGGACAAATGGAAAGACGACGGTTGCTGCTTATGTCCGTTCCCTCTTAACCCTGCTTGGAATGCGGACAGGGTCGATCGGTACAACAGGAATATGGACATCCCGAGGGAAATTGGAATATAAGAAAAGTACACCGACAACGCCTGAATCGATAGACCTGCACCGGATCTTCCGTGATCTTCGTAACGAAGCGGACGAAGCCGCCGTAATGGAGGTATCTTCCATTGCTCTCGATCAATGTCGCGTGGAAGGAATTGTTTTTGATGTAGCTATCCACACCAACTTTTCGGAGGAGCACCTGGAGTATCATCACACACTGGAACATTATAAAGCCTGTAAGCTCCGGTTGTTCCGTCAAGCTGATCATACAGTTGTCAATGTTGATGATGAAGGCATGTCAAAGGATCTGCTGGAGATGGATGGAAAGCACCGTTTGACATACAGTATCACCGGAGCGGAAGCAGATATTCACGCTTCCGAATTGGAAAGGATGCAGGAAGGATCAAGGTTCCGCCTGTCCTTTCAAGAAATGAGCGAGACGGTTACCGTTCCTGTTTACGGTTCTTACAATGTTGCAAACGTCCTGTCTGCTATCGCTGCAGCTATTCATTTAGGGTACGAGTTTCCAGCTATTCTTCGTGTGCTCCCCTTACTGGAAGGCCCGGAAGGACGATTTCAAGTTATTCCCATAGAAGATGGTCCGACGATAATATTGGATTACGCCCATACTCCTGTTGCGCTGGACAGACTGTTGGAGGAAGTGAAGAACTTGGAGCACAGACGTTTGATTGTCATGATTGCAGGAATTGGAATTCGTGATTTCAGTAAAATGCCTAAGATGGCTGCGACTATAGATGGACGGGCAGATGAAATTGTTGTCACGGTCGATCATCCGGGATACCATGACCCTGCTGCTATCGTCGATCAGGTCATGACGGGGTTCTCCAATCCCGAAGCTGTTCATATTCATAGAACAAATACGCGGGAAGCAGGCGTTCGAAAGTCTCTATCCCTTGCAGGAAGCGGTGATATCGTATTGCTGACAAGCGGTTGTATCAACAATGCGCAAATCGTTAGAGGGGAAGAAATCCCTCATTCTGATGAAGCAATCATTGAAGAATTCTATGCTTCCGTCCTACGTTAAAACAGGCGGATTCTCTTTTAAAAGGGGAATCGGCTTGTTTTTTTATGGGAGGTTGTTTTATAAGGGCAGAATCATTGCAAAATCAGGTGTTGGTTGATTAAATAAAAGGAGATAATATAGAATAGACAGGTTTAATTCAAGTTGGAAGGGATGCTTTGCTAATGGAAACTATCGAAGTCACGGGACGACCGCCGGAAAGTTCCGAACCGAAGGTACTCATTATCGGTAAAATGGACGGCGTCCATCTCGGTCATCAGGCACTGCTGAGAGAAGCGAAGAGCCTGGCAGCCGAAGGAGAGAAGCTGGCCGTGTATGCGTTCTCTGATCATCCGAAATGGGTACTTCGCGGTGATGAAGCATTTAAAGCCTCTTTGTCCACGGATATGGATAAACAGCGTTATCTCAAAGCCTATGGTGTCGAGCTGTACTATCACGTTCATTTTACGAAAGAATATGCCAAAACGTCTCCGGAAGAATTTGTTTTGGAACATTTAAATCGTTTAAATATCCGACATGTCGTCGTCGGGGAAGATTTCCGATTTGGGAAGGGCAGAGGATCGGACGCCGAAGGGCTGAAAGAACTCTGTGCATCCATCGACATTGGAGTTTCTATCGTTCCGGGTGTGCTGATGCACGGGGATAAAGTGAGCAGTACAGATATCCGGAATCATGTGATGGGAGGCAGAATGGAAGCTGCCCAGTCGATGCTCGGCCGCCCCTTTGAAGTAACAGGGGTTGTTGAAAAAGGCCAGCAGCTCGGTCGTACGCTCGGGTATCCGACGTTGAACGTAGGTGGGATTGACGCTTACGTGAATGTGAAACCGGCCGTCTATCTTGGAACGGTCCAGATCGGATGGGACAAGCCGGAGTATCACTACACGTTAATCAGTGCCGGTTACCGCCCGACCGTGAACGGGGATTCTTATAAAGTCGAAGCATACTTGCTGGACTTCTCCGGTGACTTGTACGGTCGGGAAGTTACGGTGCAATTTCTGCGTCATCTCAGAGATGAAGTGAATTTCAATGGAATGGATGCACTCGTCGAACAGATGAAGCACGACGAAGAGGAAGCACGAAGCATTTTAGGTTTAGCTTGATAACATCTTAGAAAGGGGTACGCACGATGGGGATTGTAGTCGTAGAAGTTTGTGACGGGAACTTGATCAATGAATTGGATATTGAGGGTCTGATCGAGTCCGAATACCCGGAAGTGGCTGTACTCATGAATGATTGTCTATCTTTCTGCGGTATGTGCGCCGTGCGTCCTTACGCCATTGTCAACGGCCACAGGGTATTCGGTAAGACACCCGAAGAAGCATTGGATAAAATCCGCAGAAAAATTGAAGAAGAACTGGCGATTTACGCTGAATAAGGCGGGATGAGACGATGGGATTCCTTGATTCCTTGATGAACAGTCTGCGTTTACCGAAGAAAGAAGCCATGTTCCGCTTGAATAGAAAAGGGATCACCCACACGATCGGCTATTTATTTATTCTTCTGGCCCTGTTGTTCCTGCCGGATATGGTTGCAACAATCGTTCATATGGAAACGAATTTGACGGAGATTTCCCGTGGGCGGTATGTGGTTCAGTTTTTAGTCTTTTACCCATTGTTGATCATTTTTATCATATTGGTCGGCATTTCCCTGCTGGCTGCTGCGAGTATGCTGCTCAGGAGAGTGCTTTCGAGAAAACTCATTTATCAGCAGCTTTGGAAATTGTCCGCTTATGCTGTCACGCTGCCATTGATTCTAAGCGTTGTTCTGAAATATATGGAGGTGCCTGATCGTTACAGTGCCCTGTTATTTCTGATTATTTTCGGTTTCTTTATGTACAAAATGATTATCGTCTATCCGAAAGTACCTGCCAAGGCGTGATCCTGCAGGTGCTTTTTTGTTTGAGCAGATTCATCTATGGGTACGGAACTAGTGTGCTACAATATTCGTGAATGAAACCCTGATCAGAAAAGGAGAATGACAATGAAAACAGTTACGTTACATAACACCATTGAAATGCCGCAGCTTGGCTTTGGTGTTTGGCAAGTAGAAGAGAATGACGCAGTACCTGCTGTTACGAAAGCGATCGAAACGGGTTACCGTTCCATCGATACAGCTGCCATTTATGGGAACGAGAAGCAAGTCGGCGAAGCGATTCGTCAAAGCGGCGTTTCCCGTGACGAGCTGTTCATTACAACCAAGGTCTGGAATACGGACCAAGGATATGACAATACGATTCAAGCACTGGAAACAAGCCTGGATAAACTCGGTCTTGATTACGTGGATCTTTATTTGATTCACTGGCCGACTCCGGAATTTGATGAATATGTAGAGACGTATAAAGCACTGGAACAACTGCAAAAAGACGGCAAAGTGAAAGCAATCGGCGTGTGTAACTTCGAAATCGAACATCTGCAGCGTCTGTTGGATGAATGTGAAGTGAAGCCTGCCGTCAACCAAGTGGAATGCCATCCTTACCTGGCACAGAACGAATTGAAAGACTTCTGCCGTCAACACGGCATTCACCTGGAAGCATGGAGTCCATTGATGCAGGGCGGAGAAATCCTGAAAAATGATTCCGTACAGGCCATTGCTGAGAAACACAGCAAGACTCCGGCGCAGGTTATTATCCGCTGGCACTTGCAGAACGATACGATCGTTATTCCAAAGTCCATTACACCTTCCCGAATTGAAGAGAACTTTGATGTTTTCGATTTCGAGCTGACTGCGGAAGATATGGACGCAATTAATAAATTGGACCGTGGTGAGCGTAAAGGTCCGAAACCTTCTGAAATGAACGTTCGATAAATATAAAAAAAGGAGCCGGCATTTCGAAGCCGGCTCCTTTTTTTATTTTAAAATCCTTTTTGCCTCCATGAAGCGTTGACCGCCTGTGAACAGTTCGACGCCGATGAATAAGAGCGTCGACCAAAGAAGGAAGTCAGGGAAGAGGAGCATGAGACTGAAAAGGATGAAACCTTCCGTCCGCTCCGCCAAGCCTGCTTGATAGTAGAATGATTTAATCCCGGATCTATCCGATACCGCTCCAACTACGAGAAAGATAGTCATGGAGATAATGATCGAAACACTTAACAACAGGAGCGGCCATAGGACTTCAGGGTGAACGTATGCGATAGCCAGTATCATCCCGATTTCCACAATCCGGTCGAAGGTTACGTCCATCACTGTGCCGAATGGCGAACTACTCGTACTTCGAGCCATTGTTCCGTCTACGGCATCCAGAAACCCGGACAGCCATAAGAGAAGGACGGCAATGACCGGCTGCCCGAGGACATAAAGGACACTTGTCCCTACGCCTGCCACGAGTGCCGCAATGGTCACTTCATTGGGGGTTCGGCCCATATGTATGAGCTGCTCAGCTGTCTTCTTAATGACTGGTTCTACATATTTCCTTGCGTGAGTATCTAACATGACAACACCTACTTTTATCTAATCCATATTCTTTACCCAAAAGCATCCGTCCCTAGACTTCGAATAGAGCGTTCAACGGTTCACAAGGCTGGTAATCTTGGAAAGAATTAATAATGAATTCATCTGACCTCTATGTTACCTTGTAATAGATCAAATTCAAGGAGGTAGAAGGATAGTGTTTAAGAAAGTTTTGATGTCTGGAATCGCCGCTGTCGGCGTTCTTGCTTTGTCATTCCCACAGCTGAGTTCTGCCGAAGTGAAGATGCATAACGTAAAGCAGGGCGATTCTATTTATAAGATTGCCCAAAATTATGGAATTTCAGCCGATCAGTTGGCGGCTATGAATGATAAAAAGGGAGACGAAATCCATCCTGGAGAGCAGTTGAAGCTTCCTGTGATGCTCAACGAAGGGGAAAAAGACTTATTGGCCCGTCTTGTTGAAGCAGAAGCAAAAGGGGAGAGCTATGCTGGTAAGGTAGCTGTAGCTACGGTTGTTCTGAACCGGATCGAGAGCGATATTTTTCCGGATACGCTGTATAACGTCATCTATGATGGGTACCAGTTCTCGCCGGTATTGAACGGGACTATTGAGCAGCCTGCTGGTGAAGAATCCAAGCGTGCGGTGGAAGAGGCGTTGGATTACCAAGGTTATGACCGCGAATCCATCTTTTTCTATAACCCCGATAAAGCACAAAGTGATTACTTGAGTAAGAAAGAAGTAACGACAGTAATCGGTAACCACGTGTTCATGAGATAACAAAGAAGCACCCTGTAAGGGGTGCTTCTTTGTTTATTAGAAATAGGATCAGCTGGCGTCTTCTTCGTGAAAGAGTTCCACTTCTCTTTTCTTTCGGCGTTTTTTATACACGCGGTCGATGTAATCGTCTGTTAATGCTGCCACTTCTTTATGAAGGAACAGCAGCGGGATGATGTTGGCGAGCAGGACAAATGCCAGAAGCAGATCCAGGAAGTTCCAGACGAACTGCAGTCCGCCTATTGCCCCGACAAAAACCGCGAGAATATATACGATCCGCATAAACTTCGCAGCTTTCAATCCGTATAGATATTCCGCTTGTTTCTCTCCATAGAAAACGAGAATACCTATCGTAGTAATAACGAAGAAAATGAGGAAGACGCTGATAAAGCTGCTTCCAAAGGCATCTCCGAATTCACTGCCGATGGCGACATTGATCATGTTGGATGCATCGCTTCCTTCCACTTCTCTCCATGCACCTGTTACGAGTACGGTTAAGCCCGAAATTGTACAAATAACGATTGTATCGACGAAGACACTGACCATGCCCCACATCGCTTGTTTGGATGGATGATCGGTTTTAGCAGCAGCGTGGGCGATTGGTGCTGTTCCAAGGCCTGCTTCGTTGGAATACAGTCCCCGGGCAATTCCCCATCTGAGAGCTGCGGCAATTCCGGCACCTGCGAATCCTCCGGTAGCGGAAATAGGAGTAAATGCATGGGTGAAAATCAGGCTGAATACGTTAGGAATCTGCTCGATATTTGCAAAAATTACATATAAACAGATACCTACATACACCAGCACCATACCTGGAACCATCTTGTCCGTAACTTTGGCAATACGCTTAATGCCGCCGAATACTACAAGGGCGATGGCTGCACACATGACAGCACCGGTAATATAAACGGGCCATCCAAAGGCACCCTCCGTTTGGGTAGCAATCGAATTCGATTGGACCATAGCACTTGGTATCAACTCAATCATCAGGAAGAAGGCGAAGGCGGTGGAGACCCATTTCCATCCTAGGGCTTTCTTTATGTAGTATTGCGGGCCGCCTACCCATTCGTTGTTTTTATTTTTTTCGCGGTATTTCATTCCCATCAGGATTTCACTGTACTTCGTAGCCATTCCGATCAGAGCTACGACCCACATCCAGAACAGTGCGCCGGGTCCTCCGAGAGAAATCGCGACCGGTACCCCAACAATATTGGTTGCACCTGCCGTAGAGGCGAGTGCGGAAGTGAATGCCTGGAAGGGTGTAATCGTCCCCTTTTTCTTCGTCTTCTTGAAAATCTGTCCGATTGTTTGATGAAGAATATGTCCGAAAAAACGGAACTGAAAAAAGCGGATACGGATAGTGAGAAAAATGCCGCCGGCGATAAGGATGATCGCGAGCGGGTAAGTCCATAGGAAATCGGAAATGGCTGCGATTCCTGCCTTGATACTATTCCATGTCTCTAACAAGATTTTGTCTCCTCTCCATATCAATAGATACCCATATATTCCCTTATTTTAATTTGTTAAACAATAACAGGAATTCATAGGAGTGTGAAAATTTAGAATATAATTTATCATTGTATTATACAAGTCTTTTCAAGGAGGAAGAATTATGTTAATTAAAGAGGTGGACTTTAAGGACCATTATATGAACAAACTTATTAAAGGCGCAGTCGTACCAAGGCCGATTGCCTGGGTATCAACCGTCAATAGCAAAGGCGGACGTAACTTGGCGCCTTTCAGTTTCTTCACGGTAGCGTCTATGGATCCGGTGACTTTATGTTTTTCGGTTGGAGAAGGGAAAAGAGAAAAGGATACACTGACAAATATTAAGGAAACAGGTCAATTCATTATTAATATCGTTACGGAACGACTTGCTAATGCCATGCACGAAAGCAGCAAGAGTTATGATGCCGGAGTCGATGAATTCATTATGGCAGAAGTGGAAGCAGAAAATGGAGAAACGGTCCGCGTTCCCCGGGTCAAAGAGTCTCCGGTCCACATGGAATGTGAATTAGACCGTATTATAACGATAGGAGCCGGTCATTTAGTACTTGGAAAATTGGTTGGTTACCACGTGGAGGAGGAGGTGTACATGGAAGGGGATAAAGTGGACCCGGAGAAGCTCCGACCTGTAGGGAGAATGGGTGGGAATTACAACATGGTTCGGGATTTCTACTCTCTTCCTAATTCAGACCTTCCTTCCTAGTAGAAGATCGTGCGGTATTCCGCACGATCTTTTTTTATGGGCGTCTGCCCGGCCTTTCTTGCCATGGATAATACCTTTCACAAAAAAACACTTTGCAAATGACATATTCTGCTTTATACTACTGTATTATGAGTAGTAATACAGTTAATACACCTAAGAAATGGAGGTGGATAAATGTTTGAATTGGATGTTCGAAGCCGTAAACCGATTTATGAACAGTTGGTGGAGAAGCTGAAACAGCTGATTATCCGTGGAGTCCTGAAGGGAGATGAGAAGCTTCCTTCCGTACGGGAACTTGCTCAACAACTGACGATAAATCCTAATACCATTCAGAAGGCGTACAGGGAATTAGAATCCCAGGGCTACATTTATTCTTTAAAGGGAAAAGGAAGTTTCGTCCATCCGGAGCGGAACGTAAATAACGATGAGGAGTTGAGGAAGATGAAGGAAGCGTTGAAGAAGCTGTTTGCAGAAGCATTGTATCTCGGTATGACACCGAAAGAAATAGCCTCCCTTCTTCGTGAAGTAGAGGGTGGTGAACAGAATGATTAATGTGAAGGGTTTACATAAATCCTTTCAAAAGGAGAAGATCTTGAACGATGTTACTTTTCAAGTAGGCGAGGGATCGATTTACGGCCTTTTAGGGTCCAACGGAGCTGGAAAAACCTCCCTGATGAGGATCTTGGCCGGAATACTGAAGCAGAGTGACGGGCTTGTACAGATAGGTGGACAGCAGGTGTTTGAAAATGAGGACACACAGCAGAAAGTCTTGTTCTTATCAGACTCTTTGTATTTTCATCCTCAGTATACGACTCGTCAGATGGCTAATTACTACCGGTCCATGTATAAGGCATGGAGTGAAGAGCGATATGAAGCATTGAAAGAGGTATTCCCTTTGGATGAGCACAAGAAAATAAGCCGGTTTTCCAAAGGAATGCAGCGACAGGTTGCGTTTTGGCTGGCGATGTCCTCGAACCCCGATGTGCTTATTCTCGATGAGCCGTTCGATGGTCTGGATGCAGTGATGAGGCAGAGAGCACGAAGTTTGATCATTCAGGACGTTGCCGAGCGGCAGATGACCGTGCTTATCTCTTCTCATAATTTAAGAGAAGTGGAAGATATCTGTGATCACGTCGGTATTCTGCATAAGGGGGAACTTTTACTGGAAAGAGACTTAGATGATTTGAAAGAAGATGTCCATAAAATCCAGGTAGCCTTCCGCGATCAAGAAACCTCCGTTACATCTATCGGACTGGATCTCCTTTATCACGAAAAGCGCGGCAGTGTGAATCTATTGATCGTCCGCGGTAAAGAAGAAGAGGTCGAGCGTTCGATAAGAGCGCAGCATGCGCTCATCTATGACCGGCTGCCTTTAACGCTGGAAGAAATCTTCATCTACGAAATGGGAGGTGCAGGATATGCCTTTGAAAACATCCTCGTTTAACCGGGAAATTATTAAGCAGGATTACCGGAACGTCGGCTGGATTGCTATTGTCTATTTCTTCGGTCTTTTCTTTTTCGGACCGATGCAGGTGTGGATGAGTATGAGTCAGAAGGAGCCGGACTTCTATAACGGCACAGGAATGTTCGAAGGAGCCTTTCTGTATGAAGCCCAGGTCGTCTTCGTTTATCTTCTTCCGGTTTTGATGGCCATATTTCTATTTCGCTATATACAAGTGAGAGGAGCGGCAGACTTTGCGCACAGCTTCCCGGTAAAACGTCCCGCATTGTTTATGCATCACATCCTTTCCGGAGCCTCCTTACTGCTTGCACCGATTCTGTTGAATTACATTCTTCTGCTTGTGACAGCTCTTGCAGCGGATGTAAGTGCGTATTACACATTGGGGAATCTGGGTTACTGGCTTCTGTTAATGGTTGTCATAACGCTGTTGTTTTTCAGCGTTACGGTATTCATCGGAATGCTTACAGGATTGTCTGCTGTCCAGGGAGTGTTAAGTTACATATTCCTTTTACTTCCGGCAGGTCTTTATGCTCTCATCTCGTACCTGTTGTCATCAACCGTGAAGGGTTTCTCACAAAATGTCATTCTTAATGAATCGCTGGATAAGTTCTCACCGCTTTTGGACATCGTTGTCTTTGAGAGAAGCTATTATGTTTCTGGTGAAGGAGAAGTCGCAGGGGAACTGCCGGTTGCCAATATGAGCTTGCTTATATACGGAGCAGCAGCTGTCTTTTTCTATTTTGCCGCCCTGTATTTGTACAAAAAGCGACCGCTGGAAGCTGCTTCCAATGCCTTGGCGTCTCCGATCCTGCACCCTGTTTTTAAGTTTGGCACAATGTTCTGTTCCGCATTGTTTGGAGGGATGTACTTTGGCCTGACGCAGAATTCTCATTCCTGGATGATTGCAGGGTTCGTTATCGGAGGAACGATCGGATACTTATTGATCGTCATGTTAATTGAAAAGACCTGGAGAATTTTTATCTGGAAGCATGCGAAAGGCTGGGCAGGCTATGCGTTGATCACCGCGGTGATGATTGCTGTCATTCCATTCCTTTGGAAGGGATATGAATCCTATATTCCAAGTGCCGGGGAAGTGGAGAAAGTGTACTTCGGAAACGGCTACTACCAATATGAAGAATCCCAGCGGGAAGGAAGCAATTACTCGTTTGTCCGTTCGAAGGAAGCCATTGAGCAGGTGAGGGCTGTCCATGAATCGTTAATAGCAGAAAGCGAACCTCTTGAAAAATCCGGGGAAGACTTCTTTATCGGTTATCAACTGGACAATGGTAAAGAAGTGCTCCGCCAGTACTACGTGGACAGAAAAGAGATTACGGAAGGCTTGAAGGAATTGTATGAAACAGAAGAATATAAAAATATGCATTATCCAATTCTTCAAGCGGATATGTCAAATATTGGGAAGGTGGATCTATATCCTGTAACGAATGGCAGTGAGATGCCGAGGTTGTACGATCCAGAAAAAATCAGTGGTTTCGTTGAAGCATTGCGGAAGGACTTGGAAGGACTTACTTATGAAGAAATGGTTGATCCGAAAGGGTTTGGAACCAATATTGACTTTACGGTGTCCGGAATGGAGAATCGAGGCTTCTTGTCTACCAGTGTCTATCCTTCCTACGAACATACAATGGAATGGCTGAAGGAAGAAGATCTTTATGAAGAGGTAATGGTTGATTCATCCATGGTGGATAAAGTGGAAGTGTATCCGCTTGGAAATGATAAATATGACACGTACGATTTCGAAGGCTATGCAATGGCGCTTCAAGGAGAAGGATATACTCCGATGACCCTGAACAGTGCGGATCAAATAGAAGCTGTCATGAATGCAGACGAAAACTGGAGAGAGAACGGGTACCTTTTCGTCTATTATCTCAAAGGGGAAGACTCGGAAAACAAGGTGTACTTAAGTATGGAGGAAGCGGAAGCTCCTGATTTTGTTAAGGAAAACTTTGAATAAGGGAGAGACATGAGGATGGATTTCCGTGACATGTATGAACAGTTTTACCAAAGGGTTTATTATACAGCTTTGAAAGTGACCAGGGATGCTTGTGCGGCGGAGGATATCCTTCAGGAGACTTTCATGAAAGCACATGAGAAGTGGGAAGAAATCAGGGATCAAGGTAAGGCAGGTGCCTGGTTGGCTACGATTGCCCATCGGAAGGCTATTGATTACCTCCGGAAAGAGAAACGTACACAGGTGGTTCCGTTGGAAGAAGCATTGACACAGCCTTCCAAAGAATCCCCATTCTCGGAAGTGGAACATACCTGCGTCCTTCATCAAATGGAAGAGGGGATAAGGAAACGTGTCAGCTTGTTATCTCCGAAGCTCCGCGATGTTTTTCAGCTCCATGTAACCCGGCAAATGTCAGAAGGGGAGATTGCGCAAGAGTTGAATATTTCCCTCTCCGCTGCTAAGTCCCGATTACACAGAGCCAGAAAAGCTGTTAAAGGAAAGATGACAGAGGAATGGAATTTTGGGGAAATTGCCTGACTAGTACGGTTATAATATTGACGGGCGCTCTTTCTCGACAGCCTGAAAAATCCGAACGCACGGATGCGTTCGGATTTTTTTCTTTGAAAAGTGTGGACAGCACTAGATATCCGGCGTCGGCGTTGGATCTGCGTAGCCTTGGTTGTAGGTTTCGTCAATGATCGAGCGAATTTCCTTTACAGACTTTCCTTCTTCGGAAGCGACGATAGCTTGGGCGGCTATCTCCAGGCAAACACCGCATTTCGTTCCGTGGTTGTCCCATTCTATCGAACCGTTTTCCTCTTGGGCGTGGACGAAGCAGTCGTAGTTGCTCGTATGTCCGACGCTCTCGCCACATCCGCAGTAGCAAGGCATGGATTCCAATAATCCTCGATACGCCGGTACGGCTGCATAGATCGTTTGAATGTTGTCGGGCTGTTCTGTTAAAAAATTCGGAAGCTTGGAGGCAGAACTTGTTGTTTCACGGATATCGCCGTTGACGTGCATCGCTTTTTCTTCATGGGTGTGTTGTTCCGTCTCTGATTCTTCCTCTAATGTAGAGCAGCCGGAAAGAGACAGTCCGACAGCAAAGCTGACAGTAAGCAGTTTCAGTGATTTCAATAGGAGGCACCCTTTTCTGAGGTAGGATAGTTCCATCATAAGAAGGGTCACTTCTAAAAAGCAATCGCAATCTTATAAAACGGCATTATTTCCCGAAAGAAGACAAAAATTTCACCCTGTCACCCATTGGCGGAATGTTGTCATCCACTAAGGAAATCTCAAGAAGAGAGGGACCGTCTGCAGGGAGAATTTTCGCTATGGTTTCTGTATCTATATCTTCCAACGTCTCTATTCGAACACTTGGAATACCCATAGAGGCAGCCATCTCCGCGATAGCGACAGGCTTTTGGCCGAAGCGTTCGTGCGCCCGCTTATACTGAAGAGCGTGGCCGTGGTGGACCATCCCCAGCCGGGCGTTATTCATGACGATGAATAATACGGGAATGTCGTATTCCTTAGCCGTCAAAATTTCCATTCCGTGCATGAAGAAGCAGCCATCCCCCGTAATGCTCACCGTAGGCCTGTCTGGATCGGCAAGCTTGGCGCCTATGGCACTGCCTATTCCGCTTCCCATAGCACCGAAGTGGACGTTGATATCGAAAGAGTCGGCAGACCGAACCGGCATATGGTGAATAACATAGGACATAAATTCGCCAATGTCGATCGTGAATCTTGTAGAGGCGGGTAGTAGTTCCTGGAGGGCGTGTAATACATTCTGAGTATTGTACTCATCTCTGTCGTTCCTATGTTTCTCCCGAACAGGAACAGCAACCTCTGCAGGATTATAATCTCCTGATTTCAAAGCGGTCGTCAGGGAAGAAATCGTTACATCCAGGTCTCCGTGTAAAGGAAGGTCCACATTGTATCTGCGGTTAAAGACCGTCGCATCGTAATCGACCTGAATCGTGTACTTGCTTCTCGTCAAATGTGGGTTCCAATTGTTTGTAGCGGTTTCTCCCAAACTGCTGCCTAATATAAGAATCGTTTCTACTTCAGAATCGTGGACGAGTGTGCTTGCCTGCTCATGACCGGCGAATCCGAAGACACCCTGATGGAGCGGATGGTCGTCAGGAATATACCCTTTTGCCTGAGGCGTTGTGATGAACGGCCAATGGAGAAGTTCGGCTAATTCTAGAGCATCTTTAACCGCGCCTCTTATCCCCTGCCCGAGCAAAATCATTCCTTTCTTTGTATCCGCGAGTTTATCAGCAGCCTCAGCAATCAACTCATCGCGGGGAAGAAGTTTTGTACGCTGCGGGAACGAAGGGATGGAAGGTGGAGCAATACTTTCCAACTGCACATCGATAGGCATGGCGATGTGGACTGGCCCGGGGACTCCGGTCATGGCGATCTCCACAGCTTTATGAATTTCAGGGAGCAGTTCTTCCGCACGGTCTACTCGCTGGCTGTACTTCGTCACGGATTGATAGATCGGATCAGCATGTAATTCCTGTGACGCATTTAAACCTACTGTATCAACGGGGACGGCACCAGTCAGAAACAATACGGGCAGGTGCTCCCTCATGGCATTGGCAGCACCTGTTACTAAGTTGGTTGCCCCCGGACCGCTGCTTGCTATACATACGCCTAAAGAGCCGGAGTATTTAGCGTAGGCGGCAGCCATATAGGAAGCAGCCCCCTCGTGCTTCGTCACTACTGGAGTTATGGAAGGTGTATCATACAGCTCGTCAAAGAAGGCGTTGACCGAACCGGCGGGTATACCAAACACGTGCGTCACATTACCGTTTACGAGATAATCCATAACGGCTTTCACAGCTTTCATATCAATCCACCTCATTTCTTAATAATTGAAGGAAATTTTCCTCAAATCTGTCTGCCGGAAGGGGGCGGCTGTAGTAATAGCCCTGAACCCAATTACAACCGTGTTCCCTCAGGAATCGTGCCTGCGCTTCATTTTCCACACCCTCTGCAATTGCGTTCAAATGAAGACTGTTTGCTAATGTAATAATGGTCTTAGTAATAGCAGCATTGTTCGGGTTTGTAGTGACGTCATCGATGAAAGATTTATCAATTTTCAGAGTGTGGACAGGGAAATCTTTTAAATAGCCGAGCGAAGAGTATCCGGTCCCGAAATCGTCAATCGATATTTGCACACCGAGATTTTTCAATTCGGCTATGGTTTTAAGCGTTTGTTCCGTGTTGTGAATAATCAAGTTTTCGGTAAGCTCCAGCTCCAGGTTATGAGGAGGAAGGCCGGTATCTTTTAATACCATCTCCACAAAAGGGACAAGGGCCTTTTGGTTAATCTGCTGTGGAGATAAGTTGGCAGAGATGACCAATGACTGTTGACCGGAGTCGTACCAGTTCTTCATTTGTTTACACGTTTGCTCAATAACCCATTCTCCCAGAATAGTTACGAGCCCTGTTTCCTCTGCTAACGGAATGAACTGACTGGGAGACAGTAGTCCCAGCTTTGGATGATCCCAGCGTATGAGCGCTTCAGCTCCAATCAACTGGTCTGTGCGGAGATCGAATTTTGGCTGGTAGTGAAGTTCGAATTCATCGCCTCGTTGGAGTGCTTTAAAGAGGTCATTCTCTAGTTGAATCTGCTCGATGGCTTTGGTGTCACTGCCAGCGCTGAATAACTGAAATTGATTTCCGGACAGCCCTTTTGCTTTGTACATAGCGGCATCGGCATGTTTGATCAGCGTTTCCGCGTTTTCCCCATTATCCGGGTAAATACTGATACCAATGCTCGTTTTCATAGCTACTTCCTGTTCTTGTATAAGGAAGGGTTCGTCGAAAGAGCGGAGAATTTTCTGGGCACAGATCACTGCATCTTCCGTTCCTTCAATGACAGGAAGCAGGATGGTGAATTCATCCCCGCCCTGCCTGGATACGGTGGCTTCTTTCGGGATGGCCCGCTGGAGACGTTTCGCTACTTCTTTAAGCACGGAATCTCCGAAGCTGTGTCCGAATGTGTCGTTGATCTTCTTAAAACGGTCCAAATCGAGAAATAAAATAGCCATAGGGCGGCTGTTGGATTGTGCGTAGCTCAATGCCTGATAGAGGCGGTCTTGAAAAAGCACGCGGTTCGGAACATTTGTGACGCTGTCATAGTAAGCGTGGTATTTAATTTTCTCTTCCATTTGCTTACGTGACGTGACATCTTTAAAAGTGACGACATATCCGACCGTTTTCTGACCTTCTTTCTGTGGATTAATAACGTACTCAACAGGAAAAATCGTTCCGTTTACCGTAAAGAAGAAGTGATCCTGTGTAAGCTGGTCCCGCTTCTCTTCATACATTTCAATAAACTCCGCCGGGGGTTCCATTCCTGAAGCTTCCCAGGCAAATATGTGAGAATAGGGGAGGTCAATCATTTCTTTTTCCCCCTTATACCCAAGGAGACTTGTCGCAGAAGGGTTGGCAAAGGTGATTCTCCCATCCAAGTTCAAACCGAATATTCCTTCTCCGGCAGAATTCAGGATTAAATCTTTCTCCCTGCTGAGCTGTCTGAGTTCCGTGATTGCTTCTTCCAGTTCTGCGTTCTTGCTGGAAAGCTCCGAGGTCCGTTCATGGATGATCATTTCCTGCTTTTCTATATAAATCAAGTTGAAAAGGACGGGGGCTGTAGCATCAACAATGGACTCGGCCAATTGGCGTACAGAAGCAGAATAAACACCACGCTCTTCGGTCAAGTCGACGACAGCGATTGCTCCAAGCACCTCTCCGAGAGAGACAAGTGGGATCATATAGAGACCACGTATCCCGAACTGCCTGCAAATCTCATGATGGACACGTTCATCCTTGTCCACATCCGGAATGAAAATGGATTTCTTCGTTTGAATAACTTCCTGGAATACGGCATCTTCCCTGTGGTTGAACGCCACCCTCGTGTGCGTGTTCTTCCAATCTTCCTCAGTCCACTCACTGTCTTTACTCAGACTTGCCGGCTGCAGGTTGTGTTCCGCTGCCGGATCGATGAAATGGGCGCCGATATTCGGGTTATTCAAAATCCCCCCCAAGTAATGGAAACACTTATCCAGTGCTTCTTGAAGTGAGGAGCAGTGGGATAATTCTCTGGTCACGTTCAACAGCATTTGCTTATCAGCAATCAGCCTTTCCTTCCTGGAGAGGCTGTTCGCATTACGAATGGCTACAGCAGCCATATTAATGTAGGCTTGAACTGTTTCGATCTCCGATTCTGTCAAATTCATTGGTGTCCCATAATCGAAAAGAAAGACAAGACCGTAGAGTTCTTCTGCGTAGGAGATCGGTGCTACGAGGAGGGAGTTGATCTTAAAAGCTTTCACTGCACGTTGATCTGGACGTTCATCTTTAGATGTATCAGGTATATAGATCGCTCTTCCAGTTTCAATAACTTCTTTAGCAAGGTTATCCTGCTCCGGATCGACGATATGCATGTCGAGAGTCATACCGTTGATCAGCGCCGGTTTTCCGACATACCCTTGATACGTACCGTCTTCTCTTGGTAAATAAATGCCGACGGAGTCACATCGCATGATTTCTTCTGAGATGGCTGTGACGACATGTTCTAATACTTCGCGCAGATCCAGCTTCGTGTTGATCAACTTCGTAATTTGTGCCAGGCGGGAATATCTAGTTTGTTCTTCAGCCATTTCGTAACCCCCTTCATGTGTTCATCATGTGATAGTGTTCGACTATAATAGAGAACTTCCTGCACAATATTAGAATCTTTTACAAAATAACCTCAGAAAAGACAAAAGGTGGTTCATTGTGCCTAATGTTTCCGGGTTAAGAATATACCTTACAGGATGAAAAAGAAAAAAGGTGGAGCTTCTAACAGCTCCACCTTTTACTGGTTATTTACTTAGTGTATTCACTACTTTATCAATAGTCATTTCGTGAGCGATAACACCGTCAATCGTCCAATGACTTGGTTCATTCATAAGGTAAACTTGGGCGCTCTTTGCAGCAGGGGTGTTCTGCCAGACGGAACTGTTCTCTAGGATTTCCAGCCCTGGTTCTCCTTCTGCTCCGATCAAGAAAACATGGTCAGCGTCCATTTGTCCGAGTTTCTCCAGGGAAATCGGATTCCATTGCTCTTCTCCTTCTGGTAAATTCTTTATGAATTCAGGCTGAGTGATACCCATGTCTTCGTACATAATTTCCGCCGCATACCGGGTATTATCGAAGACATAGAATTGCTCACCTGTCGTCCAAACAAAAGCAACGGATTCGCCGCCGATGCTGTTTTTAAGTGAAGATTTGGCATCTTCTACTTTTTGATCGAAGTCATTAAGTACCTTCTCCGCTTCCTCTTTCTTATCAAGAATTTCTCCGATTGCTGTTAACTGGGCACGCCAGTCCGCATTCGTTTCTTCCTCCATCACATAGGTAGGAGCAATATTGTTGTAGTCGTCATAGCTCCCGTTCTGGAGTGCGGATGGGGAACTGAAGATGATGAGGTCCGGATTCTGCTCAATAGTCTGTTCAATCGGAAGATCCCAACCGATTTTAGGTATGTCTTTTAATTCAGGCTGTAAGTAGTCGAGTACGGAATCTCCAATAGACCATTGAGCCACAGGCTGTTCACCAAGAGCTACTAAGGAATCTTCCAAATATGGTGCCAGGATACGTTCCGGGTTTTCAGGAATCGTCGTTTCCCCCATCGCATGAGTCATGGTACGTTCTTTTGCTTCCTGTTCCGAATCCTTCTCTGCATTCTCTGTGTCACTATTACAAGCGGTTACAATAATCAGCACAAATAACAGACTGATCATGACAAGCCATTTATTTCGTCTCACGTTCATTCGTCCTCCTAAAAAAGTATTCATGCGATAATGATAATCATTTTCAAATAAAGTGTCAATGTGGTGATGCTTGAATCCTCAACTATTTGCCTATATACTTGGTTTGATGATAATGATTCTCAATAATAGAGTTTACATAGAGAGAAGGTAGAATGCCGTGGAGGAGAAGGGGCGAAAAAGAAAAGAATTAGAAGGGTTGCGCACTCATTATGGGAGCGCTGCGATCTGTATCGCCGTCGGACTATTATTATTAGTATTTTCGGCTTTCGCATCTGTCATTTCAGGTGTGACAGATATCGGATGGAAGACGGTATGGGCGGCGGTCACCGACTTCGATCCTACCCTTACCAGCCATCAGGTGATAAGAGAGCTGCGACTGCCGAGAACGACAGCGGCAGCCTTAGTCGGAGCATTTCTTGCCGTTTCCGGGGCAGTGATGCAGGGGTTGACGAGAAATCCGCTTGCATCCCCGTCTATCATGGGGGTTTCTCATGGAGCGGCGTTTGCGCTTATTCTTGCTCTTGTATTTTTCCCTGGTATCACTAATTTGGGACTGACCGCTGCTTCCTTTATCGGTGCCGGTTTAGGTGTTGTTCTCGTGTTCCTTGTAGGATCTCTGTCCAAGGGAGGTTTGACACCGGTTAAACTTGCCTTAGCCGGCGTTGCCGTCGGTGGGATGCTCAGCTCGTTATCCTCTGCGCTGTCTCTGCATTTCCAAGTGGCAAAACAGATGAGCTTCTGGTACGGAGGCGGTTTGGCTGCAACGAATTGGACGTCCGTTCAAATTCTTGCAGTCGCAGGGGCATTCGGCTTAATTCTGGCACTTCTCCTCTCCCGCGCCGTGACAATTCTCAGTCTTGGAGAAGAGGTATCTAAAGGTCTCGGCCAAAATGTATGGGTCGCTAAGACGCTCGGTGTCATCGTTGTGTTTGTCCTCACAGGAGCTGCCGTCTCTGTGGCTGGAACGGTCGGCTTTATAGGTCTTATCATTCCTCATATCACTCGATATTTTGTCGGTTCGGACTACCGTCTGATCATCCCTGTATCCGCTGTCTTCGGAGCTCTGCTGCTCGTCGTGTCAGACATAGGGGCAAGGCTTGTTAATGCTCCGTTTGAGACTCCGGTCGGGGCCATTACTGCCTGCATCGGAGTTCCTTTCTTTCTCTACCTTGCCCGCGGTGAAGGGAGAGGAATGTAATGAAAAAAAAGCGATATGTAATCATCATGGCCGTGTTGGTCATCGGTCTTTTGGCCGCGATGGCCGTCAGTTTGAATACAGGTGTAGTGACGATTGCTCCTCTTGATGTACTAGAGACACTGCTTGGCAACGGTACCGATCGCCAGCAGCTGGTTCTGTTTGACTTCCGTCTGCCGGGAATGGTGCTTGCACTTGTAATAGGTGCAGGTCTCGGTATTTCCGGTGCTGTCCTGCAAGGGGTCACTAGGAATGATCTTGCTGATCCAGGCGTGTTGGGAATCAATACCGGAGCGGGTTTTGCTGTCATTCTCTACATTTATTTCTTCCAGAAATCAATGACGTCCGTCGGTGGACTCGGAATCTATATCCTGCCGGTGTTCGCACTGCTCGGAGCATTCGTGGCTGCTGGACTCGTTTATATGCTTGCTTGGAAGAAAGGGGTCAACCCCGTCCGTTTGCTGCTTGTCGGAATCGGTGTTAATGCGGGATTTAGTGCAGCACTTGTCATTTTCCAGGTGAAGATGAACCCGCAGGACTTCAATCAAGCCCTCGTCTGGCTTGCAGGGGATATATGGATGGGGAACTGGGAAATGGTCCTCGCTGTTGCTCCTGTCCTTGTCGTGGTTGCAGCATACGCCGTTTATAAGTCTACGACGCTGAATGTCCTGAGCCTCGGCGATCAAATGTCGATCGGACTTGGTGCAATGGTGGAAAGAGAGAGACGTAAATTGCTGTTCGCTGCAGTAGGGCTTGCTGGTCTGAGCGTAGCCGCGGGCGGAGGGATTGCTTTTCTTGGTCTCGTAGCGCCGCACATAGCAAGAAGGATCGTCGGTCCAAGGCATGAACACATGCTGCCGGCTGCTGGTCTGATCGGTGCTTTGCTTCTGGTCCTTGCCGATACAATTGGAAAGAATATCATCGCACCCGCAGAAATTCCTGTCGGGATTGTCGTATCCATTGTCAGTACCCCTTATTTCATTTATTTACTTATGAAAACAGAGTAACGGAGAAGGAGTGACCATCATGGCAGAAATGTTTGACGTGACGATCGTAGGAGGAGGAACGACTGGTTTGTATGCTGCATTCTACAGCGGGATGCGGGGTTTAAAGACAAAAGTGATGGAATACCAGCCGGATGTTGGAGGTAAGGTTTCCTTCTTTTATCCAGAGAAAAAGATATATGATGTCGGCGGTTTTCCGGGAGTGACCGGGGAGAATCTCGTAGCCAACGTTCAGGCACAGGCAGAAAGTGTGAAACCGAAAATAGTGACAGGAGTAAAAGTGACGAGTATCGATGCGCTCTCCGATGGTACTTACGTTTTGAAGGAAGAAGGGGGAGGGGAGCATTATTCCCGAACCATTCTTATTGCTGCAGGAATGGGAACATTTGAAATGCAGCCGCTTCAAGTACCTGGAGCAGAGAAATATGCGGATACTTGTATTCATTACACGATTCAACACTTAGAGCGATATGCCGGAAAGAGCGTAGCGGTCGTTTCCGAAAACCGAGTGGGGGTTGATTGGGCACTTGCTCTGGAAAATTGTGCAGAAGAGGTACATTTGATAAATGCCGGTGATAAGTTCAAAGCTGTTTACGAAGGGGATGTTGAGAAACTAGAGGCATCGAGTATACATGTCCACTACCATCAGTCACTGGAACGTCTTCATGGAGAAGATAAGCTTTCTCACATTACTTTACGTGATGGGGAGAAGATCAAGGTCGATCATCTACTCGTATATGAAGGGTTGCAAATTGATAAGAGTTTATATGAACAGTGGGGGATCACAACCGAGAAAGGAAGGATTCCTGTGGGAACGGATATGTGTACAAATAGGGAGGGAATATATGTCGCCGGTGATGCAGCTATTTATCCTAACAAAACAATGCTGATTGCATCGGGATTCAATGAAGCAATGGCTGCTGTCAACAGTGCTGCCATGTATTTGGATCCGAAGGCTAAATCACAGGTTTACAGTACGGTTATATACAAACATACCCAATGAAAAATCCCGCAGCAAAGAAAGCTGCGGGATTTAATTATTTTTAATGGACGTTGAAATAACGCGCTTCCGGATGGGCGAAAACCATTGCCGTAACCGAAGCTTCCGGCTCCATCATGCATTCTTCGGTCAACTCGATTCCGATTTCCTCCGGTTGAATCAGCTTGAATAATTTACGCTGATCCTCCAGTTCCGGACAAGCAGGATAGCCGAAAGAGAAGCGCTGCCCTTGGTATTTAGCCGAGAAGCGTTCCTGCATGGTGAAGTCTGTAGGATCGGGAAATCCCCACTTATCACGCATCAGTTGGTGCACCTGTTCGGCGAGTCCTTCCGCCGTTTCCAGGGCGAGTGCCTGCACGGCATGACTCTCCAAGTATTTCCCTTCATCTTTCAATGCGGCTGCCCGCTTACGAATGCCTTTACCTGCTGTTACAGCGAAAAAGCCGACATAGTCCATTTCCCCGCTCGATACTGGTCTTAAATAGTCAGCCAGACACAGGTATGGTGCTTTCTCCTGGCGGGGGAAGGAGAAGCGTTCAATGATACGTCCTGGATTCTCCGGGTCGTAAATCAGGACATCGTCCCCGTCCGATTGCGCTGGGAAGAATTTATACATGGCGGCGGGCTGGACCCAGGCTTCCGCTTTCGCTTTTGAAAGCAGGCCGTCGACCACGCTCTTTAAGTGGAGGGCTTTCTCATTTTTCTCTTCGATTAGTTTCGAGAACCTTCCTTTTAATCCAAGGTGGTGGCCGATCAGCATCTGCATATTTATATAAGGCTCAATATGTGCTACTGGATGATTCCTTATGATGTGCTTGTTGAAATCATGCGGGTGATAGATTGGAACCGATGAGGAAACCGTCGACTTAGGTTTTGTTGCTACCGCTGTTGCCGTGTTTCCCTGCGCCTGTGCCTCGGCTGCTTTGGATAGGGCAGCGGCCTGTTTCTGCGCATGATCGTCAAGAAACGGAAGTCGTTTTTTCTCATCACTCAACTGGTTGGAAATGGACAATCCGTCCATGGCGTCTTTGGCATACAAGACGGGCCCTTCATACTCCGGTGATATCTTCGTATGGGTGAATTTCCGTGAAAGTGCAGCCCCGCCAACAAGTATAGGAAGAGAAATGTTCTGCTGCTTCAAGTCCTGAGCCGTTAACACCATCTGCTGAGCCGACTTGACCAACAATCCGGATAAACCGATGATCGTCGGCTGTTCCCGCTTGATCTGCTCAATCAGTTCGACTGGAGTGACTTTAATACCCAGGTCGACTACTTCAAACCCATTGTTGCTCAATATGATCTCTACCAAGTTCTTGCCGATGTCGTGCACGTCTCCTTTTACGGTGGCGAGCAGCACTTTTCCTTTCTTGTTGGAGGAGTCCCCCTTCTCCATATGAGGCTCGAGGAAAGCGACAGATGCCTTCATGACTTCTGCACTCTGCAGCACTTCCGCGACGATCAGTTGGTTATCATTAAAGAGGCGGCCTACTTCCGCCATTCCTTCCATCAAAGGCCCGTTAATTACATCCAGAGGCGTTGGATATTCAGCGAGTGCCAATTCCAGGTCTGGAATTAATCCCTCTTTCGTTCCTTCTACGACATAGTGCGCGAGTCGTTCTGCTAATGTCATCGTCGATGTCGGTACTTTATTTTCTTTTTTCTTCCCGCGGTAGAAGGCTGTGAATGCGGCGAGAGTCTGCTCGTTCGTCTGATAGAGAAGCTCATCTGCAAGTTTGATTTCCGCCTCATTGATGGAAGCGAACCTTTCCAGCTTTTCGGTATTCACGATCGCGTAATCCAGTCCTGCTTTTGTACAGTGGTATAAATAAACCGCGTTTAGGACTTCTCTTCCGACAGGAGGCAGACCGAAGGAGACATTACTTACGCCAAGGACGGTCTGACAAAGGGGTAGTTGTTCTTTGATCAGTCGTATGCCTTCTATGGTTGCCTCGGCAGAACCGATGTATTGTTCATCTCCTGTACCGACAGGGAAGACGAGCGGGTCGAAAATGATGTCGCGCGGATCGATGGCATACTCTTTTACGAGGATGTCGTGCGAACGCTTAGCGATTTCCAGTTTTCTCTCCGCTGTAACAGCCATTCCGACTTCATCGATCGTTCCGACTACGAGAGCTGCACCGTACTGTTTGACAAGTGGGAGTACTTCTTTAAAGCGTTCTTCTCCGTCCTCCAGGTTGATTGAATTAATGATGACTTTCCCTTGGGAATATTTCAGTGCTTTTTCAATAACTTTAACATCGGTGGAGTCGATGACGAGTGGTACCTTTACTTTATTGACGACTTCCTTCATGAAGGCTTCCATATCTGTCACTTCATCGCGGTCCGGATCTGCGAGACAGATGTCGATGACCTGGGCACCTTTCTTAACCTGGGCACGGGCGATCTCGGACGCTTCTTCGAATTTTCCTTCTGCAATCAAACGTTTGAACTTACGGGAGCCGATAACGTTCGTCCGTTCTCCGACCAAGATGGGACGGTCGGCAGGGTCGTCATAAATCATCGGCTCTATTCCAGAGACGGCGTGCGGATGGGAATCCTTTCGTTCTCTCGGTTGATACGGTCGTACGGCATCGGCAATGGCCCGGATATGGTCCGGGGTTGTTCCGCAGCATCCGCCGACAAGGTTCAGCCAGCCTTTTTCGGCGAAACCAGCGACCTTTTGGGCGAGTGATTCAGGCGTTTCGTGATAATTCCCTTCTTCATCGGGAAGCCCTGCATTCGGATAACAGCTTACCGCAGACGTAGCAAGATCAGACAGAGACCGCAGATGATCACGCATGAATTCCGGACCGGTCGCACAATTGAGTCCGACGACGACAGGGTTCATATGCTCAAGGGAGAGATAAAATGCCTCGATGCTCTGCCCGGCAAGGGTGGTTCCCATCGGTTCAATCGTTCCGGAAATCAGAAGAGGAAGCTTCGTATTCGTAGCTTCACTTGCTTTCGTTATACCGACGAATGCGGCTTTGACGTTGAGCATATCCTGAGACGTTTCTAAAAGCAGGAGGTCGACGCCGCCTTTGATAAGTCCTCGCGCCTGCTCCTCATATCCTTTGGCAAGCGCATCGAAAGTAGTGCCTCCCGTGACGGAGAGTGTCTTCGTCGTGGGTCCCATTGCGCCTGCAACAAATCGGGGACTGGTTTCCGATGAGAAGCGGTCGACAGCTTTCCTCGCAATTTTTGCGGCGGCGATATTTATTTCTTCAGCCAGATGCCCCAGATCATACTCATCAAGAACGAGGTCAGTCGCTCCGAAAGTGTTCGTCTCGATGATATCGGCACCAGCCTCCAAGTATTGGGTGTGAATCTTCTCCAACAGATCAGGGTACGTCAAATTCAAGTATTCATTGCAGCCCTCGTAGGCCTCTCCGCCAAAGTCTTCTGCGGATAAATCAGCATCTTGAATCATTGTGCCCATGGCTCCATCAAGAATCAGGATGCGTTTCTCCAGCTGTCGTTCAAACCAAGTGGATGCCATCAGTAACCTTCCTTTCCCGTTGTGCGGTCTTTTCTTTAATGTAATTCGTTAATTCTACAGTCATTTCGTAGCGCAGAAATGGAGTAATTAAATAAATGCCGTTAAACAAATCCATAGCGGTGTCTATTAATGATTTTGCAATGCTGATGCCTTCGGCCTGAGCTTGTGTTTTGTCAGTTCCTGCTTGTTCCATTCTCGCAAGAATTTCAGGAGAAAGCTGAATTCCAGGAACTTCATTATGGAGGAATTCTGCATTCCGTGCGCTTGTTAACGGCATGATACCGATGTAGATGGGAGCTTCAATATGTTTCGTTGCTTCGTAAACCTCTACGATCTGCTCATGATTGAATACAGGCTGGCTGATGAAGTAGTCTGCACCGTATTTCATTTTCTTTTCCATTCTTCCGACTGCCCTGTTCAAGTTCCGTACGTTCGGGTTGAAGGCTGCAGCGACAGAGAAGGAAGTACGTTCGCCCAGTGATTTTCCGGAAAAGGAGATCCCTTTGTTGAGCTGCTTGATGTAATGGATCAAGTCGAAGGACGATAAATCATAGACCGATGTTGCACCAGGGAAATCGCCGATTTTCGTAGGATCGCCTGTCACAGCAAGCAACTGCTGAATGCCGAGCGTATGCAGACCCATTAAGTGGGACTGGAGGCCGATCAGGTTCCGGTCCCGGCAGGCGATATGGACGAGCGGATCAACGCCGTACTTGGTTTTGATAATCGATGCCATCGTATCATTGCTGATCCTCGGTGATGCAAGGGAATTGTCAGCAAGCGTAATGGAGTCAACACCCGCATCCTGAAGCGCTTTTGCTCCTTCAAGGAACTTATCCGTGTTCAGTTTCTTAGGAGGATCGAGCTCGACAATGATGGACCTTCCTCTTTTGGCGCGTTCATGTAAATGCTCCAAGTTCTTTTCCGGTGAGGACAAGGATACACCGTTCCCTTGTTTAACAGGAACTTCCTTCTTTCGAATCGGCTCTTTCCCTTTTACTGCAGCTGCAATCGCCTCGATATGTTCAGGGGTTGTTCCGCAGCACCCTCCGATCAAACGGGCTCCTTGTTGGTAGAGGGACTTTGCGCTTTTCTCAAAGTAATTCGGATCGGTCGCATAGACCAATCTTCCATCCTGGAAAGCAGGGAGACTAGCGTTCGGGTAGGCGGACAGGACGGCCTTATCGGGAAGGGGAACGTCTTCCAAAGATTGAATCATGTGATAAGGACCGAGGCGGCAGTTCACCCCGATAATGTCAGCTCCCTGCTGTTCTAATTGCTGAAGGGCGTCGGATAAGGAGGTGCCTTCTTGGAGAACGCCGGCTTCATGCATGGACACCTGCGCAATAATAGGCAGATCGGTTTCTTTTCGTGCAATCTCCAGCACTGCCTTCAACTCTTCCAAGTCGTAATACGTCTCCAGGAGAAGGCCGTCCACTTCTTCAAACAATAAACAATAAAGCTGTTCGCGGAAGCTGCGTTTGATTTCTTCCAGGCTGAAGCTCTGCTTCTGGACACCGCGTATGCCGCCGATCGTTCCGACCACATAGGTTCCTTCATGAGCCGCTTGTTTTGCAAGTCGTACGGCAGCAGTGTTAATCTCTTTTACTTGTTCCTGCAGCCCGTAGCGTGTCAGTTTAATATAGTTTGCTCCATAGGTATTTGTCTGAATAACATCTGCACCGGCATTCACATAGGCGCGGTGAACGTTTAGAACTTCTTCAGAATGAGAGAGGTTCAGTTCTTCGAAGCAGCGATCAATACCATAGGAGTAGAGGAGGGTGCCCATAGCACCATCACCGATCAATGTTTTGTTCTGTAATGCTTCACGTAAGTTCATGGCTCGGCCTCCCATTCGTAGTAAATGCATATGGTTGAATCTGTTTGAGTGCTTGATAGAAATCAGTCAGCAGCTCTTCCGGGTTTTCCAATCCGACGGATAGGCGGAGCAGTCCATCGGTGATGCCGCGCTTTTCCCGTTCTGCTTTCGGCATGGCAGCATGAGACATGCGTGCAGGATAGGAGAGAATTGATTCTACTGCTCCGAGACTCACCGCAAAGACAGGGATTTGTACCGCTTTGGTGAATTGTCGGACCGCATCTTCATCTCTTAATCGAAAAGAAAGTACCGCTCCCGCACCATCCGCTTGGTAGGAGTGGGTGGAACTGCCCGGATGACAGGAGAACCCTGGATAGTACACTTCTTCAATCAACGGATGCTTCTGCAGCTGCTCTGCAATTAGTTCCGCCGAGCGGGAAGACTGGGTGAGTCGTGTGTGCAGCGTCTTAAGGCCGCGAAGCACGAGCCAACAATCGTGTGCGCCCAAGATCGATCCGAATGAATTCTGCAAAAATCCTAAACGTTCAGCAATTTCAGGGCAGCCGGTAACAGCGAGACCAGCTACGACGTCACTGTGGCCTGCAATAAATTTTGTAGCGCTGTGAAGGACAAGATCGGCACCTAATTCTAACGGCCGCTGGAGGGCCGGTGTCATGAAGGTGTTGTCTACAAACGTCCAACATTCATTGGCTTTTGCGAGCTTCGTTACCGCCTGTATATCAGTGATCTTTAAGGTGGGATTGGATGGTGTCTCAATATAAAGAACCTTCGTGTTCGGTTGGATGGCTCGTGCCACTGCATCCAAGTCTGTCATATCGACAAATGTGTGATCGATCCCAAATCGATCGAGCACGTTGGTGACCATGCGGAACGTACCCCCGTACACATCTTCTGTAATGACGATGTGATCCCCTTGCGATAAAAGCATGAAAGAGGTGGAAATAGCGGCCATGCCGGATGCGAAGGCGAAGCCGTGGGTGCCGCTCTCCAGCCCGGCGATCGTGTCTTCCAAGGCTTTTCGTGTCGGATTGCCGGAACGACTGTAATCATAGTCGCCCGGTTGATCGAAATCCTGCTGGTGGAACGTGGATGCTTGGTTAATTGGAACACTGACGGCACCTGTCTGCGGATCAAATTTATAATCGCTGTGCAGTAGACGGGTTTGAATGGAATGGTCGGTCATTGTACAATCTCCTCCTTCAGTAAGCTGCTCAAGGTCTGTTCCAAATCTTCCAGTAAATCATCGATGTGCTCAATTCCTACAGAGAACCGAAGCAGACGGTTGCATACTCCGTATCCCGTGCGGATTTCTTCCGGTATATCCGCATGCGTTTGTGTAGCCGGATACGTAATAAAGCTTTCAACCCCCCCGAGACTTTCTGCAAAACATATCAAGTTCAGGCTGCGCAGAAACGGGTCGATCCACTGCTCATGCTGCAGACGGAAAGAAATCATTCCGCCTCGCCCCGGATAGAAGACGTCTGTTACCGCAGGGTGCTCTTTTAAATAATCCACAACGGCTTTCGCGTTTGTTTCATGCTGCCTCATTCGCAGCGGAAGGGTCTTCATTCCGCGCATAAGCAGCCACGAATCAAGTGGGGAAAGGACGGCGCCGGATGTATTCTGATGGAACTCCAGCGTTTCGTTGACCTGTTTTCCTTTACTGACAAGAATACCTGCAAGTACGTCGTTGTGACCCGCAAGATATTTGGTTGCGCTGTGGATGACGACATCCGCCCCTTCTTCCAGCGGTTTTTGCAGGACGGGAGTATAGAGCGTGTTATCGACAAGCAAAAGCAGGTCGTGTGCTTTTGCCAGTTTAGATACCTCTCGGATATCTGTTGTATGCATTAGTGGATTTGTCGGTGTTTCAATGTAAATGGCTTTGGTCTGATCGTTGATGTAAGCAGTCAAATTATCCAGCTCTTTGCTGTCACAGTAGTGGAAATTCAGGCCGTAGCGTTCTTTCATATGCTCGAAGAGTCGGTATGTCCCGCCGTATAGATCTTCTGAAACGATAATTTCGTCCCCTTGCTTAAATAGAGAAAGGGCCGTTTGGATGGCAGCCATTCCGGAACTGAAGGCGAACCCGGCTTCGCCGCCTTCGATATCAGCAATGGACTTCTCCAGAGCCTGCCTGGTCGGGTTTCCTGTCCGGGTATAATCGAAGCCTGTGGATTCCCCTAAGCCGGGATGACGGTATGCGGTAGAGAAATAAACAGGGGGATTTATCGCGCCTGTGGGCTCTTCTTTCTGGTTTCCAGTTTGGACGAATTTAGTATCAGTGTGCGGACACATGTGAACATTCCTCATTTCTAGTAATCTTGTATATAAATAAAAAAAGCCTTCTTAGATAAGAAGACTTTGACGTTTCCGTTCTTCTTCTTATCTTCCAAGTTGAATAGACAACTTGCTGGAGTTAGCACCTTTCTGGTTAGACCAGGGGTTGCTGAGGCTTCACAGGGCCAGTCCCTCTGCCTCTCTTGATAAGAGATTCAATTGTATAAATGTAAATGTTGTTGACTACTTTACACTACTCAGAAACTTTTGACAATATACCTTGTAGAAATTTTTTACTTTTATCCGTATTTTTCTTGGTGTCTCTTTTTTTGCTTCAGATACTCTTCATCTTCACGCACCAGCTTCCATTTTTCTTCAAAGATGCGTGCCGATTCCGCTTTTTCTTCATCGATCTGCCGTTCGTTCACCTTACCGTCATCGCCGTACTTTTTTCCGCCTTTATAATTGGCGTATCGTCTGGAGCGTGTGTATCCCATCTGGAGGAATTTACGGGCCATATCCATACCTACAATATCTTCTGCTTTCTTATATTCAAGGAATTGCTCATATATCTTCTCGGAAGATTCTTTAGCAATTTCCGGTGTTTTGAATCGCCAATTCGGCAGGATCTCACTCTTGTAAGGCTCGACAAGGAGGACCCCCTGCTCTCCTTTACCGACCCGGTACTTTTCCGGGTTTTCTTTGAAATTGATATGGTCGAAATCAAGATCGTAGTCAAACGCCATTATGTTCCTCCTCTGCATCTGTATTTTCCACCCCGAACATATTTAAGCCGAGATCTTTGGACAATTTTTTGATTAAGGCTCCGCCGGCTGTGCTGTTCCCCTTCTTATCAATGGCAGGCCCGACGACACCGATTCCCATCCGGCCGGGGACGGAACCGATGATGCTGCCGGATACACCGCTTTTGCAGGGGAACCCTGCTTCTACTGCATAGTGGCCGGATGAATTGTACATGCCGGAAGTCATCATGATCGCCTTCACAGTCCGAAGATGGTGGGGTGGGATCAGCCGCTCTCCGCTTGCGGGGTCTTCGCCGCCTTTTGCCAGAAAGAGTCCTACCTTCGCGAAGTCTGTACAGCACATCATGACTGCATTCATTCGGAAGTAAAGGTCGAGTGCTTCTTCTACATCTGTCACGAGTGTCCCGTTGCTTTGCATAAAGTATGCGAGAGATCGGTTTCTTGCTCCGTTTCCTATTTCTGCTTCGTAGACTTCTTCACTCATCTCCAGCTGATCATTACTTGTGATGCGGCGAAGGAAAGTAAGGTACCGGTCGAAGCGGGTTTCCGTATTCTGCCCCTTAATGAGAGAGGCGACAGCAATAGCTCCTGCGTTGATCATTGGATTAAACGGTTTGTGGGTCACATGTGATTCCAGTTGACTGATCGAGTTGAAGAAATCACCCATCGGTTCCATTCCTACGGTTTGGAAGACGCGGTCTTTCCCGAAATCCTGGAGGGCAAGCATGAGGCCGATGATTTTGGAAGTGCTCTGCATAGGAATGTGCTGATTGTCTCCACCGGCGGAATAGGACTCCCCGTGTGTTGTGAGGATGGAAACACTTAAGTGATCTTTGATTGTTTCATCGAAATGAGGAATGGTCATATTGACATTTCCATGGGAAGCGTACGGTTTGCTGTCTTCGATTGCTTCCTCTAAGTATTGATTGGTCAACTTCTTCATAGTTTCACCTCTCTTTGTCTCTATGTACCCCGTACGGTCCTAAGGATAACGATATAAAAAAGAACGGCAGCTTAAGCTGCCGCTCTTCTATTCCTGTTTCAAGTAACGGCGGTCTTTCAGGAACAAGCGCCAGAACAGGATGAAAGCAGGAATCAGAATTCCGAATCCAATACCGTAGACGACAAGCATCTGATAAAAGATGTCCGGATTTGTGAATCCTTCTTCTATAGTCAAATCAGGATAAATCAGATAGGGGAGGTGCGCATTGCCATAGGCATAGATAGCGATGCCGTATTGAATGATGATCGCAAGGACGGCAAGTCGTGATAGTCCACGCTGTCCATTCTTCCGGCGGATGAACAAAAATGTATAGCCGATCAGGAAGAAAAGAACAGATAATCCGAACGTAAACCAGTTCGCCTGGATATTGTCAACGATCCATGCCGCCTCTTCCGGGAAGGTACCGATGGTCAACATGGCCACGGCAATACTGACCGGTCCAAGCCAAATGGCATGCTTCCGGAACGTGTGATACGCCTTCCAATCGTCTGCCTCTTTTGCATAATCCATCAAGAAGACGGCCGAGATGAATAATTCCGTCGTCAACCCGAAAGCGATATGCATATATAAAGTAGGGTGGGACAGAAGCTCTCCATAATGGAGGCGGGGGTAATCATTATCGAAGTCGATGAATCCTCCTAATGTGATAGGGAGGATACTGACGAGCAGCGCCGGAATGATCAACCCTGTGAATCCCGATGTGATACGAAGCGTATTCTTAAATCGATCGGTATGGTGCTGAAAAACCATGAACGTCGTTCGGATGGTCAAGAGCAAAATACCCAGAGCGACCGGGACGAGCAGAATACTTCCTAAGAGCGTCGTTGCAAATGGGAAGAAGGTTACAACGGAGACAACGAAAATGACGAGAAAAACGTTGGTTACTTCCCATGTCGGTGATAAGAACCGGTTGGCAATCTGAGAGGCGCCGGTTTGCCTGCTCTTACTGTAAATCATTCCCCAGAAACCGGCCCCGAAGTCGAGGGAACCCAGCATAGCGTAGACAAATAGTAAACTCCATAAGATAGTAACCGCCAATGTAGATGCTTCCATTACTCATCCCTCTCCTTTCTAAGTGGTTTCTGAAGGTTCCAGATCTTTGGTCACTGGATGCTTCTTGAAATAATAACGAAGGACGAAGCCGGTGACGAACAACAAGGTGATATAGAGCGTAATGAATAAATAGAACAGAAATCCGACACTGCTGGATTTTGTCGCCGCATCCCCGGTCCGGAGTACATCGGTAATGGTCCAAGGTTGTCTTCCTATACAGCTGAAGCACCAACCGCTTTCAATTGCAATCATTGCAAGGGGACCGCTTACGACGAACAAAGCGAGAAGCCAGCTCGGGAACTCCCGCTTGAGAACATGCTTCCAGAAAAGGGCGATCATCGCTACAAATATCAAGACGCTGCCGATTCCCACCATGACATTAAAAAGGATGTGGACGTATAAAGGGGGCCACAATTCTTCCGGCCATTCGTTCAATCCCATGACTTCCGTGTCAAATCGGTCTCCTGCAAGAAAACTTAGACCGCCGGGTATTTCAATGGCATATTTGACCCGCTCTTCAGCTGCCGATGTATATCCACCGATCGAAAGCGGTGCATAGCGGGTCGTTTCAAACAAACCTTCTGCTGCTGCAAGCTTGCGTGGATTATTTTCATATAATACTTGGGCTGTTTCGTGTCCGTTAATCGCTGTGGCGAGAGAAGTAAGAGCACCGAAGTAGATGGCGATCATCAGCGCTTTCTTATGGTATTTTCGTTCTTTTAATGAAATGTTTTTCCTCATGAGACGCAAAGCGGCAATGGAAGCTACTAAGAAAGCTACGGTCATATAAGCGGATAGGGTCGTGTGAATCGCGGTCACTCCGAAACTCGGATTGAAGAAGGCCGCCCATGTGTCCACATCCGTCACTTCGCCGTCCGGTGTAATACGGAAGCCGGCTGGAGTGTTCATCCACGCATGCACGTCTGTGATGAGAATCGCTGAAGCGGTCGCTCCAAGAGCTACGAATATAATACTGGTAAGTCTTAAGGAAGGCGGGAGTCTGTCCGCTGCATACAAATAGATCGACATGAATACTGCTTCAATAAGAAACGCAAAGATTTCCATTTGGAACGGCAAGGCAATTACCTGCCCGACAATCTCCATGAAATCAGGGAACAGCAAAGAAATCATGACACCGACAATTGTCCCGGAGGCGATGGAAACAGCGAGAAGAATCGCGAATCCTTTTGTCCACCTGCGTGCCATCAATGCGTAGTCAGAATCTTTCTTTATAAAGTAAAGCACTTCTGCGATGATGATCATGACTGGCAGCCCGACCCCGATCGTCGCATAGATGATGTGAAACCCAAGCGACGTTCCGAACAAGGCTCTGGCCATTACAACGACATCCATTCCAATCCCACCTCACTAGTCATCAATACTCCGCTTATTTTTCCTAGGAGGAGGAAGTTTATACACTGTCAGGAACTTTTTGCTCCGACAACCATCCATTCGTCAATGGAGAAAGAATCGACATGACCTTCCGATGTTTGGATGGAGAAGTACTGCTTAGTAGAGGCGGGGGCCGTCATCATATAAGCTTCTACCTGATTCTGAATGGAACGATCCGAACACGTTCGTTCCACCCAGTCACGGAAAGGAAGGTTTTTTTGTTTAAGGCTTTCTTTCTTAATGAGGAAGCCCTCATGAAGGAGCCATTGCTTCCACTCGGATATTTTCCAGGCCCGGACGTGGCTGTCATCTCTCCATTGTTCAAACGTATTATAGAAACGGTCAAGCTCTTCCTTATCCGGAGCCGTGTTATCGATCATCAGAAACGTACCGCCCGGCTTCAATACCCGATAACACTCTTTAATATAAGACAGCGGTTCAGGGAAGTGGTGGGCGGCAATCCTGCATGTGACGGCATCAAAGCTTTCATCGAGGAAAGGGAGCTGTTCGGCATCTGCGACGATATACTCAATATTTTCCAGGTGCTGCAAGTGAGAAGCTGTGTTCTCGAGCATCGCCTTCGTAAGGTCGGTGGCATAGACGGTCTGGACGTATGGAGACAAGGTCCTTGCTACATGGCCGCCTCCGGTTGCAATATCTAGCACTTTCCACGAACGAAGGGGAGAGAGTTGATGAATTAACTCCTGTAAGTCACCAGCATTATTATGCGTCTTGCTTTGTACATACGATTCTCTACTACGCGTGAAGTTTCTTTTTACCCGGTCTTTTCTATCCTCTGTCATCTTCATTCCTTCTTTCTTTATTCATTGGATTACATTTATTGTATAAGAATAAAACAGAGGCTGGTAATACCGTTTTATTATGGAGGGGAATAAGAAATGCTTATTCTGCCGCAGGTATAGGATCGGGAAAAGTGGGCGATGATGGGAGGAACAACCTTTTGACATCCGAAAGATTCCCATGTACTATATGGAGAAGATACGTATAATTCGTTGACGAGAAGAGTAGGCGTGATATGCTGCCTTTAGAGAGTCGCTGGCTGGTGGGAAGCGATGGCAGGTTCAGCTGAAGATCATCTCCGAGAAGTACTGCTGAAATGTTCAGAGTAAGCAGGACCGGCAGACGACCGTTACCCGTTGTGATTACCGAGTGCCGCAAGTATACTTGCGGAATATGGGTGGTACCGCGGATTCCAATCCGTCCCTGTTTTTCTAGTAGAAGCAGGGGCGGATTTTTTAATGCTTTCTTATATTGGTCATACGCTTCTGGTTAGGGATTGTCATGTTAAATAAAAAAAGGGTAAGAGGTGGAAGGAATGCGTAGTGTTAATACGAAAGAAGCGGCTCTCGACCGTGAGAATCGCGTCAAAGATTATTGGAACAGGGAAGATGTCTTCCGTCGCTCTATGAGTGAACGGGAAGGAAACGAGACGTTTGTCTTTTATGAAGGACCTCCGACAGCGAATGGTCTTCCGCACGCCGGACACGTCCTCGGCCGTGTCATCAAAGACTTCATCGGCCGTTATAAAACGATGCAGGGCTATCAGGTCCTTCGTAAAGGCGGGTGGGATACCCACGGTCTCCCGGTAGAACTCGAAGTCGAGAAACAACTGGGTATTTCCGGAAAGCAGCAGATCGAAGAATACGGGGTAGAGAAATTCATTGAAGAGTGTAAGAAGAGTGTCTTCAACTATGAAAAGCAATGGCGTGAATTCACAGAATCAATTGGATACTGGCTTGATATGGATGATCCTTATGTTACCTTGCAAAACCGTTATATCGAGAGCGTATGGAACATCCTGAGTGATCTTCATAAACGGGACCTTTTGACGAAGGGTCACCGTGTAACGCCTTACTGCCCTAGCTGCCAGACGACATTGAGCTCTCATGAAGTAGCACAAGGATATGAAGACGTCAAAGACCTTTCGGCCACGGCAAAATTCAAAGTCAAAGGGTCCGAGAATGAGTTCTTCCTTGGTTGGACGACGACTCCGTGGACGCTTCCTGCCAACGTGACGCTTGCCGTCCATCCGGATTTGGACTATATCAAAGCGGAACAAAACGGGGAAGTATATATCGTTGCGGAAGCATTAGCTGAGAAAAACCTTGGGGAAGAATATAACGTTCTTTCCAAACATAAAGGAAGCGAATTCGCTGGGACGGAATATCATGCACCATTTCCGTTTGTGAAGCCGGAACGAGGACACTTCGTAGTGGAAGCGGGCTTCGTTAACGCGGAAAGCGGTACGGGTGTCGTTCACATCGCTCCTGCCTACGGAGAAGATGACTACAACTTAGTGAAAGAACACAACTTGTCCTTCTTCAACGTTGTTGATGGTCAAGGACGTTATACGGAGGATGTACCTCCATTTGAAGGTCGTTTCGTTAAAGACTGCGATGTTGATATCGTCAAATACCTGGCCAATGAAGGTCTTCTTTTCCATAAAGAGAAATATGAGCACAGCTATCCGCACTGCTGGCGCTGCGACTCTCCGTTGCTTTACTATGCAATCGAGAGCTGGTTTATTAAAACGACAGAAATGAAGGATAAATTCCTGGAGAATAACCAGCAGGTCGAATGGCATCCAGAGCATATCAAGGATGGTCGTTTCGGTAACTTCCTTGAGAATATGGTGGATTGGAACATCGGCCGTAACCGTTTCTGGGGAACACCGCTTCCGATCTGGATCTGTGATTCCTGCGATCACCAATATGCTCCGAACAGCCAGGCAGATCTTCAAGAAAAAGCAATTGGTGATATCGGGGATGTAGAGCTTCACAAACCGTACGTGGACCGCGTTCAATTGACATGTGAGAAGTGTAACGGGACGATGAACCGTGTGCCGGAAGTCATTGATGTTTGGTTTGACAGTGGCTCTATGCCGTTTGCACAACAGCACTATCCGTTCGAGAACAAAGATCAATTTGAGAAGCAGTTCCCTGCTGATGTCATCTGTGAGGGAATTGACCAGACACGCGGCTGGTTCTACAGTCTGCTCGCTGTATCCACTCTGTTCACAGGTAAAGCGCCGTACAAACGCGTCCTCTCCACTGGTCACATCCTGGATGAGGAAGGCCGTAAGATGTCGAAAAGTAAAGGGAACGCCCTTCACCCGATGGATATTGTCAATAAGTTCGGAGCGGATGCTTTCCGTTGGGCGCTGCTTGCTGATAGTGCACCTTGGAACAACAAGCGCTTCTCGGAACGTGTCGTCATTGAGGCGAAATCGAAAGTTATCGATACACTTGTCAATACACACGCATTCTACACGTTGTATGCGAACATCGACGGCTACGAATATAACGAAAAGGAAACAGGAGAGAAAACCCTTCTTGACCGCTGGGTGCTTTCCCGCCTGAACAGTGTGACGGTTGTCGTCAATGAAGCTTTGGATGCTTATGACTTTACAAAAGCAGCGAAAGCGCTGGAGAAGTACATTGATGAGGTCAGTAACTGGTATATCCGTCGTTCCCGTGATCGTTTCTGGGAAGAGGGAATGACAGAGTCCAAAAAGGCAGCTTACCATACGCTTCACGAAGTATTGGTACAGCTAAGCCAATTGATGGCACCATATACACCATTCCTGGCTGATGATATTTATCATAACTTGACGGGTGGAAGCGTCCACCTCGCTTTCTTCCCGAAAGTGGATGAATCCGTTATGAATACACAGCTGGAAGAGGACATGGATGCTGTATTGCAGGTAGTTGAGCTTGCACGTGGAGTCCGTAACACAGAAGCTATTAAGACGAAGCAGCCTTTGTCTGAGCTAGCGGTCATTCCGGTTAATCCAGAGAAAGGAAAAGCTTTGGAAGAATACAGCTCCATCATCCGCGATGAAATCAATGTGAAGGATGTTGTAGTGAAGCAATCTTCTGAAGATCTGGTCCGTTATGACGTGAAGCTGAACTTCCGTGCTGCCGGGCCGGTGCTTGGAAAGAATGTCGGTCTTGTCAAAGGCTTCCTTGAGAAAATGTCCGAGGAAGAAGCAGCTCAAGTAGTACGGGAAGAGAAAGTCCTCGTTCCTACGGCGGATGGCGATGTGGAAGTGACAATGGATCTACTGAACGTAGAACGTGTCGCAGACGCAGGGCTGTCTATGGGATCGAACCAGGACTTCCATGTCGTTCTTGATACAACGATCACGGAAGAACTTCGTCTGGAAGGTATTGCTCGTGAAGTCATCCGTGCCATTCAGGATGAGCGGAAGAAGCAGGATCTCCCGATTGACCTTCGTGTCAATATCGCGTTGAGCGGGGATGCAGATGTTCAACAAGCCATCAAACAGAACGAATCGTTAATTCGTGAGAACGTACTTGTCAATGAATTGAACATGAAAGAACAAGAAGGTATGAAAGAGTACACCGTAGGAGAGAACCAGCTTAAACTCTCTATTCAGCAATAAAGAAAAAGCCCGGGGCCGTCCCCGGGCTTTTTCCAATTATACCGGCGGTTTTTTTGACTTTTGTGCATAGCTGTTTCAAAATAAGGGGTAGGTAAAGAGGTGAGACAATGGCGGAGAAAGTATCAAGTATTAAGTGGTTCGGGATGGCTTTGAAAGCACTGATTGTCCTTGCAAGTAACGAAGGGTTGTGCCCAAGCGGTAAGCTTGCTGAGAAGCTGGAATCCAAATCCGTTTTTCTTAGAAAAATATTGACCCATTTAGTAAAAGCCGAATTGATTCAGGCGAAAGAGGGACGAGATGGTGGTTATTCCCTAGTGAAGCGTCCAGAAGAGATTAAACTATCGGAAATCTATGAAGCGGTGAAGGCGGAAACGATTCCGAAAGATCTATTTGAAACGGACAGCAAAGATTGCTTCGTTCCGGAAACGCAGCTGACATTATCTGAACTAAGGGATGATATGGAAGACTGGATTCTGAATGGTTTGAGCGATCGAACGCTGGCGGACTATATAAAGCGGTAAAAAACGAGGCGGATAAGCCCTCGTTTTTTTTATACTTTAACAAGCAACTGTAATTGACAAAAGAACAGTTAAAAGATTATACTGTTCTTGTATTAAATACAGTTAATGAAGGAGATATATACAATGTCTGAAAAAACAATGAGTAAAGAAGATTACCTAAATAAAGCAAAAGATATGGGTCCGTCCAATGCAGCGCCGAAAGAACTGCCGGATACGGACTTCCTGACGGTGGCAAAAGAGCGCCGTTCCGTCCGCCACTATGATGCGGATTACAAAATAGACCGTGAAGAAATCAAGGAAATTTTGGAGACTGCTTCTCTTGCTCCTTCATCCAGTAACCTGCAGCCATGGCGCTTTCTGATTATTGAAGACCAGAAGGAGAAGGAACGTCTGCTTCCTATCGCTAATAATCAGCAGCAAATTGTAGACGCTTCTGTCGTAATCGCTGTGTTGAGCGATCGTAACGCCTATGAGAATGCTGGTCGTATCTATAATCAAATTGCAGAAAAAGGAAACATGCCGGAAGATGTGAAAGAGATGTACGTAAACAGCATCTATGACACGTACGGAAACTTTCCGCAGGAGCGCTTGACGAAGATTGCCAATATCGATGGCGGAATTATTTCCAACCAGCTTATGCTGGCTGCGAAAGCCAAAGGTTATGATACCGTTCCGATGGGAGGATACGATGTAGATCAATTCATGGAAGCTTTCCATGTGCCGGAAAACTTTGAATCTATCATGTTGATTTCTCTTGGTAAAGGAACAAAAGCAGGATTTGAGAAAACACGCCTGCCGATGGAAGACATTATGGAATGGAACCGTTATTAATCCTTGAGTAAAAAAGAAAACCGGATGCCCTCATGTGAATAGGGGGGCATCCGGTTTTTGTATATGCCGGCAAATAAGGAGAGGGAAAGCAGGATATGCTTGACTCTCCAGTGGATGGAGACATTATGATGGAAAACATTATGTGAAAGAAGGTGTTGTACCATGGCACATGCAGAAGTGCGTGACCATCCTATTTTCTCTCGGTCTTATTTGTACGTATATATTGTTATTCTAGGTTCTTTGAGTGCATTCGGACCACTAACGATCGATATGTACCTGCCGGCCCTGCCGACACTTGCTGATGATCTCGGCACGAGCGCGTCCATTGCTCAGCTGAGCCTGACTGCCTGTTTGATCGGTCTTGCTCTCGGTCAGTTGTTTGTCGGACCATTCTCTGATGCTAAGGGGCGGAAAGGCCCTCTCGTTTCGGCTCTGGTGATCTATACCAGTTCATCGCTGCTGTGTATGTTCGCTGGATCTGTCTGGGTGTTTATCGCCCTGCGTTTTGTCCAAGGTCTCTCCGGTGCAGCAGGTATGGTTATTTCCCGCGCCAGCGTGCGTGATTTGTTCTCCGGTCCGGAATTGACGAAGTTCTTTTCCCTGCTAATGCTTGTCAACGGTCTTGCGCCGATACTGGCTCCTGTTGCAGGGGGACAGTTACTCACAGTCATGTCCTGGCGAGGAGTCTTTGGCGTTCTGGCGGTTCTCGGTGCACTCATGTTTCTGGCGGTTCTCTTTGGACTTAAGGAAACACTGCCGGATACCAATAAAAAATCAGGTGGATGGAAAGAGGCGGTCTCAACATTCGGACTCCTGTTGAGAGATCGTATATTTACCGGCTATATGCTTACGCAAGGGTTCGTAATGGGATCGATGTTTGCTTATATTTCAGGATCCACGTTCGTCCTTCAGGATATATACGGTCTCTCCCCGCAAATGTTCAGTCTGGTATTTGCGATTAATGGATTTGGTCTGATCATCGCCACACAAGTCACAGGTCGACTTGCCGGTAAGATAAAGGAGAGCAGTCTGCTGCGATATGGTCTGGTGCAGGCGGTAGCCGGTGGGTTAGCATTGTTCCTTGCAATCTTTCTGTCCTTGTCCGTAATTTTTTTGTGTGTTGCTTTGTTCCTGGCTGTTTCAAGCGTAGGTATTATCAATACGACGGTCTTTTCCCTTGCTATGGAAACACAGGGGGAGCAGGCTGGCAGTGCATCCGCTCTGCTGGGGCTGCTGCCTTTCTTGATTGGAGCCGTAGTTTCCCCGCTTGTTGGGCTTGGGGACGGAACATCAGGCATGCCCATGGCTCTGGTAATCATCATTTGTGAACTGATTGCCGCTGCTGCTTTCCTGATTTTCGTTCTTCCGGCTGAGAGTAGTAAAGAGAGAACATTGGAATAAAGAAAACAACAATCCCCTGAACAACTGTTCAGGGGATTGTTTACTTATTTCCTGCGTACAACAGTGCCGGCATAACGATCATGAGGGAAAATGGCGCCGCCATCCGCTTCAAAGGATTCTTTGGATTTAATATAATCTATGGTGCTGATGGTATCTCTATAGCCGATCCTTTTTGCAATTACAGCCGATGTTAGTGGAAGCCCGTCTGCATGTTCGAGTTTGAGTCCTGTCTTCTTGTAGCCGATCGTTTGGCCGGAGCGGCGTAGTTGGATGTACTCCAGCCCCCACATCATGAGGGTGGGAGTGACGATGGTATGGAATGCTTCGTTTTTTACCTTTTTACGTAGGAAATATTCCGCAGTGAGTGCTGCAGCAGTCGATATGGCAGTATCAATGAGGAATGCCTGCAGTCTTTTTTTTGTTAACGTCTCCATCAGGGGGGCACCTCTTCCATTTATTCGTTCTACGTTCGATTATAAACGAATGTCGAACGAAATGCCTCTATTATATAAGGCGTTCGTATCTACAGGAAGCGATGATTAGATGGGAGAGCGATTCAAACGATCCTTTTTTTATACTCGCTCCAGCATTCTG
This sequence comes from Bacillus sp. SB49, assembly GCF_000469135.2. Lineage (NCBI taxonomy): Bacteria > Bacillati > Bacillota > Bacilli > Caryophanales > Bacillaceae > Bacillus > Bacillus sp. SB49. The sequence goes on from NZ_CP048117.1 coordinate 282,235, forward strand.
GAAAGGGCCTTCTTCGCATCATTGGCGATATACTTGTCAACGGTAATCCTGTTTATTTCCTGTCCTGCATCAAGTGCCTCAAGTGACCAGAGGAGGTGGGGGAGATCGATTCGGTTCATGGTAAGGCAGGGACACATATTCGGATTCAAAGAGATGATGTGTTTATCCGGATGGTCCTTGATAATTCGCTTGACGAGATTCATCTCGGTACCAATGGCAAAGGCGCTTCCGGGAGGGGCTTGTTCAATCGTTTGGATAATGAAGTTCGTGGACCCGGAAGAATCTGAACGGGCGACGACTTCCCTTGTACACTCCGGATGAACGATGATGTGCATCTCCGGGTGATCCTTTCGAACTTGTGCAATATTAGAGGGGGTGAAATTTTCGTGGACGGAACAATGCCCCCGCCATAAGATTACTTGTATATTACTCCAATCACCGTCAAAAAGCAGTGTTTCTTTCATTGGATCCCAAACAGCCATGTTCTCTAAAGGTACTCCTAAATCATAAGCAGTATTTCGCCCAAGGTGCTGGTCGGGTAGAAACAGGATGCGCTGCTTTTGTGTAAACGCCCATTTCACCATTCCAGCCGCGTTCGATGAAGTTACCGTAGCTCCTCCATGCCGCCCGACGAATGCTTTGATCGCTGCTGTGGAATTCACATAGGTCAGTGGTAGAATCGAGTCCCCGAACACATCGTTCAGTTTCTCCCATGCTTTCTCCGTCTGCGCCTTTGTCGCCATGTCTGCCATTGAGCATCCAGCCCGCATATCTGGAAGATAGACGCGTTGATGTTCCCCTGTCAAAATGTCTGCTGTTTCTGCCATGAAGTGAACACCTAAAAAAATGATCGACTCTGCTTCTTTTTGCAATGCGGACTGTTGAGCCAGAACGAGTGAGTCCCCCTTCGTGTCGGCGAATTGAATTACTTCGTCCTTTTGGTAATGGTGGCCGGGGAGGAACACTCTCGCCCCAAGTTTCTGTTTGACCGCAATCGCCCGATCTTCCAGCTCTCTCCTTGTCATTTCTTTATACATGGATGGAATAGAAGGTGTCTCAACAGCTAATTGATCGAATAAATTCATCGTTTCACTTCCTTTCCTGTGCAGGCATTTGCACTGATATCGACGGCCTGATACGAGTGGGTGAGCAGGCCGAGTGACAGGTAGTCCACGCCTGTGTTTCGGTATGTGTGAAGAGTATCCATTGTAATACCGCCGGATGCTTCTGTGATGATGTCCGGCGGTACCAAGCCGGCTAACGCGGCCACTTGTTCCGGTGTGCGGTTATCGAACATAATACAATCGACTCCTGCTTCTACCGCTTCCCGTACTTGTTCGGCGGATTCCGTCTCGACTTCAATTTTCACCATATGTCCGACTCGGTCTTTCAACTGCTTCACGGCAGTCTTGATGGAACCGAAGCAGGCGATGTGGTTGTCTTTAAGCATGACGGCATCATATAAACCAAAGCGATGGTTGTATCCACCGCCTGTCCGAACGGCATATTTTTCAAACATTCGAAGACCCGGTGTTGTTTTTCGAGTATCACAAATCCGCGTGTGGTCACTATTCAGTTTCTGGACGGCCTGCTGTGTCGTTGTAGCAATTCCGCTCATTCTTTGGATCAGGTTTAAAATTACGCGCTCTCCTTGAAGGAGAGCGGACGGAGGGCCTTGTATAGAGGCAATATCCAGGCCTGGATAAAGTGCTTCTCCCTCAGCTGCCAATATCTCTACAGTAATAGAAGGATCGAGTACCCGGAATCCCTCGGTGATGACAGGTCCTCCGCAAAAACAGCCTGTCTGCTTACTTCGTATAATCATTTTTCCGTATGTTTCTTGGTCGAATAAAGATTCGCACCAATCATTATCCCCGACGTCTTCCCGCAGGAACGTTTCCAGGCAGTGTTTCAGTTTCAATCGGTTCATCGTCTATTTTCCACTCCTTCTTCCATACTTGAATAATTTGTTTCGAGCTCCAAGCGTCCTTCGTGTCCGGATAGTCGGTGCGTATATGGGCGCCGCGGCTTTCTTCTCTTTCCCATGCAGATTTGGTAATCAGCCATGCGGTCTGCATGAGAAAGCACAGTTCGGTCTGCCTGACAGACAGGGTGGAAAGGTCACAGAAGACAAGGTCTTCCACCTCGTAGGATGAAAACCAATCCAACTGTTTCTGCAGGGATTTTTTGCTGCGGATGATGCCGACGTTGGCCATCATGTGCGTTTGGATCGTTCTCTGCTCCGGCATGCGCATCGGTTGTTTCTTTTTTTTCCGTTTAACAGGGGGACGGGGATGCACGTGGGGAAGACTGCTCAGGTGCTCCGCCAGTCTTTTTCCGTAAACCAGGCATTCTAATAACGAGTTGCTTGCTAGACGGTTTGCTCCGTGCAGACCGTTACTGGCAGCTTCACCGACAGCATAGAATCCGGCCAAAGACGTTCTTCCAACCGTATCTGTCTGAATCCCCCCCATTTGGAAGTGACAGCCTGGAGCTACGGGAAGAAGCCCTTCTTTGATAGACAGGCCATGCTCCCTGCATCGTTTCGTAATGGCTGGAAATTTATTAGGGAAATCGGAAACACCACGAATATCTAAATAGGCGCTGCGGCCGGCGTTTCGCACCTCGTGGATCCGCTGTGCAACAATATGACGAGGTGCGAGCTCCATTAATGGGTGGACACCATCCATCAGGTTATTTCCAAATTCGTCAACCAGTACGGCTCCTTCTCCTCGGACTGCCTCCGATATCAAGCCTTTGGATTCTCCGTTTATGTAAAGCATGGTCGGGTGAAATTGAACGAATTCCATATCTGACAGTTGTGCACCAGCATGATAGGCGAGAGCTGATCCATCTCCTGTAATGGTAGAGGCATTCGAAGTATTCGGATAAACCTGGCCGCACCCACCTGTGGCCATTACGATATGGGCAGCGAGGAAAGTATGGACATTTCTATTCTGATCTTTACTTCGGACCCCGCAGCAGCGTCCGTATGAATCTTTTATTAGTTCGAACACATGCTGATGCTCATAAACAGAAATGTTGGGAGGAAGGGTTTCGGCGAGGAACTGCATCAAGTACCTTCCTGTCTGATCCCCGCCGCTGTGCAGAATTCTGTTGTAAGAATGAGCTCCTTCCCTGCCGAGGGAGAAGTTCCCATCCTCTTTTAAATCGAACGGGCACCCCTCTGCTGATAGTTCCTTCATTACTCCGGGAGCCTGTTGGGTTAAATGGTGTACCGCTTGGGCGTCACTGATGGAACATCCGGCCTTCATCGTATCCTCGAAATGATAGAAAGGACGATCTTCGCTATCCAACGCCGCAGCAATTCCTCCCTGAGCCAGACGAGAGTTTCCATGCTGTAAATGGGACTTTGTGATAATTATCACATGTTTATCCCTGTGAAGATGTCTCGCAAGCTGGAGGGCGGAGGCGCCGCTGCCAATAATAATTACGTCTGCCATACTCATTCCAACACCTACTGTCTTTACACTTGTATTGACATTAATATTTACATAAGATGTATAGAAAGACAAGTGAAATTTTATTTATCGTTTATGAGGGGGAATGAGAGTGCACTACTTTGATTACGCGGCTGCTTGCCCAATTGAAGAGGAAGCATTGAGTGTTTATATCCATGCTTCTAAAAATTTTTTTGGAAATACCGGAAGTCTTCATGATATTGGAACAGATGCGAAACGCTTATTGGAACACTGCCGTGAACGGATCGCTCACATGGTGGGTGTAGAGAAAGCAGGTATTTACTTCACGAGCGGGGGAACAGAGAGCAATGAAATAGCGTTGAGATCGCTGCAGGCACTCCGCCCCAACAGGAGTGTGATAATAGCGGGAGGCGAGCATGCTTCCATTCAGTATCTCGTAGATCAATGGGAGGAGGAAGGCGTTTCGGTTACGAGAATCCCGTTTACAGAAGACGGTGTATTGAATATGGCGGTCTTGAAAGCAACCATGAATGACGAGACAGGGCTTGTTATCATGCAGCACGTAAACGGAGACATCGGTACGACACAGCCTGTGGAAGAAGTGAACCAACTTTGTGATACATATGGTGCTCTTATGCACTGTGATTGTGTACAATCCTTCGGGAAAAAAGATTTACGTGCTGTATCAAAGGTGGTAGACAGCCTTTCTTTATCTGCTCATAAGATAGGTGGTCCAACAGGGATCGGTGCTGTCTACATAAAGCCTTCCTTGAACGTCCCGCCTAAAACACCTTCTCCTGCACACGAATCCGGCATGAGACCAGGGACGGTTCCTTTACCAGGAGTGGCAGCATTTACAGAAGCAGCCGGTAAAAGTGTAGACAATCTTATTGAAAATCAACGGAAGATCAGCGAGAGAAAGCGCTGGTTCCTTGAGAGGATGCAGGAATGCCGGGAGTCATTCCGTGTCGTCGGCAATGGGAATGCCGTGGTGGGAATCTGTTTGAAAGGAGTGGAAGGTCAGTGGGCGATGCTGGAGGCGAATAGACTCGGCTACGCCTTTTCAACCGGCAGCGCCTGTCAAGCAGGTAAGACGCCTTATGCCCTAACCGCTATGGGAATGTCGAAAGAAGAAGCGAAGACATTCATTCGAATCTCTTTCCATCCTAGCCACACAAGGCAGGAAGTGGAGGGGCTTGCAACAGTTTTAAAGAAAACCATACATGCACACAACCTTGTGTGAAAAAACACCCTGCCATTGGCAGGGTGTTTGATTGATTAACCGGTCAATACTTCTTCTTTTGGGTACTTGATCGGATCCGGCCGTGGTTTTGTAAAAGCAAATGCAAAGGTAAGCGGCCCCAGCTTACCAAAAAGCATCAACGACACAAGGATCATTTTTCCGGCAATGGTCAAGTCTCCTGTAATTCCAGTGGAAAGACCGACTGTGCCGAATGCTGAAATGGCTTCAAACAAAATGGAAAGGAAGGAGGCGTCCTCCGTCATGTTTAAAAAGAAGGTACTGGTAAAGACAAGAAACACACTGCCTACCGTCAATGCAAGAGCCCGCATGACAAGTCTTGGGCGCAGACTTCTGCGGAAGAGAGTCAAATCTTCCTTGTCGCGGAAGAAAGCAAGGGTAGCAACGATGATAATCACAGCTGTAGTAAGTTTAATACCTCCGGCGGTAGAGGCGCTCCCCCCACCGATAAACATCAGTATGAGCATGAAGAAAAGCGAATCGTCTTCCATCGCTCCAATATCAATGGTGTTGAATCCGGCCGTTCTCGGCGTTACCGCCTGAAAATAGGAGGCTATCAGCTTTCCTGGCGTAGACATATTTCCTATTGTTTCCGGGTTGTTAAATTCCAAAACGAAAATCATGAGAATGCTGAAGACATTGATGGCAATCGTTCCGACAAGCATCGTCTTCGTATGGAGGGAAAGTCGATGAAAATCTTTGGTTTTCCACAAGTCAAAGACGACCGTGAAACCTACCCCTCCGATAATGAATAAAAAGGAAATGACTATATTGACGACTGGATCGGTAACATATCCGGACAGGCTGTCCGACCAAACGGAAAATCCAGCATTATTGAAGGCTGAAATTGCATGGAACGTGCTGACATAAATTCCTCTGGCCAGCCCGAATTCAGGCACCCATCGAAAGGACAACAGGACGATGGCGACCAGTTCCATACTGATGGAGAAAATCAACAGCTTCTTAACAAGGAGGATGATCCCTCCGACTGCCGTCTGGTTTAGAGACTGCTGAATAATCATTCGCTCTTTCAAGCCTATTTTCTTACCGAGAGCCATGAAAATAAGTACAGCGAATGTCATGATTCCTAATCCACCTAATTGAATAAGCGCAAGAATGACCCACTGACCGACTAATGTGAATGCTGTCCCGGTATCGACAACGGCAAGACCTGTTACTGTCATAGCAGAGGTTGCTGTAAACAATGCATCCCCTAATGTAATACCCTCCGTAGTAGAGAAGGGAAGCATCAATAGAAATGTTCCTAATGTAATAAAGAATAAAAAGACCAGGATTAGAATTTGAGGAGGATTCAATTCCGTTCTCTTCTTCTCCATTTACCGTACACCTTCTTCCATTCAAGTTAGTGCTCTTATTATAAGCGAATAAGTGGAAACGTAAAGATGTTTTTTATAAATGCCTGAAAGAGGGGGCTGCTTGCGAAAAAAAGGAAGGAATTATATAATATTGATAATGATTTTCATTGTCGGAGATAGTTTCACGTTCACACTTAGGGAGGATTCCAGCATGGCAAAGCTAATGACAGAGCAGGTAGGTATCGCTTATGGAGACCATCATGTCGTCCGGGATTTAGATTTGGATATACCTGAAAATCAAATTACGACGATCATCGGACCGAATGGATGCGGGAAGTCTACAATTCTGAAGGCTTTGGCAAGAATCCACTCCGTTCAGGAAGGAAGCATTTATCTGGACGGGAAAGCCATAAAAAAAGAGTCGACGAAAGAAATAGCCAAGAAGATGGGTGTTCTTCCGCAAACACCGAAAGCTCCAAGCGGTCTGACTGTTTCAGAGCTGGTTTCTTATGGGCGGTATCCACACCAAAAAGGGTTTGGGAAGCTGTCTGATCACGATAGAGAAGTGATCCAATGGGCGCTTGAAATAACCGGAGTAGAAGAATTCTCTAACCGTTCCATCGATGCCTTATCCGGCGGACAGCGGCAACGGGTGTGGATTGCGATGGCACTGGCGCAGGAAACAGAACTGCTCATTCTTGATGAGCCGACAACGTACTTGGATCTTGCCCACCAGTTGGAAGTTTTAAAGCTTTTGGAGCAGCTTAATCGAGAAGAAGGACGCACGATCGTCATGGTCATTCACGATTTGAATCATGCGGCACGGTTTGCTGATTATATCGTGGCCCTTCGCGGAGGGAAAGTGATTCGAGAAGGCACTCCTGAAGAAGTGATTCGGAAAGACGTGCTGAAGGAAGTATTCCAAATCGACGCGGAAGTAGTCCAGGATCCCCGGACGAACCGTCCCATCTGCTTGACCTATGACTTGCTTGGTTCGGTACCGGAAGTCTGTCAAAAGGCTGTTTTGTAGATCGATTCATAGCTTGTCTCCTCCTTACATACATTGGTGAGGAAGGAGGGCGTGTATGGGTCTCTTAAGGGAGTTTAAACAGTTTGCAATGCGTGGAAGTGCGGTGGATATAGGCGTAGGGATGGTGCTGGGAGCAGCATTCAGTGGCTTTATTGATTCCTTCGTCAAGGACCTTCTCATGCCTCCCATCGGTCTCCTGTATCATAAGATGGACATAGAGAATATGTTCATAAGTCTGAATGGTACAGCGTATTCTTCCAGATCAGCAGCGGAAGCAGCCGGAGCGCCCACGATAAATTACGGTCTTTTCCTTACGGCTTCTGTGCGATTTCTGATCGTTCTCTTTGCCGTTTTTCTTGTGGTGCGGCAATTAAACAGATGGAAGAAGCCGCATCAGGACCCGATGCTCTCTATGACTAAGAAGGAGTGCCCGTACTGCTGTTTGTCTATTCCCAGTCAGGCTGTCATCTGCCCTAACTGTTCTTCTTCCCTGTCTAAATATACAAAAGAGCCGCCGTCTAAATGGCGGATGAAGTAAAAGACGCCCGCCCGGGCGTCTTTTTTTATTTTTCAAGCAAGATATTCGCTTGGTTGGACACCATAATTATAAGAATGTAAATGAGGTGTAGGTATGGAAAACAAAGTGAGTCGTTGGTGTCTTATAAGTATGGCGTCCATCCCTTTGGTGATGACGCTTGGCAATTCCATGCTGATACCCGTTCTTCCCATCTTTGAGGAGAAGGTGGGGATCAGCCCGTTCCAGTCCAGTATCATCATTACGAGTTATTCCGTAGCGGCTATTTTCCTGATACCGGTCGCCGGGTACCTTTCCGATCGATTTGGAAGGAAGATCATCATTCTTCCCAGTCTGTTTCTTGCGCTGGTCGGTGGAATCATTGCGGGATTCGCCTCTTGGAAAGGGAGTGATCCTTTCTTTTGGATCATTATCGGGCGCATCCTGCAGGGGATCGGAGCAGCAGGAGCAACGCCGATTATTTTGCCGCTTGTGGGTGATTTGTATAAAGACGATGACACGAAAACGAGTGCCTGTCTCGGAATCATTGAGACATCCAACACGTTCGGAAAAGTACTAAGTCCGATTCTCGGATCCTTGTTCGCAGTATTCTTATGGTTCTTACCGTTTTTTTCAATCTCTTTTTTCAGCTTGATTTCCATCATTCTTGTGTTCTTCTTCATCAAAGTTCCGAAAGATGAGAAGGCGGAACCGCAGCCGTTAAAGCAATTCATTCACAAGACGAAGGAGATCTTCGGGAAAGAGGGGAAATGGTTGTATCCGACCTTTCTGCTCGGAGCCTATGCTATGCTCGTTCTTTTCGCGGTACTTTTCTTCATGTCGGATATGTTGGAGAAGGTCCATGATATTAAAGGAGTGAAGAAGGGGTTCATCCTTGCCATCCCTCTTTTCACTTTATGTGTGGCTTCTTTCGTAACAGGTAAGAAAATAAAAGGGGACACGAAAGTGATGAAGTGGGTGCTCTCCATATCTTTAAGCATGATCGCAGCCAGTGTATGCTTTGTAGGCTTTGTCAGTGACAGGTTGGTTCTGCTGCTCGTAGTCACCAGTGTGCTTGGTATTGCAATCGGGTCGATGCTGCCGACGCTCGATGCGCTTATTACGGAGGGAATCGAGAAAGAAGAAAGAGGCACGATTACCTCCTTCTATAGTTCCTCCCGCTTTATCGGGGTTGCTGCCGGCCCGCCTTTAATGTCTTTATTAATGAAGAATTATTTGAATGTCAGTTACATTGTCAGTGGAGCAATCGGCGTGGTTCTGCTTTTGCTGGTCCTGTTTCTGGTGAAAGGAAAAAGCGAGGAAGAGGGGTCGCAGCCTGCTTAGCGCATATAAAAAAGAGCGGAGCACAAAAGGCTTCCGCTCTTTCTTGTATTTAGCAAAACTTGTTATATGCCCCGGTCAGGTTGGCTGTGATTTCTTCTACTTCGTAATCTTCAATTTCCTCCCGCGGGATAAAGTGAAGGACTTGTCCATCTTTCAGTAATGCCATGGAAGGGGAGGAAGGTTCATATCCTTCCAAGTATTCTCTCATTCGGGCGGTCGCCTCCCTATCCTGTCCGGCAAAGACGGTTACAAGGTTCTCAGGCCGCTTCTCGTTATGGAGTGATTCTCGGGCCGAAGGACGGGCCAGTCCTGCTGCACATCCGCAGACAGAATTGATGACCACAAGCGTAGTTCCTTTTGTCTCACTAATAAAAGTATCCACTTCTTCTGGTGTGGTCAGTTCCTGAAAGCCGGCATTAGTTAATTCATCTCTCATCGGTTGGGAAATTTCTTTCATATAGGCTTCATATGGGTTCATCACTTTTGCCTCCTATTGTTCTTTTTGTTTCGTTGCCTGTGTCATTTGGTGCCAGACGGATCCTTTGGCTTCTTCTCCACCTTCGATTCGTTCGATGGCCATGTTAATCTGCATTTTTACTTCGAACTCAGGGTCATCAGCCGCCTGCTTCAAAGCCGGAAGGGCAGATTCATCTCCAAGCTCATAAAGGAACATAGCTGCCCGCCAGCGGACCAGGCGGTTGGCATCGGACAAAGATTCGATCATCGGAGGCATCGCTTCTTTGAAGCCAAGATCTGACAGGCAGTCGCCGGCAGTACGGCGGACTGTTACGGAAGTATCCCGCAGAGCCTTATAGAGGTAGGGGAGTGTTTCCACTTCTTCGATCATGCCTAAGTAGGCGGTCGCCAAACGACGGATGGATGCCTTATCGTCATCCAGCGCTTTGTCGAGAACTTCATAATCGTCTGCTGTCGGTTCCATACGGTCGAGGGCTGCATAGCGAACCTTCCAATCGGCATCGTCCAGTGTTTCGAGTGTGATTTTCGACTCGGAAGGATGCTTTTCGACGGGATTCGTTTCTTGATCAAACGCTTGTTTAACAAGGTCTTCCAGTCGTTTCTCGTCGTAGCTTGCAGATAATTCTTCTTTTACCTGCTCTCCGATTTCTTCTGTACTCCCGTATCTCGGATTCTGTTCGATCCATTTCCTCTCCATGATCATATTCGGAGAGGCTGGTGCTGCTTTCATCGCTGCATTCATGAAACGTTCCGGCAGACCGACACGGATTTCCTCTTCGCCTTCCTCCAGTTTCACCTGCATCGGAATGCCCCGGAACTGTTGAATGTAAACCCTGACTTCCCCGAACGGATCATCACTCCCGGCGCCTTTTGTTTCCTCCGGCTGCTCCGGAACGACAGAACCGAATACGTGCCTCACTTTCGGGAGGATATCTTCCCAAGCTGTACGGCCGTTTCGTTCGAGTGCAAGAAAATCGGTCACATGATAGATCCCTTTGACTCCTTCAATCTCAAATAAATGCTGGATAAAATCGGGAGCATCTGTTAAATCGTCTCCCTTTTTATAGTTGTGAGCCTTACCATCCGGCAGTTTCTCATTTACATTGATTTTCATTGAATTTGGACTGGGCGTCGGTTCGATCGATACGATTTTCACTTTATCATTCCCCCTAAACGCTCATTTCTTTATCTAGTTTAACAAAGATAGACGAGAGCTTCTATGCAGGAGCTCCCGAGAAGGAGTTTTTTGTAAAAAAATTCTTAAATAGTGAAACTTTTGTTGTCTGATGTCGTAGATTAGGTGTGTCGAAGAAAAAGGAGGGGTTTTCTTGACGGAACCCGTAATGCAGTTAAAGAATTTGAAGAAAACGATAGGGAAGAAGCCGATTATTAAAGGACTGGACTTTGATATATACGGTGGGGAAGTATTTGGTTTCCTTGGTCCTAACGGTGCAGGGAAAACGACCACCATCCGAATGATGGTCGGTTTGATCGGGATGACGGAAGGAGACGTCATCATTAAAGGGCACAGCGTCCGTAACGATTTCAAAGATGCGATCCGTCACGTCGGTGGTATCGTGGAGAATCCGGAAATGTATCCGTTTATGAGCGGTTGGAAGAACCTGCTTCACTATTCAAGAATGATTCCGGGTGTTACGAAGGAACGGATCGAAGAAGTGGTCCGCCTTGTCGGTTTGGAAGGTCGGATGAAGGATAAGGTAGGGAAATATTCTCTAGGGATGCGACAACGCTTAGGAATTGCACAAGCTCTCTTACATAATCCTTCTGTCCTGATCCTCGATGAACCGACAAATGGATTGGATCCTAGTGGTATTCGGGAGATCCGAGCTTATATCCGTCGTCTAGCCGAAGAGGAAGGTGTAGCGGTAATCGTATCGAGTCACATCCTTTCTGAAATGGAAATGATGTGTGATCGAATCGGCATCATAAAGAATGGAGAGCTCATTTCCATTCAGACCGTTAATGAAGCTTTGCAGCAGACGGATAAGAAGGAAGTATCGATCGAGGCGGAGCCGTTGGAAGAAGCAAAGGCGGCTTTGGATGAACTGACCGATACGAAGACGGTACTCGCTAAAGAACAGCTTACCCTTACGATTGAGAAAGAGGACATCCCGCGCGTTATTGCCGGTCTTGTAGCGAAGAATATCAACATCTACAGTGTGAACGTGAATCGTTCGACGCTTGAGGATAAATTCCTTGATTTGATTGGAGAGGGAAAGATTGAATAATTTTATACAGTTAGTTAAAAATGAACAAATGAAGTTATATGCCCAGAAAGCGACATGGATCATGCTTATCGTTTTAGGTGTGCTTGTCATAGCGTTCGGCGCGCTGCTTAAAGTGGACGAGTCATTCACAGGTGGAGATGCGCCGACAGGAGACAACTGGAAAGAAGAACTTCAGGAGCAGAACGCGCAGTTGACAGGGGAGACAGAGAGCGGCCAGGCTCCGGAAATCAAGTATCCTAATTATTATGATGTAGAAGAGAACCAGTACCGCATTGATAATGATATTAAACCGGTGGAATACAATGTCTGGTCCTTCGTTCAGGAGAATCGCGGTCTTGTTTCTGTAGTAAGCTTATTGACGATTATTGTAGCGGCAGGAATCACAGCCAACGAATTCCGGTGGGGAACGATCAAGCTGCTGTTGATCCGTCCGATCTCCAGAGCAAAGATACTGTTGTCTAAATATGTATCGGTATTGATTTTCGCTCTTACTGCACTCGTAGTTTTATACGTTCTTTCCTTCTTGTTAGGGACGGTATTGTTCGGCTTCGGAGATCCTTCACAGGCGTATGTCTTCAGCCAAGGTGGAGAAATGCAGTCTGCGGAAATATTCTCCCATACACTTAAGCAGTACTTATTAAGTTCTGTTAACCTGCTTATTATGGCAACGTTTGCCTTTATGATATCTGCTGTCTTCCGTAACAGTGCGCTGGCCATTGGTGTAGCAATCTTCTTGATGATGGCTGGAAATATGATCATTGTTTTCCTTGCAGACAAAGATTGGGCGAAGTATATTCTGTTTGCCAACACGGATTTGACGGTATATTTAGAGGGCACACCTATGTTGGAAGGTTTGACAGCAGGCTTTTCCGTTGCTGTACTGGCCGTATATTACATCATATTCATCGTGCTCGCTTGGACATTCTTTACGAAGAGGGATGTTGCTGGAGCCTGATGATCAGGAGGAATGAATGTGAAGCGAACGGTTGAAATCGTATTGACGGTCATTGGTATGGTTCTTTTCGGAATCCCTCTGTTTGTCAGTACTGTGGTCATGGGTGGAATAGATGATCCCGGAGTAAGAGAAGGCGTGGAGAATTTCATAAATTCCTCCGAATTCCAAGCACAGCCTGGGGCCGAGGATTTTACGTCGGGGCAGCTGTTGACGATGTTCGAGTCACTTGGTCAATTTGTCCTGATTGCTTCCATCATCGGTCTGGCAGTGGGAATCCTTGCTCTGATCTTCCTTATCGGTAACAAGAAGCCGAAAGCGGCAGGGATCATGCTGATCGTTTCCGCGATCGTTCTGACATTAGCGACGTTGTTCCTTGGAATTTTCGGAGGCGCTGCTTATCTGGTAGCTGGAATCGTAGCTCTTGTCAGAAAGTCGAGGAAGCCTTTGGATGGTACAGTGACCTGAATAGAAACACCGCATGCATCAGCATGCGGTGTTTTTTTATGAACTAGTCCAAGGTGCGGTTTGTTTCGTCTACATCGGCGGCTTGTTTGTCGTACACGGTGCTGTTCTGTGGCTGCATCCCGCTTCCCCCGCAAATCTTGCACGTGTACCGCCATTCTTCATCATCCATAAGCAGACCTTCCCCGTTACAAGCGAGACAAAGTAGATCCCTTGCCATGAGCTTCCTCCTTTACCTTTTATTATTAACCTGTTTCAAAGCAGGAATGTTATACAGAAAGGTTACAGAAAAAGTCAGATGGGGAATAGTTATGTCATTGGAGGGATGATAAATGGCAGAAAATGACGAAAAAAACCGTAATCAATCGGAAGATATAGAAGAGAAGAAAAAGGACGAGCCGAGCAGGCAGTTCTATATCCCTTCGCAAATCGTTGACGGATTTGGTGAAAAAGGTAGGGATCACCTAAGTAAGCCTTTCCGGGCTCAATTCCTGTTAGCATTGACGGCAGGATCATTCATGACCTTCGGGGCTGTCTTTTCCATATTGCTTTCCGAAGGGGTGGAAACGAAAGGGCTGTTCCACCTGCTTGCTGGTCTCGGGTTTGCAGCCGGGTATTCGATGGTGTTTATATCCGGAGCCGTTTTGTTTACGGAAATCAACGTCCTTCTACCGTCTTATTTATTTAATAAGTCAGGGTTAATGAAAGGGAATATATATAAGTTCTGGGCATCCACCTACATTGGTAACCTGATCGGGGCTTTTTTGGTAGCCGTGCTGATCGAGTTGTCCGGATCCTTTTCTTCTACCTTCTATCCGGAATTGACTATGTACCTGGAGAATAAAATGAAGTTCATGGATCATGGTGTCCTGGGGTGGTTTCAGGTTCTCGTTTCCGGGATCCTGGCGAACTGGCTGATCGGGATGGCCGCATTTCTTACGACTGCTGCAAGGGATATAACAGGGAAGATTCTTGGAACTATGCTCCCTGTCGTCTTGTTCGTAGCCGGTAACTTCCAGCACAGCGCCGCGAATATGGGGTATTTCAGTATGGGTTTCCTCGTATCTGATAAATACACGTGGTACGAATATATTTTCTTCAATTTGGTACCCGCGAGTATCGGTAATTTAATTGGAGGAGCCATTTTAGTTTCTTTACTTTTCTCTTATGCGTACAAAGAGGACATTCAGACGGATCTTGGCAGAAAATAAGAAGTGGTTCGAAACCACGGCAAAGAAACCGGCCCTCAGACCTTTCATAGGAAAAGAGAAGTCGGTTTCTTTCGCTTTTAATTCGCACTTTCCGTCTGCTTATTCGAATAACATGATTTCCGGATCCTTCTTATACGTGTGGACGAGCATCGCATGAAGCTGCCCTCTGTGATGGTACATATGAGCGATAATTTGCAGGAGCCATTCAAAACGGGTGTGGGATACTCCCCACCATGAAGTTGTTTCCGTGTATAGATGCTCCTCCGTATAATGCTCAAATTGAAATTTCAATTGGGAAAAATGTTCAAACAGCTTTTCCAGAATGGCCTCTTTTTTCTTAAGGGATATTGACTCATAGAACTGTTCCATCTCATCTTTGGACCGCTCTTCAATAATTGCTCCGTCTGCTGCCGGAATGACAGCGATATGTTCAAGAAGTTCTCCAATGGAATATTTCCCTTCCGTCGGACGAAGCTTGAGGTCATCCTCCGAGAGTTGGCCTACCATTTCTGATATGGAAGCGATCACGATCTCTAATTGGTGGAAAGCACTCTGGCAGTACATATTCATAGGAACACAACCTTATAAAGAATGTCATAGCTAATAATTCTTCAGTTGCCCGTCAAAACCCTCTACGGATCATAAAACTACAATTAATGACAAGAAAAGCTATTGACCTTGACGTGACGTCATATCATAAGCTTAAGAAGAGGTGATCACCTATGATGAAAATAAAAGAGGTAGCGGATCTGGCCGGATGCAGTGTGCGCACGCTGCATCATTACGATCACATCGGCTTGCTTTCTCCACGGACCATCGCTTCTAATGGGTATCGACTTTATGGGGAGAGTGAAATAGCGAGGCTTCAACAAATTCTTTTCTTCCGTGAAATGGATCTTTCTTTAGTAAAGATTCAACAGATACTAGACGACCCCGAATTTGATGAGCGAAAGGCACTTGCTCATCACCGGTACATGTTAGTGGAGAAACGACACCGTTTGGATCGGATGATTGAATCTGTCGACCGCACGCTTGCCTCAATTCAAGGAGGAACGGTTATGGAGAATAAAGATCGTTTAGAGCCCTTTGACAGTCGCTCGATTGAGGAGCATCAAAAGAAATATGAGCAGGAAGTAAACAATCGCTGGGGAAACACAGCTGCGTACAAGGAATCAGCAAGAAAGACAAAATCTTATTCCGAAGAAGACTGGAAAAGGATGAAACAGGATATGGATGCCATCGACCGTCACTTGGTTTCTATCATGGATAAAGGACCGGAAGATGCGGAGGTTCAAAAGTGGATCGGTAAGAAGCGGCAGCATATCACAGACTATTTCTATGAATGTACCTTGGAGATCTTCCGCGGTCTTGCCGACATGTATGTAAACGATGAGCGGTTCCGCTCCAATCTTGAGAAATGGAGAGAGGGGTACCCCGCATTTCTAAACGATGCTATCGTGCACTATTGTAATGTACAAAGAGGTTAAGGAAAGAGGTAAGTTCATAAAAATAGGCTTCTGCGGATGCAGAGGTCTATTTTTATGCAGAAATGTAAGGAATTATACTATATGACAAGGAAGTAAAGTCGTTGTAATGTTTGCAATGATATTGTTGCTGTCCTGTTATTGGCTTTTCCGATACACATGTTAGAGTAGTACTTGTGATTTTAAACAGTGCCTAAACAAATCGTTTAGCAAGACTGTTTACCCAAGGAGGAAATAACAATTATGAAAAAAACAGTAGTATCTTTGGCGGCGGTCGCTTCGATTTCGGCAGTAACAGCAACTTCAGTAAGTGCAGAAGAGGTAACAGTAAATAAAGGAGACACGCTTTGGTCCATTTCCCAAGCGAATGGAGTCTCTGTTGAAGATATAAAAGCAGCAAACGGACTAACTTCTAACTTGATCTTCCCCGATCAGAACCTTTCTGTCGACGGACAAAGCAAATCTGCGGATGTCCACACAGTAAAACCAGGAGACACGCTTTTCAGCATTGGACAAGCTAATAATGTAAGTGTAAGTGATCTGAAAGCATGGAATGGTTTGGATTCTGCATTGATTTTCCCTGGAGATGAACTCAAGCTTCATAGTAATGGCGAAGCTGACGCAGCTCCTGAAGCTTCCCAACCTGTAGAGAAGGAACAACAGGAACAGGCTCCTGAACCTGCTGAAGCAGAGAAGCAGGAAGCGAAAGCAGAACCAACATCCAGTGAGCCTGCTCAAGAAGAAGCAGCGAAAACATTGACGATGGAAGCTACAGCGTACACTGCTTTCTGTGAAGGCTGCTCTGGTACAACAGCTACAGGTGTAGACTTGCGTGCTAATCCTGATCAGAAGGTTGTAGCCGTCGACCCTGATGTCATCCCATTAGGTTCTGAAGTCTATGTAGAAGGTTATGGTAAAGCAATCGCTGCCGATACTGGTGGTGCAATCCAAGGTAACCGTATTGATGTCTTCGTACCTGAACAATCAGATGCACTTGATTTCGGACGAAAAACAGTAGAAGTTAAAGTATTGAATTAATCATATAGATGCAGAGACGATACGTTTTACGTGTCGTCTTTTTTTATGTTTGATCATAAATACAGGCGGGAATATTTTGTGAAATACGCGAAAAGACCGTGATATATGTCGAAAAATGAGCTTATAGATGGTTCATTTATAAAAAAACATAAAAATAATAAAAATCTCTTGCTTTTACGATGTTTTACTAATATTATCAGGGGGAATCGAATTATAATCCCATAAAGAAAAGGAGGACACCACTATGACTCTGCTCTATTCAAAAGCTCGTGAGCTTTTCGACCAGGACTACAAAAACAGCCCGGAAGGTCAAACGCAGGAAAAGTCAAAAGGTCTGAAACGTACACGTAGTGGAAAGGTTCTATTGTCTTTCCGGAAGCAGAACAAACGGAAATAACATTAGAAGTGGTGTAGGTAGCTATGAGAAGAAACAAGAAAAGAATAAACATGGCAGACTTTCTTAAAAAAGTTGTCCCGTGGATCAGCGCTTCAACGACGGAATCCGTTCGTTAAGCGCTGATTTTTTATTACATAGGTTTAGTGCCGTCGTACAGAGGATATCGTGACGCTAAGGAGGAGATAGGGATGAACATTTTTTCTGAACAGGCGTTAGAAGGAACACATACTATTGTTACAGGTGCTACAGGCGGAATCGGCTTCGAAGCGGCGAAAGAAATTGTCCGTGCTGGAGGTCATGTGACGATTACTGGACGAAATGGTGGGAAACTGGACGAACGGAAAGAGTCTCTTGCCTCCATACGGGAAGATGCGGAAGTCTACGTCGTTCAGGCAGATTTGAATAAAGAAGAGGACAGAAAGAAGATTGTTCGCGAAGCAGCGAGCGCTATGGGGCCGATAAATGGTCTTGTCAATTCTGCCGGTGTTATCGGCGGTGGAGCATTGGAAGAGTTGAATGAAGATGAGTTGCGTAAAGTAATGGAACTCAACTACTTTGCGACGGTCCTCTTTACTCAGTTAGTTT